>NZ_BAABHS010000010.1:0-302513 GCF_039542225.1 Yinghuangia aomiensis | reverse complement strand
TCGTCGTGAGACGCCGGGCGGCCAGGTGGAGCGAACCATCGAGTGCAACCCCCTGAAAGCCATACCCGGCGTCTCCGGGCCTCTGGACCCTACGACAGCCCGTCTGACCCACGACCAACGTAGGACCTCCTGACCGACGGCCAAGGCATCCCGCTCGGGGTCTCGTCGACCGGCCGCAACCGCGACGACGTCACCCGGCTGCGCGGCCCGGCTCCACGACGTCCGCCGACTACGCATCCGCCGGGAACGCCGCGACGACATCCACGAAGCCTTCCTCGGCCTCGCCACCCGGCTCATCGCACACCGACACGCACAACGCCTTCGTCAGGACCTCCAAGCCTCGCAAGGACGGACCGCGCACGGGGCGATGCCCAAGCCGCCGATCCCACCCGCTTTCCTCCCATTAAGCCCAACCACGCCTCTGCGGAACAAGTTTTCCCGCGCCACCCGAGCGCATCACCGTTGACACCACCGATGCGCCCACGCTTCACTCACACAGCCGCCACGCCCACCAGGGCACCGGTCCCTCCGGCGCACGCCGCGCCGCGAGGCTCCACCGCGTCACCAACTGCGGCAAACCCGACGGTAGTTCGCCACCCGAACGCAGCCGCTCCGATGCCGGAAGAGGGATTCGATGCTTCCCAAGCCTCCTGCCCCGCAGTCCCCCGCCCCCCTCCGCGTGACCACCCGCCTCGGCACCCCCAGCCGCCTCCGCGCCGCGTTCTCCCTCCGCACGGAGGCCCGCCGCCGCGGCATGCCGACCGCCGAACTCGCCGGGCAGATGGCCGAGAACACCGGCCGCGAAGCCGAGCCCGGAGGCTCCGACCGCACCCTCAACCGCCGCCAACTCCTCACCACCGCCGGCGCCTTGGCCGCCGCCTCCGCCATCCCCGGCGGCCTCCTCTCCCCGTCCCGCGCCAACGCCGCGACCGCCCCGCGCGTCGTGGTCGTCGGCGCCGGCCTCGCCGGACTCCGCGCCGCGCACCAGCTCTGGACCGGCCCCAAGCACATCGCCGCGACCGTCTACGAAGCCGACACGTCGCACATCGGCGGCCGCTGCTGGTCGCTGCGCGGCTTCTTCAACAACGGCCAAGTCCACGAGCACGGCGGCTCGTTCATCAGCTCCTCGGACAGCCAAATCCTGGCGCTCGCCCAGCGGTTCCACGTCGACACCGAACTCGCCAACGCCGGACTCCTCCCCGACGGGGACTTCCTCGCCTGGGTCAACAACGCCCCCTACAACACCTTCGACGCCGACTTGGGCGCCTACATCGACGCGATCGGCGCGTCGTACCAGGCCATGGGCTCACCCCGGTACAACAACTACACCGCCGAGGCACTGCGCCTCGACCGCATGTCCTGCCTCGACTACATGGCCGAGATCGGCATCGACTCGCGTTCCCCGCTGGGCCAGCTGATGCAGACCTTCCAGCTCCAAGGCGGCGGCGAACCCGCCGACTCGTCGGCCGTGGGCCTGGTCGGATTCTGGGGCAGCGGCGCGTTCGGCGGCGACACCTTCGACGAGCTGTACCACTTCAAGGGCGGCAACGACCAGATCGTCAGCGGCATGGTCGGCGAACTCCCGCCGGGCACCGTCAAGCAGGGCTACGAACTGGTCGCCGTCAAGCGCAACACGAACGGCAGCTATACCTGCACGTTCAACCGCTCCGGCTCGCTCGTCGACGTGGTGGCCGACCACCTGATCCTGGCGCTGCCGTTCCGCATGCTGCGCAACGTCGACCTGAGCTGCGCGGGCCTGACGCCGCGGAAGACCACGGCGATCGCCCAACAGGGCATGGGCCACAACGCGAAGCTGGTCCTCCAGCTCGGTCACAAGACGTGGCCCGCGGCGGGCAGCAACGGCGTGACCAACACCGGCCCGGACGGCTACCAGAGCGCGTGGGACGGCTCGGTGGACTTGGGCGCGACCGGATCCCCGGCCCTGCTGGTCAACTTCCCCGGCGGCAATACCGCGCGCTACCGCTACACCGGCGCCGCGCACGGCCCGGCGCCGTCGGCGGACATCAACTTCTTCCTCAACCAGATCGAGAACCTGCTGCCGGGCACCCGCGCCGCCTGGAACGGCAAGGCGTACGAGGACCACTGGTCGGTCGACCCGTGGCACTACGGCGCCTACCACTACTACCGCATCGGCCAGTACACGGCGTTCTCCGGCTACGAAGGCGTGCAGGAAGGGCGCATCCACTTCGCCGGCGAACACACCGACGTCGACAACGCCACCCTGAACTCGGCCGTCGCGTCCGGCGAACGCGCCGCCACCGAGGTCGCCGCACAGATCTGACGGCACGTTCCACCGCACATCCGACGGCACCCGCTCGGCCCCAGGGCCGACCCCCCGGCCGCCGGCGTCGCAGGCCTGAGCGACGCCGGCGGCCACGGCCGTCACCAGCCAGTCACGACTGCTGGTATTCGACGGCGACCAGCCCGCACGGCGCGTCGAGGAAGACGTACCACGCGCCTTCGCCGTACTCCCCCAAGTCCGCTCCCCCGACGAGACCGACATACGACATCGGTGACCCGCACTCCGGGCAGCGCATGTCGTGCGGGTCCTGGATCCAGTCCGGCGAACCGCCCAGCGTCGACCCGCCCTTGCCCCACGCGCTCGCGCCGTGCGGCGTCGCCCGCGCCGGGCCGACGGCCGGCGGCACGGTTCCGGGGCGTTCCGGCGGTCCCGGGGTGTACCAGTCGGGCTTGCGCGTGTGCGGCGACCAGGCCGCGCCGCCGTCGGAGGCCACCCGGAAGAAGCTCGGCCCGACGCACGAGCACACCAGGCACGGGGTCACCCGCAGCCGCCCCGACCAGCCGGTGTGCGCCGGCGCGGCCGCGACCCGCTCGTCCGCCTCCGTGTCGACGTCGAGCGCGACCCACAGCGGCGCTCCACACCACGGGCAGTGCGCGTCGTCGTCCACGGGCGCGTCCCCGCCGCCCGGCACCAACTCGTACGCGACCGCGGCCTGCAGTTCGCGAATGCCGTCGCCGGTGACCAGCCACCCCGCCTCGATCGTGCTCCGCTCGACGGCGGCCGCGGCGCAGCCGGCCGGGGGCTCGTCCCGCCAGCGCCGGAAAGCACGTTCGGCGTCAGCGCCCCGCGCGAACGCGAGCACATCCAGGAACTGGGCCGCTGCCGGATCCGTGCCGGCCTCGATCCGCGCCACCAGCGCCCGCTGCGTGTCCTCGTCGAGGGGCCGATATATCTGCGGCGGCCAGAGGAGGCCGGCGTCGAGCAGCCGCGGGAGATGCGGGGCGACTTCGTGGGGGTGTGTCGCGGCAAGCGCGGCAATGTCGTCGATCGCGTCCGCATCGTCGTCGATCGCGGCGGCCAGGGTCTCGGCGGAGAGCATGTGCGCGACCTTATCCGGCCGCCACGACCGACCGGCCCGGCAGCCGCGTGCCCTGGGCGTGCCCGGAGCCCGGACACGCCCAGGGACGGAACCTCACGCCTCCTGCAGCGCCTTCACGACCTCGGCCACCCGCCCGTCATGCGCGGGATCCGCGGGCAGCGGCACCGTCACCCCGTCGGCCAGGCTCCCCCACCGTCCGAGGATCAGCTCGGGAAGGTCCTCGTACAGCGCCATCGGCACCAGCGCGTCCAGGACCTCGTCGGTCACCACGGCGTGCAGGTCGTCCCACCGGTCCTGCCGCACCATCCGGGCGAGCTGGTCCTGCATCTCGCCCCAGCCGTACAGCTCCAGGGTCCGCCGGTACGCGGGCGTCGAGTACAGGAAGGCGAACAGCCGCCGCTGACGCTCGCGTTCCTTGTCCAGGGCCTCCTGCGTAGCCCCCGCGATGACCTGCGTGCCCGCGACCAGCTCCAACGCCCCGTCGCCGCCTTCCCGCCGGCCACGCCCCTCGGCCAGCCCGGGAAGGCAGATCTCCTCGAGGTACCGCGGCGACGAGTTGGTCGGGTGCGTGACGAAGCCGTCCGCGACCTCCCCCGCCAACGCGCACATGCGACGGTTCACACCGCCGAGGAACACCGGCGGCTCGGGCGTCTCCGCATCCGGCCCCGGGTTGAAGTACGGCTGCATCCGCGTGATCCGGTAGTGCTCGCCTTCGAACGCCGGCCGCTCGCCGGTCCGGAACGTCGCGAAGGCCGCCCGCACCGCGCCGACGTACTCGCGCATCCGGGCCGCGGGTTCCGACCACGGCATGCCGTACCGGTCTTCGATGTTCTGCTTGATCTGCGTGCCGAGTCCCAGGTGGAAGCGCCCCCCGGAGAACCGGGCGAGGTCCCACGCCGTGTACGCGGTCAGCATCGGCGACCGCGCGAACGCCAGCGCGACCGACGTCCGGACGGTGATCCGCTCGGTGTGCTCCAGCGCCAGCAGCGCCAGGGCGAACCCGTCGTGGATGGTCTCCGAGACCTGCAGGCCGTCGTATCCGGCGGCCTCGGCGCGGCGCGCGTGAGCGCCCACGTCGCGCAGGGGGATCCGCGGGTCCATGCCCGTGTAGACCTTCATCGGGCGGCCTCCGCGTCCTTGTCCTCGCCGGCGATGAAGGTGCGGCCGCGGTCGACGATGTCCTGGCGGACGCCGGCGAGCCGGGCGCGGTCGAAGCGCTGGTCGATCCAGTTGCGGGCGCGGGTGTGCTCGCGCGCCCAGGCGGCGTCGCCGTCGAGGAGGGCCGTTTCCCGGTACATGTCGCGGACTTCGGCGATGTACGCGGACGGGATCTCGGCGATCTGCGCGGCGATGGCGTGGGCGCGCGGCAGGAGTTCCGCGTGCGGCACGACCTCGTTGACCAGGCCCCACGCGAAAGCGCGTTGCCCGTCCACGAATTCGCCGGTGACGCTCATCTGCAGGGCGCGGGCGGGCCCGATGAGCTGGGGCAGGCGGATGGTGAGGCCCCAGCCGGGCATGAGGCCGACGCGGGCGTGAGTGTCGGCGAAGCGGGCGCGTTCGGAGGCGATGAGGAAGTCGCAGCCGAGGGCGAGTTCGAAGCCGCCGGTGACGGCGGGGCCGTTGATCGCGCCGATGACGGGGGTGCTGTGCGGCGGGAACGGGCCCCAGTAGGCGGGGGTGGTCGGCTCGGTGCCTTCGGCGCGGGAGGTGCCGGTGGCGGCGAGGCGCTTGAGGTCGAAGCCGGCGCAGAAGGCCGGGTCGGCGCCGGTGAGGACGATCGCGGAGACGTCCTCGCGGGCGTCGAGTTCGGCGATCGCCTGGGGTATGGCGGCGGCGAGCTCGGGCGACAGGGCGTTGCGCGCCTCGGGGCGGTTGAGTGTGACGGTGGCGACCTTGTCGCGGACGTCGACCAGCAGGACCACGGGCAATCCTTCGTTCCGGTGGGGGTGGTGCCAAGTGCTCGGCGGTGCTCGGCGGTGCTCGGAGGTACTCGAAGGCGCCGAAGGGCGCCCGGGGCTGCTCCGGGTGGTGCGGGTTCAGGCGGTCGTACCGCGGGCCGGCCCCGACGGTCCGACGTCGCGCGCGCCGCCGTCGCAGTGGATGACCTGGCCGTTGACGTAGGCCGCGTCCGCGGACAGCAGGTAGGTGACGAGCCCGGCGATGTCCTCGGGTGTGCCGGTGCGGCCCATCGGGATGCGGTCGGCGATGCGGGCGATGACGTCCGCGGGCATGGCGCTGCTGGCCCCGGGGGTGATGATCATGCCGGGGCAGATCGCGTTGCAGCGGATGCCTTCGTGGCTGTAGGCCGCGACGACGTTGCGGGTGAGCTGGATGACGGCGGCCTTGGAGGTGCCGTAGGCGGCCAGTCCGGGGGTGGCGAGGGTGCCGGATCCGGAGGCGATGTTGACGATGGCGCCGCCGCCGCGGGCGCGCAGGTGCGGGAGTGCGGCGCGGGTGACGCGGACGGTGCCCATGAGGTTGAGGTCCCAGGTCGCGGACCAGAGGCGGTCGTCGTTCTCGGCGACGTTGCGGTCGTGGCCGAGCGAGCCGCCGGCGTTGTTGACCAGCAGGTCGAGTCCGCCGAAGGCGTCCACGGCGGCGGCGACCAGCGCGTCGACGGACTCGTCGTCGCGGATGTTCATCCGCAGCGCGACGGCTTTGCCGCCGTCGGCGCGTATTTTTCCGGCGAGGGCTTCGGCTTCCTCGCCGTGCAGGTCGCCTATCGCGACCGCCACGTTTTCCTCCGCGAGCCGTACTGCCGTCGCTGCCCCGATACCCCGGGCACCGCCGGTGACCACCGCAACTTTTCCGCCGAGACCCCGCACCATGCCTCCACATGCTTGACTGAGTCCAGAACTATCAGACCGGTGGCTTGGTTGCCAGTCCCCGGCGGCGAAGACCGCCGGGTGCATGCGCGGGAACCTAGGGCACGGCGCTACGCCGCCGGGATGTGACGGGTCCCGATGCGCTTCCGGAAGACCCAGTACGTCCACGACTGGTAGCCGATCACCACGGGCGTCGCGAAGACCGCGACCCACGTCATGATCTTCAGCGTGTACGGGCTCGACGACGCGTTCTTCGCCGTCAGGCTCCACGCCGGGTTCGTGCTGGACGGCATGACGTCCGGGAACAGCGCCAGGAACAGCGCCGCGACCGCGGCCACGATGGTCAGCCCGGACAGCACGAACGTCCAGCCCTCGCGCCCCAGCCGGTTCGCCCCCAGCGACGCGACCAGCGCCACCACGGCGACGACGATCGCCGCGAGGCTCCACCCGTCGCCGCTGTCCTTCTGCGTCCAGATCAGGAACGCGAGCGCGGGCAGCGCCGTGACCGGCGCCAGCACCGCGGCGAGGCGGTTGGCACGCACCCGGATGTCGCCGGCGGTCTTGAGCGCCGCGAATGTCGCTCCGTGGAAGGTGAACAGGCAGAGGGTCACCACGCCGCCGAGGATCGCGTACGGGTTCAGCAGGTCCGCCAGGTCGCC
The DNA here is from genome assembly GCF_039542225.1 of Yinghuangia aomiensis. Taxonomy (NCBI): domain Bacteria; kingdom Bacillati; phylum Actinomycetota; class Actinomycetes; order Kitasatosporales; family Streptomycetaceae; genus Yinghuangia; species Yinghuangia aomiensis. Next base: position 295,667 of record NZ_BAABHS010000010.1, on the reverse strand, counting down.
CGTGAAGTTCTTGTCCGGCCCGATCGGAACGCCGCGCACGATGTTCGCGAACGCGACGCCCCACAGGAAGGACGCGAGCAGCGACGTCCAGAAGATCGCCAGTTCCCAGCTGCGCTGCCAGCGCGCGCCGCTGCGCTTCGCCCGGTATTCGAAGGCGACGCCGCGGACGATCAGGCACGCGAGGATGGCGAGGAGTGGCAGGTAGAAGCCGCTGAACAGGGTCGCGTACCAGTCCGGGAAGGCCGCGAACGTGGCGCCGCCCGCGGTGAGGACCCACACTTCGTTGCCGTCCCAGACGGGGCCGATGGTGTTGATGAGGACGCGGCGTTCGACGTCGTCGCGGGCGAGGACGCGGGTGAGGATGCCGATGCCGAAGTCGAATCCTTCGAGGAAGAAGTAGCCGATCCACAGCACGGCGATGATGAGGAACCAGAGGTTGTACAGCTCCACGAGCCGCTGCCCTTTCCCGTCGTCAGTAGGCGAACGCCATCGGCTGGTCCGCGTCTTCGTCGTCTCCGGGCCGCAGCGTCGGGTCTTTGCGCGGCGGTTCCTCGTCGACGGGAGGCCCCGCGCTCGCGTATTTGGCGAGGAGTCTCACCTCGACGATCGCGAGGATTCCGTAGAGCGCGGTGAACAGGCTGAGCGACGTGATGACTTCGCCTTGCGAAACGTCCGGCGACACCCCGTCGGCGGTCTGCAGGACACCGAAGACGACCCAGGGCTGACGTCCCATTTCGGTGAAGATCCAGCCGAACGAATTCGCGATCAGCGGGAATCCCAGCGTCCAGATGCCGAGCCGCCACGACCATTTGGTGAACCACGGGCTGAATTCGCGGTTCCTGGTGAGCATGAGGCGCGGGACTTCGTCCTCGGCGGTGCGCTTGTCCTCGGCGACCCACCATTTCCGCCGGGTAGTCCACAGGCCGATGAGCGCGGCGACGAACGAGGTCATCCCGAAGCCGATCATGAGGCGGAAGCCCCAGTAGGCGACGAAGATGTTCGGGATGTAGTGCTTCGGATCGCCGCCGTACGTTTCGGCTTCCTGCGCGGCGACGTCGTTGATGCCGGGCACCGCATCGTGAAAGTTGCCCTCGGCGAGGAACGACAGCAGGCCGGGGATCTCCAGCTCGACGTCGTTGCGGCCCTGGTTGACGTTGCCGACCGCGAACACCGAGAACGGTGCCGGTTCCTGGGTGTCCCAGAGGGCTTCCGCGGCGGCCATCTTCATCGGCTGCTGCTCGAACATGACCTTGCCGAGCGTGTCGCCGCTGATCGCGACGAGCAGCCCGCCGGCCGCGGCGACGAACAATGCCAGCCGCAGCGACGTGCGCATCACCGCGGTGGTACGGCGTTGCCGCTCGTCGGGCGCGACCCCCCGGCTCTGGGCCCGCTTGGCCCGCCACAGGTGGATCGACGCGATGCCGACGACGAACGCCGCGCCGGTCAGGTAGGCGGCACTGAGCGTGTGGAAGACCTGCGTCGTGGTGGTGTTCTGGCTGAGCACCCGCCAGATGTCGGTGAGCCGGGCCCGCCCGGTGGCCGGGTCGACGGTGTAGCCGACGGGGTGCTGCATCCACGAGTTGGCCGCGAGGATGAAGTACGCCGACAGCGCGGTGCCGATGGCGACGAGCCAGATGCACGCGCAGTGCAGCTTCTTCGGCAGCCGGTCCCAGCCGAAGATCCACAGGCCGATGAACGTCGATTCGAGGAAGAACGCGAGGAGCGCTTCCATGGCGAGCGGTGCCCCGAAGACGTCGCCCACGAACCGCGAGTAGTCCGACCAGTTCATGCCGAACTGGAATTCCTGGACGATGCCGGTGACCACGCCCATGGCGATGTTGATGAGGAAGAGCTTTCCCCAGAATTTCGTGCCGTGGAAGTACTTGTCCTTCCCGGTACGCACCCACGCGGTCTGCAGGCCCGCGGTGATCGCGGACAGGCTGATGGTGAGCGGCACGAACAGGAAGTGGTAGACGGTCGTGACGCCGAACTGCCAGCGGGACAGTGTTTCGTGGGCCAGCGCCACATTCATGGCCGCCTCCATGCGCGGGGAGTCTCCTTGCCGCCTGTGCCACGGCGCGCCCGCCGTACCGGTGGAGTTTCGCCGCTGCCGGGGCGCCGGACGGCGGAGGCTGGGCCGGGCGGGCACGAGAACGCCCCGTTCGGCGCAGCACCACGGCACTCATCCGGCCGAGAAGCCGTCCGACCGGCCGGAGGCGGGGCGCGGGATGGCCGCGGCGCGCGCTCCCGACGTGTGAACCGCGTCGTGCGGGTGTGTCCTGGAAACATGAGCGAATCACTGATTGCGACGCAGACGGCCCGGCTGGTCGAGCTGGCGGGCATCGACGAGCGCTCCGCACGCGCGTTCGTCGAACAGGTGTGCCAGGAGGCCCGCGCGGAAGCGGACACGCACTGCGCCCAGGAATTGGAGCAGTGCCGGCACGAGTGCGCGCACTTGATGCGTGCGCTCGCCGAGGCGCGCGCCGCGAGCTGAGCGCACCCGCCCGTCCCCGTCCCCGCCCTACGACTCCGGGCTGGGCGGTCGGGGACGCTTGCGGGTCAGCTGCACCAGCAGGCCGCCGACGATGAGGAGCACCGCCGCCAGTCCCACCAGCTGCGCGGCGGGTCCGCTGCCGCTCGTCGGGACGCGCACGGCCGCCGGGTGGTCGGGGCTTGTCGGCGCGGGCGTGGGCGTCGGGTCGGTGCTCGGTCCGGGCGCGTCGGTTTCGGCGCCGCCCGGGGGGACGACATCGCGGTGCGGAGTTGTGCCGGCGACGTATCCGGCGGCGGCGATGCGGCCGCCGTCGTGCGCGGGCCGGGCGAACGCCGCGCCGAGCGGCACCGCGAGGGCGAGGGCGAGGGCAAAGGCGAGGAGCACGGTGCCGGAGCGGGTGGGGATGGGGGTGGTGGACGAGCGCCGGGGCCGGGCCTTTGCAGGCATGGTCGGCTTCCTCTCGGGCGGGGCGGGAACCAGAGGAACGCGTGCCCGTCACGCCGAGTGAATCAACCGGGTGATCCTTGGAATCACCCGGAAGGCCGTAGAAACAGTCCGCGCTCCCCGCGCTCGCCGGGGTCAGGCCCGGGCTTGGCGCGGGGGTGCGTCGCCGGTCAGGAGGGCCTGCACGCCCGGCGCGTACCAGTCCGCGACCCGGGCCACGTCTTCCGCGCGGGCGGCTTCGGCCTGCACGACGCCGAGGACCACGCCGAGCCCGACCAGGTGGGCGATGGCCAGTTCGGCGCGCAGCAGGGCGTCGGGGCCGGTGAGGCGGTCGGCGAGCCGGCGGACGACCCGGGATTTGAAGTTCGCCCGCAGCTTGTCGGCCTGTTCGCCCTGCACGAGGGAGAACGCGATGCGCAGAATCGGGTCGCTGTGCCGGTGTGCGTGACCGTCGAGGATGAAGAGGGTCATGTGCCGGCCGAGCCGGTCGGGGGGCGCGTCCAGGAAGTCGTCGATGCCGTCTTCGAACGAGGCGATGCGGGCGAAGAGCTGTTCTTTGCTGCCGAAGTACTTGATGACCAGCGGCGAGCTGACGCCGGCGGCTTCGGCGATCGCCTTGACGGTGATCTCGGTGTAGGGGCGACGGGCGAACGCGCGGCGTGCGGCGAGCAGGATCGCGGCCCGGGTCGCTTCCGCGTCGCGGCGCGGGCGGGATTCGGCGTCGGTGCTGGTCACGTTCCCATTCTTCCGGGTGCGGCCGGGCAGTCCGGTACTCCCCCGTCCGCGCCGCGGCGCGGACGGGGTTTGCCGGTCAGGCGCGCGCGGCGTCGACCGCCTTGGCCGGCTGGTGCTGCTTGGCGGTGGGGATCATGCACGCGGTGGCGCAGGCCGCGGTGGCGAGGAGCCCGGCAACCCCGAAGACGAGGATGTACGCGTGCAGCGTCGGCAGTGCGTGGCCGCCGATGTTCATCGTGAACTGGGTGAGGAGGACCGCCACCACGGTGCTGCAGAGCGCCTGGCCGACGGTGCGCATGAGCACGTTGAGGCCGTTGGCGGCGGCCGTCTGCTCGGCGGGGACGGCCTGCATGATGAGGGTCGGGAGCGCGGAGTAGGCGAGGGCGGTGCCGGAGGAGACGACGGTCGCGCCGACGATGATCGTCCACAGGTCGTGGCTGGTGGTCATGCGGACGAGGTAGCCGACGGCCATGCAGCCGGTGCCGAGGGCGAGGGCGAGCTTGGGGCCGCGCCGGGCGGATATTCGGGCGGACACCGGCGACAGCAGCACCATGCACACGCCGCCGGGCAGCAGGCACAGGCCGCCCGCGACGATGGACAGGCCGAGGCCGTAGCCGGTCTCCTTCGGGGCCTGGACGAGCTGCGCGGTGGACAGCGAGTTGGCGTAGAAGCCGAATCCGGTGAGCAGGGCGGCGATGTGCGGGATGAGGACGCGCGGCGTGCGGGCGAGGCGCACGTCGACGAGGGGGTCGCGGGTGCGGGTCTGCTGGTAGCCCCACACGACGAGGATGACGGCTGCGGCGGCGAGGAGGCCGAGGGTGCGGGTGCTCGTCCAGCCCCAGTCGCCGCCCTTGGACACGGCGAGCAGGCCGCAGACGAGTCCGACGGACAGGCCGATGGCGCCGACGACGTCGAAGCGGCCGGGCGAGCGGACGGACGACCCGGGCACGACCCACCAGGCGGCGGCGGTGCCGAGTGCGCCGAGTGCGGTGGTGACCCAGAACAGCACGTGCCAGTCGGCGTGCTGCACGACGAGCCCGGCCAGGGGCAGGCCGAACGCGGCGCCGACGCCGACCGTCGAACTCATGATCGCGGCGCCGGACGCGATGCGGTCCGGCGGCAGGTGTTCGCGCAGGATGCTGATGGACAGCGGGATGACCGCCGAAGCGGCGCCTTGGAGGGCGCGGGCGGCGATGAGGATGCGGATGTCGGACGTGCTCGCGCACAGGGCCGAGCCGAGGGTCATCACCACCAGGGCGCCGAGCAGCATGGGGCGTTTGCCGTACATGTCGCCGGCGCGGCCGAGCACGGGCGTGCAGACGGCGCCGGCCACCAGGGTCGCGGTGACCATCCAGCTCACGTCGGTCGCGGACGAGTGGGTGAGCCGCGGCAGGTCGGGCAGCAGCGGCACCACGAGGGTCTGCGCGAGCGCCATGAGGATGCCGCCGAACGCGAGCACCGGCACGATCAGCCGCTGCCGCAGGCCGCCCGGGTCGGCCGCCGCGGTGCGGGCCGCGGCGGCGGGTGGGGCGGGTGCGCCGGGGGCGGCGGGCGCGTGCAGGGTCTGGTCGTCCACGGCGGCTCCGTACGAGGCGGTGCGAGAGGTGCGCGGGTGAAGCGGAGGTGCGCGTCGCCCGCGAGAGCCGCGGACGGGAGGTGAATGCGTGTTCACCCACCCTAGGTGAACACGCATTCACCAGTCCACGGGCCCGGCGGAATCGGCGCTGTGGCCTGGGCCACCCGCCGGCCCGGGCCTCCGCATTGCCGTGACGTTTCTGCGCGCCGCGGCGCTCGGATCCGCTGCGTGAGGCCTCCGATTCAGTGGCCCACGGCCGCCTTCGCCGCGACGATCACGAGGCCCAGCACCAGGTTGACGACACCTTCCACCGAGGCGAGCTGCCACGACGCGCCGGCGCGGAGTGCGCCCCAGACCGCCCAGGCGGTCTGCTGGCCGACCGCAATGCCCAGCGCCAGCCACGCGCCACCCGCCGGCCCCAGGCCGAACAGCGGGCTGATGAGCACGGCCGCGGCCGGCAGCAGCGCGGCTTCGACCAGGCCCCATTCGGCGCGGGCGACCCGGCCGACGGTGCGCCAGGTGGCGCGCCCGTGGGCGAGCCGTTCGCCGGCCAGGCGCGCGTAGACGTGCGCGGCCCAGAAGACGAGGCCGGTGACGATCAGCAGCAGCGCGAGGCGGACCCGGGAGAACTCCGGGCCGAGCGATCCGGCGGTGGCGACGACGGAGGCGGCGAGCAGGGAGCCGTAGACCGCACCCGTGTAGTCGCCGGACGTGGTGTCGCTTTCCCGTCCCGCACCGTCGGGGCCTTTGGGCTCGTCGGGTTCGCCGCGGCCTGCCATGGATTCCGACATTCGCCAAAGATATGTGGCAAATGGTGCATTTTCTCGTGCGGCGGGCCGGGCGGCCGGGGAAATCGGCCGCCGCGGCCGGCCGCGTGCGGACCGCCCGCGGATTCCTGCCGGTTTCCCGGCGGCTGCCTACCGGAGCGGCGCGAGCCAGTCGAGGATCGAGGCGGCGATCCGGTCCGGGTGCGTGAGCGGGCCGTTGTGGGTGAGGTCGGGATGGGTTTCGAGACGCCCGTAGGGGAACTGCGCGGCGAGGGCGGCGAAGCGGCCGGACTTGGATTCGTTGCCCTCGACGACCACGACGGGGCAGCGGACCCGCGCCATCGCCGCGAACACCTCGGCGACCAGCGCCGACTCGTACACCTGGGCTTCGTTCGCCGGCAGGCACTTGAGCCGCACGTGGTCGTCCACGTCGTCGAACCCGTGGTCGACGAACGCGGCGAGTGCCTCGGGGTCGAAGGCGTTCATCGGCGGCTTCGACGCGTAGTTGCGCGCCGCTTCGGCGCGGTCGGCGAACGTCGCGCGGCGGCGGCGCGCCAGTGCGGCGAGTGGGTTGGTCGGCACCACGCCGGGCGGGGGCGGCGGGAAGGCGGCCGGTTCGTAGAGCCACAGCGCCGCGAACGTGCCGGGGCGGGCGGCCTCCGCGAGGACCAGCGAGGCGGCGCCGCACGAGTGGCCGATGCCGACGACGGGGCCGCGTTCGGCGGGGTCGACGCCGTCGGCGGTGGCGAGCAGGTCGGCGCCGAAGGCCGACCACGGGAAGTCGTAGCCGTCGGGCACCCGGCTCTCGCCGTGCCCGCGCAGGTCCGGGGCGTGGCAGTCCACGCCGGGCAGGCGCCGGGCGACCGGGCCCCAGACCCGGCCGTGGAACCCGGTGCCGTGCGCCAGCACGGCGGTGACCCGCGCGCCGGGCGCGGCGCCGCCGGACGCGTCGGCGGGCAGGCGGTGGACGGCGGGAAGGGCGCTCCCCCGAAGCTCGATCGTCATGGACGAAGTCCACCATCCCGCCGGGTATCCCTCGCGGCCGCCCCCGGGCGCGCCCGGCGAGGTCCCTGAGGATCGGCGTCGGGACACCTAGGCTCGTCGGCATGCTGGTGTGGATCAACGGCCCCTTCGGGGGCGGCAAGACGCAGACCGCGTTCGAGATCAAACGGCGCCTGCCGGGCAGCATCGTGTGCGACCCCGAGACGGTCGGGTTCGGGCTCAACCGCATGGTGCCGCGGGAGTTGCGCGGCGATTTCCAGGACTTCCCGGCGTGGCGGCAGGGCGTGTTCGAGGTCCTCGACCGGGTGGTCGCCGGGCATCCGGGGCCGGTGATCGCGCCGATGACGGTGGTCGAGCCGGACTACTTCGCGGAGACCGTCGGACGGTTGCGGGAACGCGGCCACGACGTACGGCACTTCACGCTGCTCGCGGAGCGGGAGACGGTGCTGCGGCGGCTGAGCGAGCGCGGCGTCGGGCAGGCGGTGCGGTGGCTGCGCGGCACCGGGCCGGCGCTGCGCCGGGAGTCGTTCGCGGTACGCAAGCTCGACCGCTGCCTGGAGCGGTTGGTCGCGCCGGAATTCGCCGAGCATCTGTGGACCGACCGGATCCCGGTGCCGCGGGTGGCGGAACGCATCGCCGCGTCGGCGGGTCTTCCGCTGGGCCCGGCGGTCGGCGGTCCGGTGCGGCGGCGGGCGCAGTGGGCGTGGACGGGGCTGACGCACATCCGCTTCGACTGACCCGCGTCGTGCGCGTGCCGGTCGCCGCCCCCTGTGGGGACGGCGGCCGGCACGGCACGGCTCGGCTCGGTGGTTCGGGCTCGGCGGTCAGGTGAACTGGCTGCTGCGGAAAGGCCGGTTGGGCTTCCCCAGGTTGGGTTTGCCGAGGACGTCGCGGGACGAGATCGCGTAGATGCCGTGGTTGGTGAGCACCCACGCGATGTTGCGGTCCCATTCGACGTAGACGCCGTGCGTCTGGTTGCCCATCGCCCAGTCCGGGAACGAGCCGTCGGCGGTCGGCCAGTCCTTGGTCTCGGTGCCGTAGGCCTTGGGCACGAAGTAGGCCTCGATCTCCGGCTCGGCGGGGTTCTTGACGTCGAAGAACTGCGCGCCCGCGTTGTAGAAGCCGTAGACGAGCGTGCCCGCGTCGTGGGTACCCGGGTTGGTGTAGTAGCCGGTGCGCTTGGGGCCGAAGCTGCCGCGGCGCTGGCAGTAGTCGGTCATGCCGGACGTCTTGGGCGGGGTCGGCCGCGGGAGTTGGCCGACGATGCGCGGCTTGGCCGGGTCGCGGGCGTCGATCTGGTAGATCGGCTTGTACGGCTCGTAGCAGTCCTCGGTGAGGGGGTAGCCGGAGACGTACACCATGCCGGTCTTGTCGAACTGCGACACGTCGATGTTGTCGCCTTCGGTGCCGGACACCGACGGCGGCAGGTCGAGGTGGGAGACCTGCTTCATGTGCGCGGGGTCGGAGATGTCCAGGACGGTGAGGCCGAAGCCGCCTTGCGCGGCGAACGCGTAGCGGCCGCCCTGTTCGACGGGCTTGGGGATGAACAGCGCCATGCGGGCGCCCATCCAGCTGGTGCGGTTGCCGCAGCGCGGGTTCTTCGCGTATGCGGCTTCCTCGCCCTTGACCTGGCCTTCGAGGTGCCAGGTGTCGAGGAGGCGCGGGTGGGCGGGGTCGGACATGTCCCAGGACTGGTAGCCGGCCGAGTGCAGGTTGGTCGGGTACTCGGTGTTGGAGTACGAGTCGTTGGGGGCGACGCCGATGAACAGGTACTTCCCGCCGTCCCAGAACGGCACGTCGAGCGAGCCGGAGCCCTGCTGGGGCTTGCTCAGGTCGCTGTTCAGCGGGTCGGCCTGGGTGGAGTCGGTGCTGACGGCGGCCAGCAGCTTCCAGTCCTTCTTGGTCGGCCCGTCGAGCCGGAAGACCTTGAAGCCCTTGAGTCCCTGCTTCGCCCGGACCGCGGCGACGCCCGCGGGGTTGTCGAACTTGTCGGTGCCCGGTTCGGAGCCGAGTTCGGAGATCTGGCGCTTGTCCTCGAAGGACATGACCATGACGTAGGCGTTGAGGCGGGCGTTCCACTGGATGGTGGTGGCGCCCCAGTAGTCGTAGGCCGCCCACGAGCCGTTGGCCTTGGACTCGTCGCCGCCCACGTCGTCGCGGCTCATGCGTTCGACGACCTTGACGTTCTTGACGTCGGTGATGTCGTAGACGCGGCCTTCGGAGCGGTCGTACTGGAACATGTAGCGGCGGCCGCCGAAGTCGACGATGTTCTGCCACGTGTGGAAGAAGTCCGGGGTGAAGTCGGCACCTTCGTAGGCCGCTTCGACCTTGACGTTCTTGCTGTACGAGCGGCTGTCGTAGTCGTCGCGGCGGCCGGGGAACGGGTGCGGGTTCTCCTCGTCCACCGGCGTGGCCGCCGGGTGCAGGAACGACCCGTCGAGCTGCATGCCGTACGAGCCCGGGTCGACCGGTTCGGGGCGCCGGTTCTCGCACACCAGCGGAATGTTCGGGTCGGTGGCACTGCCCGCCGGGGCGGCAGCGGCCGGCCGGGGGGCCGCGCCGCTCGGGGCGAGCAGGGCGGCGGTCGTCGCGGCGGCGACGGCCGCGGCGGCGAACGCCCCGGATCTGCCGGAGCGCGGCAGACCGGGGAGGAAGCGGGGGACGCGCATGCGGACGGTCCTTCCGACAGGGGACGGATGGGTGAACGGGGAGCGCGGAACGGGCGGTGCGGTGTGCTGCTCAGGCTCGGACTCGGGCTCAGGCGCGGGCGCGGGCGCGGGCGCGGGCTCAGGTGACGGCCGCGCGGACCGCGTACCGGGCATCGGTGTACGAGCCGTCCGCGGTGATCTCGCGCAGCGCGGCGACGGCGGCGAACGCGTCCGCGTGCGTCACGTACAGCGCGTTGAAGCCGAAGCGCAGGATGTCGGGCTCGCGCATATCGCCGATGATGCCGCGGTCGGCGAGCGCCTGGACGAGCGGATAGGCGTCCGCGTGCCGCAGCGCCGCCTGGCTGCCGCGCCGGGCGGGCTCGCGCGGGGTCGCCGCGGTGAAGCCCGTCCCGGCCAGCAGGGCGTCGGCGCAGTCCAGGAAGAACCCGGTCAGGGACAGGGACTTGGCGCGCACGTCGGCCATGTCGACGCCGTCGAACGCGGTGAGTGCCGCTTCGAGCGCCAGCATGGACAGCATCGGCGGTGTGCCGATGCGGGCCCGGGCGATGCCGGATGCGGGGGTGTACGTCCCGTGCATCGCGAACGGGTCGGCGTGGCCGTGCCATCCGGTGACCGCGTGGTCGAACGCGTCGTGGTGCCGGGCAGCGACGTAGGCGAAGGCGGGCGCGCCGGGCCCGCCGGACAGGTACTTGTAGCCGCAGCCGACCGCGAAATCGGCCCCGATGGCGTCGAGTTCGACGGGGATCGCACCTGCGGCGTGGCACAGGTCCCAGCACACCACGGCACCGGCGGCGTGCACGGCGGCGGTGAGCGCGGCCATGTCGGACAGTTCGCCGGTGCGGTAGTCGACCGGCGCGTAGGCGGCCACCGCGACCCGGTCGCCGTCGGCCGCGAGTGCCGCGGGCAGGTCGGCGATCGGGACACCGCGCACGGTCAGCCCGAGGAGCCGGGCGACCGACGCGGCGAGGTACTGGTCGGTCGGGAAGTGGTCGGGGTCGGTGAGCAGCAGGTCGCGTCCGGGGCGCAGCCGGGCGGCGGCGGTGAGGATGTTGAAGATCTGGACGCTGGTGGAGTCGCCGCACACGACCTGGCCGGGGTCCGCGCCGACGAGCCGGCCGAGGGTGTCGCCGATCCGGAGGGGTGCGTCCCACCAGGCGTTGGCGTTCCAGGAGCGGATGAGGTCGGTGCCCCATTGGCGGTGCACGGCGTCCTCGAGGGCGGCCGGTACCGCGGCGGGCAGGGCGCCGAGGGAGTTGCCGTCGAGGTAGACGACGCCGTCGGGGAGGAGGAAACGCGACCGGAGTCCGGCGAGCGGGTCGGCGGCGTCGAGGTCGGCGGCGCGCCGCGCCCAGGCGGCGGGGTCGGACGGTGCTGCGGTGTGCGGGTCCACGGGTCCTCCCTGGCTGCCGGATCGGGCCGCTCGGGACGCGGACCGGGCGCCGGGGTCCGGCGGAGTGTCGGCGGGCACCCCGCCGGACGGTCCCGGCACACGGCATCATCGCGTCGCGGTGCCATACCGAACCAATGCCGATCCGGTTAGCATCCATGCCGTGACCGGTATATCCCGATGCCCGCGGTGGGCTGTTGTTCCGCTGCCAACTCGTGGGTGGTGTGCGTGACTTCCCGTGATCTGGTGGACGGCCGGCTGAAGTTCCGGCATCTCACGCTGCTGACCGCGATCGCGGAGCACGGCAGCATCGTGCGTGCCGCGGAGGCTTTGCATCTGACCCAGCCCGCCGCCACGCGGAGCCTGCGCGAGCTGGAGGACCTGGTCGACGCGCGGCTGTTCGACCGGGGTCCGCGCGGCATGACGCCGACCCGGTACGGCACCGCGCTGGTCGAGCACGCGCGGGTGGTGCTGGCCGAAGTGCGGCGCGCGGGCGAGCACTTGGCGGAGCTGCGCGAGGGGCAGGCGGGCACGGTCACCGTCGGCACGCTGCTCGCCGGGACGAGTGTGCTGCTGCCGCGGGCGGTCGCGGCGCTGAAGCGGGAGCGGCCGCGGATCACCGTGGTGGTGCGCGAGGCGACGTTCGACGTGCTCTACCCGCAGCTGCTGGCGGGCGAGGTGGATGTCGTGGTGGGCCGGATCGGTCCGTCGCCGGAGGCGGGCCGGGTCCGGTCGCACACGCTCTACCACGAGCCGATCCGGCTGATCGCCCGCCGCGGCCACCCCCTGGCCGACGCCGGCCACGACCTGGCGCTCGCCGACACGGTCGGCTATCCGTGGATCCTCCCGCTCGAGCAGACCACGCTGCGCGGCGAGCTGGCGGCCGTGTTCGACCGGCACGGGCTGCCGCTGCCTGCCGACCGGGTGGAGTGCACGTCGATTCTGACGGTACGTGCGCTGCTCCTCGCCACCGACATGATCGCCGCGCTGCCGGAGCTGGTGGTGACCGGCGACGACCGGCTGGTGCCGTTGCCGGTGCCGCTGGAGGACGTGCGCCGCCGGGTCGGCACCACGCTCCTCGCGGACCGCACGCACACGCCCGCGGTCCGCGAGCTGCTGCGCCACTTGGAGGAGGAAGGCGCCCGCCTGCGCGCGTCGTTGACCGGCTGAGGGGTGCGAGGCCCGACCGGGGAGGTGCGGGCCGGGCGCGGTGTTGCCGCCTCGTTGCGACGCCAGGACGGCGGAATGCCCCGGGTCGCGCGGAACCCGGGGTCTGCCGGGATCTTGACCGCGGGCGGGCGGATCCTGACGGGATGTCGATCCGGGCGGGACCGATCGGCGAAGTGCGGGGGTGCGGAGCAGTACGCCGCGGGGGTGGCTCCCCCGCAACGGCAGGGGATTTGCCGGTGATGGTCCGCGTTTGGCCGGCCGGTGCCGGGTACCTTCGCCGCTAGGTCGTTTCCGGTTCCCCGGACACGGCCTAGGGCTCCCGTGCCGTCCCGGCGGCCGACGGGGGCGCGTCGTCGACAGGAGAGGTCGTCCATGGCCGGTCCCGCCCGATCCGGAAGGTTGCGCCGCTGGCTGCTCGAAGGCCAGTCCGAGATCTCCGGGCGCGACGGCGAGGAGCAGTCGCCGGGTCCGGCCCCGCACGAGGGCCGGCCGTGGTGGCGGGTGATGTGCCTGACCGGCCTCGACTACTTCTCCACGCTCGGCTACCAGCCGGGCATCGCCGCTCTGGCGGCCGGGCTGCTGGCGCCGCCGGCGACGATCGTGCTGGTGGCGCTGACCCTGTTCGGTGCGCTGCCGGTGTACCGCCGGGTGGCGGAGGAGAGCCCGCACGGCGAGGGCTCGATCGCGATGCTGGAGCGGCTGCTGTCGTTCTGGAAGGGCAAGCTGTTCGTCCTGACGCTGCTCGGTTTCGCCGCCACCGACTTCCTCATCACCATCACGCTGTCCGCGGCCGACGCGACCGCCCACATAGTGGAGAACCCGCACCTCACCGGCACGCTGAGCGGCCACGAGCTGATCATCACCATGCTGCTGATCGCCATGCTGGGCGCGGTGTTCCTCAAGGGCTTCGGCGAGGCGATCGGGCTGGCCGTGGTGCTGGTGGGCGTCTACCTGGCGTTGAACGCGGTGGTCGTGGGCAACGGCCTGTGGCAGGTGTTCACCCACCCGGAGGTCGTCACCGACTGGCGGCATGCACTGGTCGCCGAGCGCGGCAGCATCTGGGTGATGATCGGCGTCTCGCTGGTCGTGTTCCCGAAGCTCGCCCTGGGCCTGTCCGGGTTCGAGACGGGTGTCGCGGTCATGCCGCACGTGCGGGGCGACAAGGGCGATACGCGGGCCAAGCCGGCCGGGCGGATCCGCGAGACGAAGAAGCTGCTGACCACGGCGGCGCTCATCATGAGCGTCTTCCTCATCACGTCCAGCTTCATCACCACGCTGCTGATCCCCAAGGACGACTTCAAGCCGGGCGGCCCGGCGAACGGGCGCGCCTTGGCGTTCCTCGCCCACGAGAACCTCGGGTCGGCCTTCGGCACCGTCTACGACATCTCGACGATCCTCATCCTGTGGTTCGCGGGCGCGTCCGCGATGGCGGGCCTGCTGAACCTGATGCCGCGCTACCTGCCGCGGTACGGCATGGCGCCGGCGTGGGCGCGCGCGGTCCGGCCGATGGTCATCGTGTTCACTCTCGTGGCTTTCCTGGTCACCTGGATCTTCGACGCGAACGTCGACAAGCAGGGCGGCGCGTACGCGACCGGCGTGCTCGTGCTGATCACGTCGGCGGCCATCGCGGTGACCATCGCCGCCCGCCGGGCGCGGCAGCGCGGCTGGACGATCGCGTTCGGCATCATCGCCGTGGTCTTCGTCTACACGACCGCGGTCAACATCGCGGAGCGGCCGGACGGCGTGAAGATCGGCGCGTGCTTCATCGCCGGGATCATGGCGCTGTCGCTGCTGTCCCGCCTGGTGCGGGCGTTCGAGCTGCGCGTGACCGATCTGGAACTGGACCGGCTGGCCGAACGGTTCGTCCGCGACTGCGGGCACCGCACGATCCGCTTCGTGGCGAACCAGCCGGACACCCGCGACGACGCCGAATACCGCGACAAGGAAGACCGCATGCGCGCGGAGAACCACATCCCGGAGCACGAGGACGTGGTGTTCCTCGAGGTGACGGTGCTCGACCCGTCGGAGTTCGAGTCCGGGCTGAAGGTCGCCGGCAAGGTGATGCACGGCAAGTACCGGGTGCTGACCTTGCAGAGCACGTCGGTGCCGAACGCCCTCGCGGCGTTCCTGCTGTACGTCCGCGACAGCACCGGACAGCGGCCGCACATCTACTTCGAGTGGACCGAAGGCAATCCGCTGGCGAACTTCCTGCGCTTCTTCCTGTTCGGCCACGGCGAAGTCGCGCCGGTGACCCGCGAGGTCCTGCGCGAAGCGGAACCGGACCAGTCGCGGCGGCCGCACGTGCACGTGGGCTGACCGCCCGCCGACGGGTTTGCCTCGTTTGCCCGCTTTTCCGGATGCCGCGTGTCGCTTCCGGGTTCCTTGGGGATGAGGGCCCGTATGCCGATTGCTCCCGAACCCGTCCTCGGCCTGGTGAAGCGGCGCAACGAGCCGGTGGTGGTGCGGACGCTGCGCAGCACCGTCGCCGCGGTGCTGGCGTTCGTGGTCGCGCAGTGGCTGTCCGGCAACTCGGCGCCGCTGCTGGCCCCGCTGACCGCACTACTGGTCGTGCAGGTCACGACGTATTCGACGCTGACCATCGGCATCCGGCGGATGTTCAGCGTGCTCCTCGGCGTGCTCATCGCCGTGGGCTTCGCCGAGCTGGTCGACCTGACGTGGTGGAGCCTGGGCGTGCTCATCCTGGCGTCGCTCGTGGCGGGGCATCTGCTGAAGGTCGACCCGTTCGTCGAAGAGGTCGCGATCAGCGCGATGCTCGTGCTGGGCGTCGGCAACCTGCACGCCGCGCACACGACCGCGGCCGGGCGGGTCGGGGAGACCCTGATCGGCGTGGTCGTGGGGATGCTGTTCAACCTCGTGTACGCGCCGCCGACGTACATCCAGCCCGCCGGCGACGCGATCCACGACCTGTGCGCGCGTTTCCGCCGCCTGCTCACACGGATCGGCGGCGACCTGCGCACCGGGGCGTCGCGCAAGCACGCCGACGCGTGGATGCAGGAGGCGCGGGCCCTCGACGGCGAAATCGTGCAGGCGGACGCGGCACTGTCGCAGGCCGAGGAGAGCCTGCGGCTCAATCCGCGCGCGGCGCGCCACGCGCTGAACGCGGGAATCGTGCTGCGCAGCGGGCTGGACTCGCTGGAGCACTGCACGGTGACGATGCGGTCGGTGTGCCGCGGGCTGCTCGCGTTGACCGAGGAGTCCGACCGCTACGAGAACGTCTATCCGGCGGACGTGGCCGCCGCCCTCGACAACCTCCTCGGGCACATGGCGGATGCCGTCGACGCGTTCGGGCAGATGGTGACCGCGGAGATCAGCGCCCAGGCGGAGGAAGCGGAAGCGCACCTCGCGGACGCCCTGATCCGGTCCCGCGACGCCCGCGACGCGATCGCGCAACTGCTGCGCTCGGAAAGCGAGTACGAGCCGGACACCTGGGAGCTGCACGGTTCGCTGCTGGCGAGCGTGGACCAGATCCTCGACGAACTGGACGTCGACAAGCGCGCCGAACCGCGCCTGGCGGCGGCCAAGGCCGCGGCGGGCCCGACGCGCGCGGCACGGCATCTGCTGCGCATGAGCCGGGTCCGGGCACCGGAGGGCTCACGGGGCCGGGAGAACCGCGCCACCGTGGAGTGGCGGGCCGAGCACGAGCCCGGGGACGAACCGGAGGTCGGGTCGGGGCGGCGGTTCCGCGGGTCGCCCTCGGCGTCGCGCGGGCATCCGGGGCCGCCGCAGGCGCCGCGGTAGGCGGTCAGCCGGCCGGGCCGTGGCGGTACGGGGCCCGCCAGGTCAGCACGGTGCCTGCGCCGTCCGGGCGGGGCTGTGCCGCGAACGTGCCGCCGAGTTCGGCGGCGCGGGCGGCGAGGTTGTCGATGCCGCTGCTGCGGGTGCGGTCGGCGGGCATGCCGATGCCGTTGTCGGCGACCGTCACCACGACGTCGGCGGCGGTCGCGGCGACGGAGACCTCGACGGCGGTGGCCCGGGCGTGCCGGGCGACGTTGGAGAGCGCTTCGCGGGTGACGGCGAGGACGTGGTCGGCGACGTGTTCCGGCACGGCGGTGTCGAGGAGGCCGTCGAGGCGAAGCGTCGGCGAGAAACCGAGCGTGTCGGAGGCGTGGTCGGCGATCTGGAGGACCCGTACCCGGAGCCCGGCGGCGTTGCGGTCGCCGCGTTCGCGGGCCCGCAGGGAGAAGATCGTCGAGCGGATGAGCCGGATGGTCTCGTCGAGATCGTCGACGGTCTTCATGATGAGCTTCGCGGCGTCGTCGCCGACGATGCGGGTGACGCCTTGCAGGGTCATGCCGGAGGCGAACAGGCGTTGGATGGCGACGTCGTGCAGGTCGCGGGCGATCCGGTCGCGTTCCTCGAACGTCGTCAGCAGGTCGGCGTCGCGGCGGCGTTCGGCGATCTCCAGGGCCAGGCCGGCGTGTCCGGCGAACCCGGCGACCATCGCGACCGCGGCCTCGGAGAACGGCGGCCGCCCGGCCTGCGCGGTGAGGTGCAGGACGCCGAGGACGTGGTCGGGGGTGCCGAGCGGCAGCATGATCGTCGGCCCCGCGTCCGGGTCGCCGAGCGCTTCGTGGCCGCCGTGGTCGGCGACGACGCGCTCCCCCGTGGCGTAGACCCGGCCGGCCGGGGACTCGCCGCCGGGCAGCACGAGTCCGCGCACGCGGTCGGCGCCGTCGCCGTCGGCGGCGTCAACCACCAGGTCGCCCGTGCCCGGGACCGGGACCGCGACCGTGACCAGGTCGGCACCCGCCATTTCGCGCACGGTCGCGGCGAACGACCGCAGCACGTCGGCCGGCGCGTCCCCGGACAGCAGGCTCCGGGTCAGCTCGGACGCCGCGGACAGCCACTGCTCGCGCCGCCGCGCGTGGTCGTACAGCCGCGCGTTGTCGATCGCCACGCCCGCCGCGGCGGCAAGAGTGCGCACGACCGCTTCGTCGTCCTCGTCGAAGTCCGCACCGCCGCGCTTCTCGGTCAGGTACAGGTTCCCGAACACCTCGTCCCGGATCCGGATCGGCACGCCCAGGAAGCTGTGCATCGGCGGATGGTTCGCCGGGAACCCGTACGAGTCCGGATGGTCCGCGATCTCGTGCAGCCGCAGCGGATGCGGGTCCCGGATCACCAGCCCCAGAATGCCCCGGCCGGCCGGGAACGGGCCGATCTCGTGGATCGTCCGCGGATCCATGCCCACCGGCAGGAACCGGGCCAGGGTGTCCTCGTCGCCGATCACACCCAGCGCACCGTACTGCGCATCGACCAGCGTCGTCGCCGACTCGATGATCCGCCGCAGCACCGTCTCCAGATCCAGATCACTGCCGACCGACAGCACCGCTTCCAGAAGCGTGTGCACCCGGTCCCGAGTTCCGCGCACCACCTCGATGTGCGCCTGGAGTTCGCCCAGCAACTCGTCCAGCCGCATCCGCGGCAACGGCGCCCGTTCGGCGGGCGTGGACGGCTCCGGCATGGCTCCTCCCCCGGGTGACGGCCCGGCGGCGGCAGGGCTTCGGTGATCGGGCTCCATTATTGCGTCGCCCGACCACCGCGCCTTCACCCCCTCATGCCCCCGGCCGCCGGAACGGCGGCGTCCCCGACAGCTTTCCGCCGTCGATCGGCAGCGTCGCGCCGGTGACGAACGACGACTCGTCGGAGCACAGCCACACCACCGCCGCGGCGACTTCCTCGGGCCGACCGATCCGGCGCATCGGCATGGCAGCGGCCGCCATCGAGCGCGCCTGCTCCCCGGCGCGTTCGAGTTGCCCGGTGTGGATCGGCCCCGGGGCCAGGGCGTTCACGCGGATGCCCGCGTCGGCGTAGTCGAGCGCCGCGACCCGGGTCAGGCCGACCAGGCCGAACTTCGTCGACACATACCCGGCCAGGCCGCCGACCGCCTGGAGTCCGGCGGTCGAGGACATGTTGACGATCGCTCCCCCGCCGGACGCGAGCATCGCGGGGATCTCGTACTTCATCGCGAGGAACACGCCGCGCAGGTTCACCGCGAAAGCGCTGTCGAAGTCGGCGACGTCGACCTCGGCGAGCGGCGTCGGCGGGTGGCCGCCGCCCGCGGCGTTGTTGACCGCGGCGTCGAGGCGCCCGTACGTGTCGCAGGTGCGCGCGACGAGGCGCTCGACGGCGAGCGGGTCCGTCACGTCGGTCGGGACGGCGAGCGCGCGCCCGCCGTCCTCGGTGATCTCGTCGGCCAGCGCCTCCAGCGCGTCCGCGCTGCGGGCGGCCAGCACCACCGCCGCCCCGGCCCGGTGCAGCGCCCGGGCGGAGGCCGCGCCGATGCCGCGGGCGGCGCCGGTGACGAGGGCGACCCGCCCGTCGAGCGGGCGCGGAGCGGGGGTTTCGTGGACGGTCATGGTCGTTCTCCTTCGCGGAAACACGAACGCGTGCGGGGCTGCCGGAAACGCCGCGCACGTCGGCCGTGTCCGGCAGCGCCCCATCCCCTATGATTGATTGGACAGACTGTAAATACAAATTTCCGCCCCGGTCAAGGAGCCCCCACCCGATGAGCCCCCGCAAGTACGACTCCGGCAAGAGACAGGCCGCCGCCGAGGAGACCCGCACCCGGATACTCGACGCGGCCCGGGGCCTGCTGGCCGGGCCCACGCCGACCGCGGTCTCGGTCGACGCGGTCGCCAAGGCCGCCGACGTGTCGCGCCAGACCGTCTACAACACCTTCGGCTCGAAATCCGGCCTCCTCGAAGGTCTGTTCGACGCGCTGGCCGCGCACTCCGGCATGCACCTCGCGGACGCGTTCCGGGCGCCCGACCTGCCGACCGCACTCGCCCACGTCGCCGAGGCGTTCTGCCGGTTCTGGGAGTCCGACCGCGTCGTGCTGCGCCGGCTGCGGGGCATGGGCGCGCTCGACGCCGACCTGGGCCGCCAACTGCGCGAGCGCGACGCCATGCGCCGCACGGTGCTGGCCACCGTCCTGGCGACGTTCGACACGGCCGCGGACGAGGGCGCGATCGACGCGGTATGGCAGCTGACCGGATTCGAGACGTACGACGCGCTGGCCGGGCACCGCGCCGACGGCGCCGCGGAACGCTCCGCGGCAGAGACCGCGCAGGTCGTCACCGCCGCGGCACTCGCGATCCTCGCCGCCGCCACGGAGGACTAGACCGTCCCGGCGTGCCTGGTTGGCACTCTCTGCCACTTGGGCATAAATTGCCAGGAGGGGGTTGTGTACGACGCAAGGAGGACCACGTGCCACGCACGTATCTCGTCACCGGCGCAGCATCCGGGATCGGCAAAGCGACCGCCGACCGGCTCCGCGCCGAAGGCCATCGGGTGATCGGAGCGGATCTCCAGGGCACGGACATCGCCGCTGACCTGGCCACTCCCGAAGGACGCGCCGAACTCGTCGCGCGCGCGACGGAGTTGACCGGAGGCAGTCTGGACGCGGTGGTGGCCTGCGCGGGCGTGTCGCGGTTCGATCCGCTGACCGTGCGGGTGAACTGCTTCGGCGCGTTCGCGACGCTGGAGGGACTGCGCCCGCTGCTGGCGGCCGGGACCGACCCGCGTGCGGTGGTCATCGCCTCGGTGGCGTCGGTGCACCCGGCCGACCAGGCGATCGTGGACGCGGTCCTGGCCGGCGACGAAGCCGCCGCGGTCGACGCCGCGCAGGCCGCCGCGGACCGCGGCGAGGGCGGGGTGATCTACGGGTCGTCGAAGCAGGCGGTCGCACGCTGGATCCGGCGTACCGCGGTCACCGACGCCTGGGCCGGGGCGGGGATCCCGCTGAACGCGATCGGCCCGGGAACGATCCTGACCCCGATGACGGAGCCGCTGCTGGCCGATCCGGAGATGCGGGAGCTGGTGGACCGGAGCGTCCCGATGCCGCTGCACGGGCACGCGCGGCCGGAGCAGATCGCGCCGCTGCTGGACTGGCTGACGTCGCCGGAGAACACGCACGTCACAGGCCAGGTCGTGTTCATCGACGGCGGCGCCGACGCGGTGCTGCGCGGGGACGGTGTGTGGTGACCGCCGCCCGCGAACTCGTACGCACCGCGGTCGTCGACGCCGACCCGGACACCGTGTGGGCGCTGATCGGCGACTTCCACGGCCTGGCCGCCTGGCATCCGCACGTTCCGCCGTCGGAGAAGGACGACGACGGCGCGGTCCGGCTCTTCCGCGTCGACGGCAAGGTCGTGGCACGGGAACGGCTGCTCAGCCGCGACGACGCGGCCCGGTCGTACACGTACACCGTGCTCGACCCGATGCTGCCGATCAGCGACTACGTGGCCACACTGGCCGTCCGCCCGCATGCCGACGGCGTATCGCAGGTCGTCTGGCGCGCGGACTACCGCGCCGAGGACGCGGCGGTGCCGCAGGTCGAGGCCGTGTTCGGCGACGGCACGTACGGGACCGGACTGGCCGCACTCCAGGCCCGCTTCGCCTGACCCGGCCCGCCGGCCACCTCACCGGCATCGCCGCCGCGACCCCGCTTCCGCGACCTCGTGCCACCACGTCGGCGGTACGGGGTCGCACGGCGCGGCGGCCGGCGCGGCCCGGCCGGAGGCCGGCCGACGGTGGGGGTCAGGCGGCTTGGCCGTCGTGCCGTCGGGCGAACAGCACCCCGGCCGCTGCACAGGCGACCGCGGACAGCGCGAGTGCCGCGGCCGCGCCGCCGGGTGTCGGGTCGGCTCCGGCGAGCGCCCCCATCGCGGCGACGCCGAGGGTGGCGCCGGTCTGCCGCACGGCGTTGAGGATGCCGCCCGCGGACCCCGCGGTACCGGGCGGTGCGGCGGCGGCGATCGCGGCCACCAGCGCGGGCAGCGCGAACGAGATGCCGAAGCCGGTGAGCAGCAATCCTCCCGCCAGCACGGGGTACGGCGCGTCCTGCCCGGCGGCGACCGCGAGGGCCGCCCCGCCCGCGGTGAGCAGCGCCGTCCCGGTGAGGATCGGCGTGCGGGGGCCGCGCCGGGCGACGATGCGGCCGGTCAGCGGCGGGTTCGCGACGAACGGGATGGTCAGCGGCAGGAACGCGAGCCCGGTGGCGATCGGCCCGAGCGCGTGGGTGTGCCGCAGGAGCAGCGGGAGCACGAACAGGTCGCCGGCCAGGGTGAAGTTCACCGCCGCGCCGACCGCGAGACCGGCGCGCACGCCGCGGCTGCGCAGCAGACCGCCGCCGAGCACGGGCGCGTCGCTGCGGCGTTCCAGCCATGCGAACAGGGCGACCGCGGGCAGGGTCAGCGCACCGGAGAGTACGGCATGCGCCCAGGAGGACGATCCGGCGGCGATGACCGCGTCGGTCGGCAGCGCGAGGGCCAGGCATGCGGCGCCTTGGGCGCGCCAGTCGATGCGCCGGTCGCCGCGCGGGCAGGCGACGGTGCGGCCGGTCACCAGCAGCAGGACGGCGAGGGCGAGCGGCGCGTTGACGACGAAGATGGCGCGCCATCCGGCGAGTTCCACGAGGAGTCCGCCCGCGATGGGGCCGGTGGCGACGGCCGCGCCGCTGATGGCGGCCCAGGCGGCGACCGCGCGGGTCCGCTCGGCGGGGTCGGGGTAGAGGCGGGCGACCAGGGCCATCGAGGCGGGGACGACGGCTGCCGCGGCCACGCCGAGGAGTGCGCGGGCGGCGATGAGGGTGCCGAGGCCGGGCGCGGCGGCGCAGGCGAGGGAGACGACCCCGAAGGCGGCGGTGCCGGTGCGGAACACGCGGTGTGCGCCGTAGCGGTCGGCTACGGCGCCTGCGGAGAGGAGGAGGGCGGCGAAGAAGACGGTGTAGGCGGTGGTGGCCCATTGCAGGCCGGTGGTCGAGGCGTGGAGAGAGGCGGCGAGGTCGGGTTCGGCTACGGACAGCACGGTGAGGTCGAGGAGGACCATGAAGTAGCCGAGGGAGATGCCGAGCAGGATGACGGGTCTCGGGAGTTTGCCGGTGGTCGGTGCGGTGGCTGCGGGCCGGCCGCGGGGCTCGGTGCGGGGTGGGGCGTCGGTCATGTCCGGCACTCTTCCGGCGGGGCTGCGGGGGCTCCACCGGGGAAGCCGCATGCTCCGTTCGGAATTTCCGAACGCCCGGGGCGGGTTGGGCAGGGGCATGGAACTGCGTCAGCTCAGGACGTTCGAGGCCGTGGTGCGTCACCGTACGGTGACCGAGGCCGCGGCGGTTTTGGACCTTGCTCCGTCGACGGTGTCCGAGCACATTCGGGCGCTGGAACGGTCGCTGGGGGTGCCGGTGTTCGAGCGGACGGCGCGCGGCATGCGGGTGACGCCGGCCGGGGAGGTCCTGCGGGGGTGGGCCCGTCGGCTGCTGGAACAGGCGGATCAGGCACGGCGGGAGGTGGCCGGCGCGGGTCGGGCGCTGCGGTTGGGGGCGTTGGAGACGATCGCCGCGTCGCATGCGCCGGGGGTGTTGTCGCGGATCGCGGCGCGGGATCCGCGGGTTGCGGTGGAGGTCCGGCCGTCCCGGAGCCGTGACGCGTTGATGGAGGATGTGGCGGCGGGGGTGCTCGACGCGGCGCTCGTTCTGGACACGGGTGAGGAGTTGGGGGACCTGGGGTTCGCTCCGTTGTCGGCGTTGGCGTTTGCCGATGTCGAACCGATGCCGCTGGTGCTGGTCGCGGCTGCCGATCACCCGCTGCGGGACGCGGACGAGGTGACGCTTGAGGATCTGCGCGACGAGCGTCTGTTGACGAATGTGCCGAACTGTTCGTTCCTTCTGGCCGCCGACCGGGTTCTCGGTGGTGCGCTGCGTCGGGTCCGGGCGGAGGGTGTCCCGGTCATGCGGGCGTGGGCGGAGCAGGGGTTGGGGATCGCGCTGCTTCCGGAGTTCGCGGTGGCGCAGTCGTTGCAGGCGGGCACGTTGACGCGTCTCGCGTTCCCGGTCCCGCCGCTGCAGCTCCGCTTGATCTGGGGGGCTGACCAGGAAACGCGTGCCGACGTGCGCGAGCTGTTGTACGCGGTGGCGGCGGGGTCGGGCCGCCGCTGACGCCCTCCGCGCTCCCCCGCAGCACCCCTCCGGTCTTCTCGCTTCTCGCGGGTGTGGCGTGCAGCGCGGGCGCGGGGAGGGCGGCACAGGCGTGCGGTTGTCCGGGTCGACTCGTGCCCGGGCTCGGCTTGCGGGCGGGGCGCGTGCTGTGCGCGAGCGTGACTCAGCCTGGCTGCTGCGGCGGCTCGCCCCCACGCTCGAGCGCGCGACTCGGAGCGGCTGTTGCGCGGCTCGTGTCCTCAGGCTCGGGTGCGACTCCGAGCGGTTCGCGGGTGGCTCGACACCTCCGCGGCCGGGCTCCCCCGCCCGAGATAGTTGCATGATTGACACAACAATGCTTGGGTGGCCGGGCTGCTTGGTGTGGGGTTTCGGGGTGCCGGGAGGGTGCAGTGGAAGAGCGGATCCGGGCGTGGTTGGAGAAGCATCTCGGGCGGGTCGACCGGCTCGAGCGGCAGGCGCGGTGGCGGCCGGTGTGGTTTGCCGACGTGACGCGGGGCGACGGGACGCGGCTGCGGTTGTGCGTGCGCGGGGACCGGACCGACTATCCCGGGATCTACCCGCTCGAACACGAGATGCTCGTCCAGCGGCTGCTGAACGAGCGGGGCATTCGGGTGCCCGCCGTGTACGGCTGGATCGACGATCCGCGCGCCTACGTCATGGACCGGGTCGACGGGCAGGTCGACTTCGCCGGGTGCGGTGATGCGCAGCGCGATGCGGTGATGGACGACTATCTCGGCATCCTGGCGGAGATCCACGCGCTGGATCCGGCGCCGTTCGAGGCAGCCGGCGTGCAGGGCGACGGCATGGGCGGCTACGAGCGCTGGTACCGGTCGTCGAAGAAGCGGCCGGATCCGTTCCTGGAGTTCTGCCTCGGCTGGCTGCGGCGCCACCCGCTCGACATGCGGGGCCGCCGGTCGGTGGTGGTGTGGGACTCGGGCCAGTTCCACCACGACGGGCAGCGCATCACGGCCGTCCTCGATCTCGAACTCGCGCACATCGGCGACCCGTTGATGGACCTCGCCGCGTACCGCATGCGCGACACGATCATCGGCTACGGCGACTTCCGCCGCATGTACGCCAAGTACGAGGAACTGTCGGGCACTCCGGTCGACCTGGAGGCCATCCAGCACCACCACTTCGCGTTCACGCTGTCGAATCAGCTGGCGTTCCATGCAGCGCTCGCCGACCCGCCGCCGGGGTCGGACTACATGACGAACCTGCAGTGGTGCCACGAGACGAACCTGTTCGCGGTGGAGGCGCTCGCCGAGTACCAGGGGGTCGAACTGGCGCCGGTGGAGCTGCCGGAGGCCGAGGTGTCGGCGGCGGCGGTGCCGGGGCGGCACCTGGTCGAGTCGCTGCGGTCGGGCGACTACGAGCAGCGGCGGTTGTTCCGGCTGGCGCGGCACATCCGGCGGGTCGACGAGATCGGCCGCGCGTGTGCCGAGGCGGATCTCGACGATCTCGTGCCGCTGCTGGGCCGGCGGCCGCGGACGTGGCAGGAAGGCGACGCGGCCTTGGAGGAGTTCGTGCTGGCCGACGACGGCCGGTCGGACGAAGCGCTGGTGCCGCTGTTCCACCGCCGCTTGTGGCGTGCGCACCAGATGCTGGGCCCGGCGGGCTCCGCGATGACGACGCATCACGCGTTGCAGCCGCTGGCGTAACGGGTTTGCGATTCAAGAAACAGCTTTCCACAAAGCTGTCTGGAAGACTCGGGATGGGTGGTGCGGGAATGACGGATCGGGACAAGCGCGCGCAGACGGTCGCCGACTTCTGGCGCGGCGTCGACAGCCACGACTGGGACTTGGTGGCGTCCACGCTGGCCGACGACTTCGTGCGGATCGGCATGCGCGACAACGAGGAGGACACCTGCCGGGGCAAGGACGCGTACATCGCGTTCGTGTCCGGCGTGATCGGGCGCACGCAGACCCACGAACTCCAGTCGCGCTTCACGTTTTTGAGCGAGGACGGGCGCTTCGCGTTCAACGAGGCCGTCGAGATCATCACGTACGCGCCGGGCGAGGAGCCGCTGGCGATGCGGTTCGCGAACTACCTGGAGCTCGACGATGCCGGGCTGATCTGCAAGCTCGACATCTTCTGGAAGACGCCGCCGTCGATGCCGCCGGACTGGATCACGGTGGAGTCGGTCATCGGCGAGAAGGACGATGCCTGACGGAGGCCGCTGAGGGTGCCGCGGGAACGCGGCGCTGCGGCGGGTGCGGAGATGTGCGGTTCGGGCGGTGCCGTCGGCCTTGCGGGGTCGGCGGCACCGCCCGACGCGTTTCCGGGGCGTACTCGGGGAAGCGCGCGTCAGCGGCCGTCGGCCATCGCGGTGAGGGCGCGGGCGAGGTCGTCGAGCAGCTGCGGGATGCGGTCGCGGTCGGCGGAGTCCCAGTCGGCGGTGGCGTTGCCGAGGAGGCGGGCCCACGCGTCCCAGATGCGGCGCAGCGTGCGGGCACCCTTCGGGGTGAGTTCGAGGGTCGCGGCGCGGGCGTCCTGCGGGTCGGGGATGCGCCGGACCAGGCCGGCGGCGACCAGGTCGGTCACCTGGCGGCTGAGGGTGGTGCGGCCGACTTCCATCTGGTCGGCGAGGTCGCCGAGGCGGATCGGCTGGAAGTCGCCGATGCGGGTGAGCGCGAGCACCAGGTGTGCGGGGACGTCCGCGCGGGCTTCCTTGCCGACGCGGTCGAGCAGGCGGTCGTCGCGGGCGGCACGGACCAGGTCGCGGAGCGGCGGGATGAGGACGGCCAGCCAGGCGGCGTCGTCCGGGCGGCCGGCGCCGGCCGGGTCGGCGTCCGCGTCCTCGGCCGGACGTGTGGTCTTCGGGTCTGCCATCGCCTGCCTTCGCCTTGCCTCTGCGTCGGATGGTGATCGTAGCCGCCGAGGCGGGGGCGGCCGGGAGCGGCGCCACAGCCGACAGACCCATTGACTTTGTCAACCATTCTCGGATAGTTACGTCAGGTACATATTTCGAAGCCGTTCGAGGAACCCCGGACGGTTCGAGGCAAGGGAGCACCGCCGCCATGACAGGACGTCTGGACGGCCGCGTCGCGGTCGTCACCGGATCGGGTGCGGGCATCGGCAAGGGCATCGCACGCCGGTTCGCCCGCGAAGGATGCCGCGTCGTCGTCAACGACATCCGCGAGGCACCCGCGCGGGACACCGCCCGCGCGCTCGAAGCCGAGTTCGGCGTCGCGACGCTGGTCCGGGTCGGCGACGTCACCGACCGGGAGTTCGCGACAAGCCTGGTCGCCGACACGGTCACGGAGTGGGGGCGCATCGACGTCCTGGTGAACAACGCCTGGGGCGGCGGCCGCGTCAACCGGCTGGAGAACAAGACCGACGCGCAGATCGACCACGGCCTCACCATGGCGCTGTGGGCGGGACGCTGGACCATGCAGGCCGCGTTCGCCCCGATGCGGGACGCAGGCGGCGGGTCGATCATCAACATCTGCTCGCTCAACGGCGTCAACGCGCACATGTACACGGCCGAGTACAACGTCGGCAAGGAAGCCCTGCGCGCCTACACGCGCTCGGCCGCCCGCGAATGGGCCCAGCACCAGATCCGCGCCAACGTCATCTGCCCGGGCGCCAAGACCGAGGCGTTCGCGGCCTACGCCGCGGCCAACCCGGAGCAGGCGGCGGCCGCCGAAGCAATGAACCCCATGGGCCGCATGGGCGACCCCGAGTCCGACATCGGCGGCGTGGCACTGTTCCTCGCCTCCGACGACTCCCGCTACGTCACCGGCAACACCCTGTTCGTCGACGGCGGCGGCGCCATCAACGGAGTGGTGTGGCAGCCTGTCCCGGAAGAAGACCTGGCGGCACAGGGCTGAAGGGCAGGGGACGTTGGCGGCACGGGCTTCGGGAACGGACGCGCGGGACGGTGACGCGGCCTCGTCCGCCCGCGCCGCCGAGGCGGCGGCGGGAGGGCTCGGGGCCACGTTCGGCGACGAACCCACCGACCCGGTGGCGGTGTTCTTCGAGGCGTTCGGCGAGGCGTCGCGGCGGATGGCCTACAGCCGCATCGAACAGCGCCTCGCCGATCGGCACGGCCTCGACCTGCTGGCCTTCCGCCTGATGCTGCACCTGCGGCGGGAGGGCAGCCGGGTCGGCGACCTGGCGCACAGCGTCGTCGCGCACGCCTCACACACGTCGCGCGCGCTCGCCGTCCTCCAGACCCGCGGGTGGATCACGCGCACCGCAACCCGCGCGGACCGCCGCGTGGTCATCGTCCGCCCGACCGCACCCGGGTGGGACGCCTGCGTCGCCATCCGCACCGAACTGCGCGGTGCCTTGGCGGAACGCGTCCACGACTGGACACCCGACGAACTCCAGGCCGCTGCGGCGGCGATGCGAAGGTTGGCGGAGGCGCTGTAGGCGGGGTGAGGGTCTGGGGCGTCGTCGGCGTCGCGGGTGACGTGGGCTTCTCGGGCTTCTCGGGCTTCTCGGGCTTCGAAACCACACGGCGCCGCGGGCTCGCCTTGTCATACAGTCCTCCTTGTTTCCGGGCCGCGCCGTGTGGCCGGGCCCGGCCGGCAGCAGACCGGGACGCCGGAAGTCCCGGCGCCCGCAGGGGGAGACACGATGGCGAACTCACTCGACGATCCCAAACACGTCCTGGTCGACCGCGCCGCACGCCGCATGGCCGAGGAGTTCGGCGACAGCAGCCTGACCGTCCGTCAGAAGCTCGCCCTCACGTGCCGCGTCCTGTTCGACGCCGGACACGACTCCGGCCTCGCCGGCCAGATCACCGCACGCGGCAACCGCCCCGGCACCTACTACACCCAACGCCTCGGCTACGGCTTCGACGAAGTCACCGAGGACAACCTCCTCCTCGTCGACGAAGACCTCCAAGTCCTCGAAGGCGACGGGATGCCCAACCCGGCCAACCGCTTCCACTCGTGGATCTACCGGGCCCGCGAAGACGTCACCTGCATCGTGCACACCCACCCGCTGCACGCCGCCTCCCTCGCCATGCTCGAGGTGCCGCTGATCGTGTCGCAGATGGACACCACGCCGCTGTACGACGACTGCGCGTTCCTCCCCACCTGGCCCGGCATCCCCGTCGGCAACGAGGAAGGCGAGATCATCAGCGCCGCGCTCGGCGACAAACGCGCCGTCCTGCTGGCCCACCACGGCCAACTCGTCGCCGGGCGCACCGTCGAGGAAGCCTGCAACCTCGCCGTCCTCATCGAACGCGCCGCCCGCATGCAACTCCTCGCCATGTCCGCCGGCACCATCAGACCCCTGCCGGACGACCTGGCCCGCGAGGCACACGACTGGACGTCCACACCGCAGCGCCACCGGGCCACGTTCGCCTACTACGCGCGCCGTGCGCTGCGCCGCCACCCGGACTGCGTGGCGCCGGGGACCGTGATCGGCTGATCGCCGACGCGGCCGGTGGGGGGGCGTGCCCGCGCCTGTGCGCGGCCGGCGGGCACGTGAGCGTGCCCCCGGGCAGCCCCGACCCGTCCGCCCCCACCCACCACACGAAAACTTCTTCCGCGGTCCGGTCACACCGGGCCGTCGAGACCTGTCCAATCCCTTGTCGGTCGGAAGACGGCGCCACGAGCACCGTCACGACACTGGGAGGACACCCATGGAACAGCACAACGCTCTCACCACCACCACGGTCCTGGACTCGTGGATGACGCACCGCTCGGCGGGCGCCTCGGGACCGACGGTGGTGTTCCTGCACGGGAACCCGACCTCGTCCCACCTGTGGCGGACCACGCTCCCCCAGGTCGCCCGCGAGGCCCGCTGCCTCGCCCCGGACCTCATCGGCATGGGCGACTCCGGCAAGCCGGACTCCGCGTACCGCTTCGCCGACCACGCCCGCTACCTGGCGGCATGGCTGGACACCGTCGTCCCGGACGGACCGCTCGTATTCGTCGGGCACGACTGGGGCGGCGCGCTGGCGCAGGACTGGGCAACCCGGCACGGCGCGAACCGCGTCCGCGGCATCGCCCTCGTCGAGACCTTCCTCCGCCCGGTGGACTCCGCGGAAATGACGCCCGTCGCCCTCGACTTCTTCCGCGCGGCCCGCACCCCGGGAGTCGGCGAGGACATGATCCTCGACCAGAACCTCTTCATCGAAGGCAACTTGCGGCGCTTGGTCCCCGACATCACCGAAGCGGACCTCGACATCTACCGCGCAACCTGCCCCGACCCGGACTCCCGCCGCCCGATGCTCCAGTGGGCCCGCGAATTCCCCCTGGACGGCGAACCGGCGGACGTGACCGAGCGCGTCACCGCCTACGGCCGCTGGATGCGCGACTCGGCGGACGTGCCGAAACTGCTCATGACCGTCACCCCCGAAGTCGGCCTCGGCTCCACCGCCGCCATCGCCTGGGCCCGCGACAACGCCGCCAACCTCCGGACCGAGGACGTCGGCGAAGCCGGCCACCACGCCCCGGAACAGGTCGGCCCCCGGATCGGCGCAGCGGTCGCCCGCTGGCTCAAGGAGACCGCATGAACGACACCGACCTCACCCTCGCCACCCGCGCCGTCGACGGCGACCAGGACGCACTGGCCGAGATCGTCAAACGCGTCCAAGACCCCGTCTACCGCCTGGCCCTGCGCATGACCGGCCGACCACCCGACGCCGAGGACGCCGTACAGGAGATCCTCATCCGGATCCTCACCCGCCTGAGCACCTTCCACGGCGAAGCCGCCCTCCTCACCTGGGCCTACCGCATCGCCGTCAACCACCTGGTGAACCACGGCAAACGCCAGCGCCGCGAACTCCTCACATTCGACACCTACCGCCAAGACCTCCTCGACGGATTGGCCACCCCCGCCTACGAAGGCCCCGACGGCGACCTCCTCGCCGAGGAGATCCGCCTGCTCTGCACCCAGGCCCTCCTCCAGTGCCTCGACGAACCCGGCCGCCTGGCCTACGTCCTCGGCGACGTCATCGGACTGACCGGCACCGAAGCCGCCTGGGTACTCGCCACCAGCCCCGCCACCTACCGCAAACGCCTGGAACGCGCCCGCCGCCAAGTCCGCAACGCCATGCGCGACCGCTGCGGCCTCCTGAACGCGGCAGCACCGTGCCGGTGCGGCCGCCGAGTGACATACGCGCTGGCAAAGGGACGCATCGGGGAGGGCGGGCCGGTGTACGCGAGGCATCCGACGGTGGGTGGGGGTGAGGACGCGGGCGGGAACAGCCACCTGCCGGGGAGCGGGGCGCGGGGAGGTACCGGGGTTGGGACCGGGGCTGGGGCTGGGTCTGGGACCGGGGCTGGGACCGGGGCCGGGGCTGGGACCGGGGCCGGGGCTAGGGCTGGGGCTGGGCATGCGGCGGACACCCAACCAAGCAGGGGAATCTCCCACGCGGATGATCCTCGGGCTCATCCTGACGCGGAAGCCGCGCACCAACGGGCGGAGACCGAGCACACCGCCGCCGGCCTCGCCCACCTCCGCGACGTGGGAGAACTGCTGCGCAGCCACCCGCTGTACGCGGCACCACAGGACCGCGTGGACGCGGTCCTAGCCCTGGCCCGGTCCGGCGAGTACCCGGGGTTGCTGCCGGACACCACCGACAGCCCGTGAGCCCCAGCCGTTCCCACCCACTTCCTCGCCCACACCGGTCTGCACTCCTCCGCCCGCACTCCGCCGACCGGGTCGTGCCATCAGCAGCCCACGACCCGGTCGGCAACCGAGAACCCCGTCCCGCAGTCGGGACAGTCCCCCTCCCCGAACAGATACGTCAGCCCACGCGCCACGCGGTGTTGTCCATCGCCCACAGCCCGCACGTACAAACGCTCCCCCAAGCCCGCCAACTCCCCCGGCACCGAAGGGCGGAGGGGCGTAGTCGCCACCTCACGCAGCGCATAGTCGCCACTGGCCGCAAAGCACGCGTCGTCGCGCAACACGATGAAAAGACCGACGCCGCAATACGGGCAGTCGACTTCGTACTCCCCGGCGTTCAGCCCCTCAAGGCAGCGGTCCCACCTCTCGACCCCCTCGAAGGCCAGGAGGCACTGCACCAGCTCGACGTAGCTGTCCGCGCCCGGAGTCTCGTGAAGCGACTCGTCAACCAGCCGATGCAGCACCGCAATCGGGGCCGAGAAGTCCTCGAACACGTCATCACCGCTCACCACGCAGGCCACGATCGCTCCCGCCGCCTGCACCACGTACTGGCGCTCCTCCCCGCGGCGACTGGACGCAAGCCCGGCAAGCCGAGGCAGCGCAGCAAAACTCGCCGAGAAGGCGGTGTCCAACCGAGGACACAGGTGATCCATCAACTCCGACCAGCCGCCACACACATCGGCCTCGAACCGGTCCAACACCGCGGGGACATGCCCTGCCGACCCACACGCGTCCGCGAGCATCGACCATTCCGTCATGGCCCGATCCTGCACCCACCGCGCCTCGCACGAGCGGACCAGTCGGCGCCAGTCGTCGACACGTCGTCACGTGCCGCGAGCGCGGCCACCGCAGCCGAACCGGCCACTGCGCGACCTTCGAACTCACTGCCCCTCAGGGGCTGCTCAGAGACCACCACAGCGCACTCCTCGACGCCGCATCCCGCGGCTCGTTCCTTGGTCGACTTCCCGTCGTGCAGGCTGCTTGATTCGTGTTTTCGCATGGCCACATGGCTGGGCCCCTTTACCTGTCGCCTCGGATCAGGTCGCCACGACAGGCCCGCGGCCTTGCGCCGTCGGCCCCGCTCACGGCCCAAATCCTCCCGCCCCTGGGGTGATCAATCCCGACTCGTACGCGGCCACCACGGCCTGGGTCCGGTCCCGGAGGCCGAGTTTGGCGAGGAGGCGGCTGACGTGGGTTTTCACCGTCTCCTCGGTGACGCACAGGCGGATGGCGATCTCCGGGTTGGAGCGGCCCGTCGCGAGTTGCCGGAGGACTTCGGTTTCGCGCGGGGTGAGCGCGGCGAGTTCGGGCGGTGTGCCGCCCTCGGCGCGAGGACGCATGCGGGCGAACTGGCCGATCAGGCGGCGGGTGACCGTCGGTGCCAGGAGCGCCTCCCCCGCGGCGACCACCCGGACGGCGTCGAAGAGGCGTTCCGCGGTGACGTCTTTGAGCAGAAAGCCGCTGGCGCCCGCGGCCAGCGCGTCGTAGACGTGTTCGTCGAGATCGAACGTGGTCAGGATCAGCACGCGGGGCCCCGACCGGCCCGCAGCACCGTCCGCGCCGTCCGCGCCCGCCCCCGCCGCTGACCGCGCGGACAGAATGCGCTCGGTCGCGGCAATGCCGTCCAAGCCGGGCATGCGGACGTCCATCAAGACGACATCCGGCGCCTGGTCGGCGCAGAGCCGCACCGCTGCGGCTCCGTCGGCCGCCGTGCCGACCACGTCGAAGTCCGCCTGGGTCGCCAGAAGTCCGGCGAAGCCCGCGCGCACCACTTCGTGGTCGTCGACCACCACGATCCGGATCGCTGTGTCCGTACTCACCCCGCCCCCTTGTCCGGCACCGGAAGCGTAGCCGCCACGACGAATCCTCCCCCGGCCGCCGCACCGGCTTCGAAGGTGCCGCCGACCATGGCGGCGCGCTCCCGCATGCCGACCAGGCCGTGCCCGGCGGCGGGGTCCTGGGCCGAGAGCTGGAGACTGCCGGTGGTGGCCTCCCCCGGGCCGGGGCCGTTGTCGCGGATGCGCAGAAGCAGCCGCTCGGCGGTATAGGTCAGTTCGACGTCGACGGCGGCTCCCGGGGCGTGGCGGCGGGCGTTGGTGAGGGCTTCCTGCACGATGCGGTAGGCGGTGAGTTCGATGCCGGGGTCCAGGGGCACGACGTGGCCGCGGACGATGAGCCGGGTGGCTGCGCCGGCCGTGTCGCGGGCGTCGTCGACGAGGTCGACGAGCTGGTCGAGAGCGGGTTGCGGGGCGCGGCCGCTGCCCGTTCCGGCGTCTTCGCGGAGGACACCGAGCAGGCGGCGCATTTCGGTGAGGGCCGCGCGTGCGGTGTCGCCGATGGCCAGGAACCGCTTGCCGCCTTCGGGCGGCAGCCCGGCCGTGGTCAGGCGCGCGGTCTCGGCTTGCACGGAGATCATCGAGATGTGGTGGGCGACGACGTCGTGGAGTTCGCGCGCGATGCGTGCGCGCTCGCCGCGCGCGGCATGCTCGTGCAGCGTGTCGGCGATGGCTTGCGCCGCGGCGCTGTACTCGCGTGCCTGCACTTGGGCCCGGCGCGCGGTGCCGGCCCCCGCGACGACGCAGACGCACGACGCCATGACGACGGCGCGGATGCGTTCGCCGACGTCCGCATCGACCGCGGCGGCGATCGCGAACCCGACGAACACCGGAACCGGCACGATCGCCAGGACCCGCGACGCGTGGCGTCCCGCGTGGTAGAGGACGAGCAGCTGGGCGGCGATCCCGGCGGCCGTCGGCCCGTCGAAGATCGCGAACGCCAGGACGTTCGTCGTGGTGACCAGCACCGTCGCGGACACCGGCGAAGCGCGCAGCAACCCGGCCGGCAATGTCGCGCTCACCGCGAGGAGGAGACCGAACACCCGGTCGGAGGCAAGGCCGCCCACCGGGACATAGCCGCGGCTGTTCCAGCGGACCGTGAACTCGACCACGGCCGCCGCCACGAGGAGGGCCGCGGCGACGGCCGGGCCGTCCGCGACGGTCCACCAGCGCACGAAGCGCGGGTGGCGCAGGCGCGATCGGTCCACGCCCCGGCGACTGCGCGGGGAGGTCCCCGCGGGTGGGGATGTCGTGGGGGATGTTGTGGGGGATGTCGTGGGGGATGTCGTGAAGGCTGCTGCGGTTGCGGTCGTCGGGTCCGGCGTCCGCTCGGACGACATCGTCGTCGACGCGTCCGGCGGCACCAAGTCGGGTGACATTGCGGTTTCCTCCTCTCTTGTCCGGGCCGTCTCTCGCCTACGCCGGCGTCGCAGCCGGTGTCGATGTCCGTGCCGAGTGGGGTCTCGTGCGGGGGGTCGTGCGGCTTATCGGTGGGGAGCAGCCATTCTTTCGGGACGGCAACGCCACCGTCGTCACCCCTGGGAGAGATCTTTCCTGTCCCTCGTGTGAGCTACGCCCCCGGCCGAACGTCACTCGCGCCCGCGACGCCAAAGATTGCTCTCCCGCGTGACGACCCGGACCCCTCCGGCTTCCTAATCTCGCTGCCATGGACACGACCATCGAAGTCTCCGGGCTGCACAAGCGGTTCGGCCAGACCCCCGCCGTGGACGGGCTCTCGTTCACCGCACGCCCAGGCCACGTCACCGGTTTCGTCGGGCCGAACGGCGCCGGCAAGTCGACGACCATGCGCATGCTCGTCGGGCTCGACCTCCCCGACAGCGGGCACGCGCACATCGGCGGACGCCCGTACCGCGCGCTGCGCACCCCCTTGTACGAGGTGGGTGCGCTGCTCGATGCGGGCGCGATCCATCCGAACCGGCGCGGCCGCGACCATCTCCTCTGGCTCGCGCATTCGCACGGCCTGTCCGCCCGACGAGTCGACGAACTCCTCGAACTGGTAGGGCTCGCCTCGGCCGGGCGACGGCGCGCCGGCGGCTACTCGCTCGGCATGCGGCAGCGCCTGGGCATCGCCACCGCCCTGCTCGGCGACCCACCGGTGCTGCTGCTCGACGAGCCGGTCAACGGGCTCGATCCGGAGGGGATCCGGTGGATACGCGGGCTGCTCCGTTCCCTCGCCGCCGAGGGGCGCACCGTCCTGATCTCCAGCCACCTCATGAGCGAACTGGAGGACAGCGCCGACCATCTCGTCGTGGTCGGGCGCGGGCGCCTGGTCGCGGAAACCGGTGTCGCGGAGCTGCTGGCCGCGGCCTCCGGAAACCGCGTCGCGGTCCGCACCGAAGCACGCGTCCAGGCGATCGCCGTCCTGACCGGCGAGGGCGCCGCCGTGGCCGCCACCGGGCGGGACACGCTGACCGTCACCGACCTGCCGGCCGAACGCGTCATCGCGCTGCTCACCACGCACACGATCCCGTTCTCCGAGGTCAGCGCCCATCGGGCGACCCTCGAAGAGGCCTATATGGAACTCACCCGCGACAGCACCGAGTTCCACGCCGCCGGGGACTCCGCCCTGGCCCACCACCCGGGGGAAGACTGACATGAGCACCACCGAAACGACCGCATCGCCGCATCCCCAGCCGACCGGCTACACCTCGCCTCTGTCCCGCGGCCGCGACGGATTCCGGCAGCTGCTGCACGCCGAGTGGACGAAGCTGCGCACCGTGCGGCGCTGGTCGCTGACGCTGCTCGGCGCCGTGCTGGCGACGATCCTGGCGTCCCTGCTCAGCGCCCAAGGCAACCAGACCTCGGGCGGCGAGGACACGATCGCCGTCTCCGCCGACGGCACCACGGTGCGCGACAACTTCCGGTTCGTCCACCAGTCGCTCACCGGCGACGGATCGGTGACCGTGCGGGTCGCCGGCATCGTCCCGGCACCGGGCCGGAATGCCGACCGTCCGCCGATCCTGTCCCCGTGGACCAAGGCCGGGCTGATCGCCAAGGCCTCCACGGTGCCCGGCACGGGATATGCGGCCATCATGCTCACCCCGGGGCACGGCGTCCGCTTCCAACACGACTTCACCGGCGACACCGCGGGCAGTTCGGCCGGCACGGCCGCCCCGCGCTGGCTGCGTCTGACCCGCACCGGCGCGCTCCTCACCGGATACGAATCCACCGACGGCGCGACCTGGCACAAGGTCGGCTCGGCAAAGCCGGCCGGGCTGTCCGACACCATCGAGGTCGGCATGTTCACCACCTCGCCGGAAGCCGTCACCATGAACCGCTCGTTCTCGTCCACCGAGGTCAACGGCGAACTCGGCATGGCCACGGCCACCTTCGACCACTACACCGCAGACGGCAGGGTCACCGGCACGCTGCGCCCCGACGACGTCCGGCGCGCTGCCTCCTCCCCCAACGGCCCGTTCCCCGGTATGCCGTCGAACACGTCGACTGCGGACAACGGCACGTACACCATCACGGCCGCCGGCGACATCGCCCCGCTCGAGCCGGATATGGACCCGGTCCAGCAAGGTCTCCGCGGCACGATGACCGGGCTCATACCGCTGGCCGCACTCGGCGTCCTGTTCATCACCGCCGAGTTCCGCCGAGGCATGATCCTCACGACCTTCACCGCCAGCCCCCGGCGCGGGCGCGTGCTCGCCGCCAAGGCGGTGGTCCTGGGTGCCGTCACCTTCGTGGCCGGGCTCCTCGCGGCCCTGGTGTCCTTCGGCATCACCCGCGGCATCCTCCGCGGCAACGGCTTCAAGCCGCCCATGTTCCCCGAGGCCAGGTGGTCCGACGGTTCGGTACTGCGCGCCCTGGTGGGCACCGGCGTTCTGATGGCCCTGGTCACGGTCTGCGCTCTCGCGGTCGGGACGCTGCTGCGCAACACCGCGGCAGGCATCGCCGTGGTCGTCGTGGTCATGGTGCTGCCCCAGATCCTGATCTCGGGACTCCCCCTGGGCGCTGCCCGGTTCCTCGTCCAGTCCACGCCGATGGCCGGGTTCTCCATCCAGAACACCACGCACCGGGTGCCCCAAGTCGACAACGTCTGCCTTCCCGAGGAGGGGTGCTACACCTACGGCCCCTACGCCGGCCTCGGCGTGCTCGCCGCCTACACCGCCGTCCTGCTCGCCCTCGCCGTCTGGCAGTTGCGGCGACGGAAGGTGTGACCCCCATGCCCGCGCCCATCACCGAGCGTTCCTCCGCCCACCGGCCCCGGGCAGCCGTCCCCCGGGCGCCCGACCACACACATCGCGGGCAGCACCCGCTCCGTCTCTTCCCCGCGGCCGTCCACGCCGAGTGGACCAAGCTCCGCACCCTCAGCAGCACATGGTGGCTCCTCGCCGCCATCACCGCAGCCACCGTTGCCGCGGGGGCGGCGGCAACCGGTGCCCTGTCGTCCGAACACTGCCCTCCTCCGGGCAGCTGCGACCCGGATCAGGTCCGCACCGCACTCACCGGCCTCTGGATCGGCCAAGCCATCGTGGCTGTCCTCGGCGTACTGATGGCCTGCAACGAATACGCCACCGGCACCATCCACACGACCCTCACCGCCATACCCGACCGCCTCCGAGTCCTGGCCGCAAAAGCAGTGCTCCTCGCCGGCATCACCACGGCGACCGCCGTACCGGCCGTCGGCGGATCACTCCTCGCCGCCCGCTTCATCCTGCCCACCCGCGGCCACAAGCTCGCCCACCCCGCCATCTCCCTCACCGACGGCGCAACGGCCCGCGCCGCCATCGGCGCGGTCCTCTACCTGGTCGCGATCGCCCTCCTCAGCCTCGGACTGGCCTTCCTCCTCCGCGACACCGCAGGCGCCATCACCACCGCACTGGGCCTGCTGTACGTCTTCCCCCTGCTTGCCGGCTTCGTCAACAGCCCCACCTGGCAGGACAACATCCGCACGTTCGGCCCTGCCTCCGCAGGCCAATCCATCACCGCCACCCACCACCTCGACGCTCTCCCCATAGCCCCCTGGCCAGGCCTGGGCGTCCTGGCCTTGTACGCAGCCGCCGCGCTCACCTGCGGCAGCATCGCCCTATGCCGCAGGGACGCGTGAAATTCCCAAACCCCGCCGGTCGACGAGTCCGTCCGGCAGCGCACACCTCCCGAGGCTCGGACGGCTCCTCCTACGAGAACAGCGAGGGGGCAGGCCTACGGCGTCGGCCCTCCGAGGTGAGGGTGAACGTGTCACCGAAAGGCCCGTCGCCGAGCCGAACCGCCAGGAGCAGCGGCTCGGCGTACTCCGGCGGCCAGGACTCCTCGTCATCGCGGCCGTTCCACAAGTGGAAGAACACCATAGGTTC
Source organism: Yinghuangia aomiensis (assembly GCF_039542225.1). Taxonomy (NCBI): domain Bacteria; kingdom Bacillati; phylum Actinomycetota; class Actinomycetes; order Kitasatosporales; family Streptomycetaceae; genus Yinghuangia; species Yinghuangia aomiensis. The sequence goes on along the minus strand of NZ_BAABHS010000010.1, from coordinate 257,720 downwards.
CTCGACGTCTTCGGTCAGGTAGCCGAGTGTCTTCCCGTACAAGGGGTTCGTCCCGCCGAACTGGATCGAGGGCGGCCCGAACCCCGCCGTGACATCACCCCACACCCGATCCTGAGCCGCCCAGTCGCTCACGTTCTCGCGCATCGAGGCATACGACACAGCGTCGAGCACACGATCGGGCACCAGCCAGCCAAGACGCCGAGCAATCTCGGCGTACACGGAAGAGATGTTGTCGTCGTCGGAACTGCGAGGCAGCCAGCGCCGAAGCCGGCCACGACTGGCGATAGTGCGGCGCGGAGGCAGAAAGAGGGCGCGCGACGGGCGCAGCACGCCAAGCGGCTGAGTCACTCCCGGTCGGGCAACACGAGGTCGCCGTCCGCGTCACCCCGACCTGAACGAGACGGTCCAGGTCAGTTCCGACGGCCCCGATTGCACGTTCTGGACAGGCCACGCGCGCGAGGGTGACGTTTCTGATGTGATCGGCGACATGCCACGGTTCAAGCGGGCCGGCGTGTGTCCGCTTCGCGCAGGCCCTTGATGTGCGGATGTGCGCGGCCGTGGCGTGCCTGAGATGCTCGGTCGCGCGGCGGAAACCCGATGGCGGTCACCTGGCGTCGGTGCAACATGTTCGGAGGCGGTGTGGGATCGTCGTTCGGCCTGGCGATCCCCGCGGGTACACGGCTCATGGCCGACACCCACACCCACTTCGGGATCCAGGTGACCCGTGACCTGTACGGGGGCATCGTGCGCTTCGCCGGTGCCTTAGCCGGGGTCGCCAAAGTAATCGAGACCGGCGGCCCGGACCGCAATCTGGCCGAACAAGAGCTTCTCCGACTGCGGGCGCAGTTCCGAGACGCGTTCGGCGTCGATGTGGACGCCGAGTTCCAGGCGGGGGTCCTGCGGCTGGCGGCGAACAGGCCGGCCGGCAGTACTCCTGATGCCACTGCCAACCCTCTGCTGGGCAGGATCGGTGCGGGCGTCGTGGCCTTGGCGGAGAAGTCCCGTGGCTTGTTCGACGTGGCTCCGAGCGTCCGCCTGGAGCCTGCGGATCTGCCGGTGCAGGCAGAATGGGACGCGTTCCGCAACGCCGCACGGACGGTCGTCGCCGCAGCGACGGACCCGGCGGCCGGTATGGACGGGGTGGTCACCCGCGGAGCCCGCGCGATGGTAGCGGGCCGGATCCTGGCCGCATATGGCATTCCAGTGGAGGCCGACACCGAGTCGATGCTGCAGGCCCCGCACCGTGGCTGGGCACTCGGCTTCGGGGCTCCGCCCCCGTCCGAATACGCCTCCATGCCCACAGCCCGGGATAGTACGGTGATGCACCAAGCCCGTGTACGCGTGGCTCTCGATCTTGCCGGCCACGATCCGGGCGGCTCGAACCCCGGAACGAAGCAGACCGCGCTGACTGACGCCGTGCTCGCCACCGAGCAACTCAGAAACGCGCCGACCGAGCAACTCGACACCATCGCCGAGATAGCTGTCAACGTGCTCGACGCCAAGGGCATTCTTCCACGCGGTGCCAGCATCGCACCGTCGGGCGCAGCGGCCAAAGCGACCGGGTTGATCGCCTACCAGTTCTACGTCGGCCACATCGGATACCCGGAAGAACGCGCAGCCTTTCCCGACCGGGAGACCGTGGGGCCGCACGAAGCACCCCGAGCCGGACGCACGTCGGAAGAGATCGGCATATACGCCTACGTGGGCGGTCCTTTGCGGATCGAAACCCTCGACGCGCGCCGGGCCCGGCCAACTGGTCGCGGCACCGCCCGCGCCGCCGCTGACCCGCGCCCCTACATCGACGCCGCAATCTCGACGGTCGCCCTGGACCGTGTGTACCAAGCAGCGGGCGCAGGCGAGCGCCGGGCGATGGCGACATACGCCCGCATCCAGAACGGCGAGCAGCCTTCGCCGTACGAACGGAACTTCATGGTGCGCCGCGGCCGCCAGATGCTCGCCCGCGCGAAGACGCACGCCTCCAGCCTCGCATCAACGACCGCGCGGGCACGGACGCAAACCGCGGTGGCAGGGTTGCCTGCGGTGCGGGTGGCGATGCGGGCGACGAAGCCGGACATCGCGGCCGCCGGCGGGCAGGGCACCGGGTTCGGCAGCCGAGTACGCCGATGGGTCACACAACGAGACAAAGGGACCGAGCGGATACCCCGCGATTCTCCGGGGTTGTGACCTCCGCCGGGACGTCGCGCCCCACCTCGACGCGTTCCCGCACTACCGATCGGCCGCTTGATACGGCCCGCCTCGTGCAGATACGGAGAGTGCCCCGAACACGGTGCTACCGGGCCGCGCGGAAGCCGTAGCGCGGGGCGACTCGGACGTGGACCTGCTGCACGCCGCCCAGGACGACGCCCTCGGGGTCGGGTTCGAGGACTGTGACGTGCTCGACCTGCCCGGTACTCGGTCGCAGGTTCGGGGTCGACCCGGGATACCGGAGGAACGGCGCGTCCCTGCGGAGGAGTTCGTCACCGTCGGCGAACATCGTGATCCGGTAGGTGTCCGGCTTCGTCGTCATGATCGCGAGCACTCTCCCGGGAAACCGCTCCCGGCAGCGGCGTCTACATCGTCCTGCCCGGCCCCGCCCACGCCATGGCTCGACCCACTCGACGCGCAAGGCCCGGTCTTCTCGCATCGTGACCACGCTGATGCTGACGGAGCACCCGACATCCTGCTGGATGTGTTGGGGATAGGCAGAAACGCACTCACCTTCGTCGGCGACGAGACGGCCGACTTTGGTGACCCGCGCACTGGTACACCCCCGGAAACCTGAGTCCGCTCAAGTTCGGGTGCTCAGAGAATCCGGCCTTCGATCCGGATCTGCGGCATGACCAGCCCTTCTCGAAGAAAGCGCCTGCCGCCGCGCGGCGAACTCGCCCCGATGTTCGGACCTTCGAAGTCGGCGGCAGCGCCTGCAGTCGCCCCCCTTCCCGAACCCGAACGCAGCAGCCCCCGCAACGCGAGCTCACCGGCACCGCACCAGACACCCCCAGCGGTCCCGGCGCCGCGCCCCGCACAGTCACCCACCCACCCACCCCATCAGTCGTAAGCCAGTTCCCGGCTCTCCGGCGCCTGCGGCAGCGCGCCGCGGTCGTTCGGCTCGGGTCGGGCGCGGGTGTCGAGGAGGTGGCTGAGGCCGCGGACGACGGCGTTGGCGGGGTCCGGGGCGACGTGCACCGGGACACCGGCGGCGTCCCGGACCATGGCGTCCATGCCGGGGAGGGCGGCCAGGCCACCGGCCATGACGATGCCGCGGTCGGCGAGTTCGATGACGAGTTCGGGGGTGCAGCGGCCCAGGACGCGGCGGACCGCGTCGACGACCATGCCGACCGGGCGGTCGACGGCCGCGCGGAGCGTGTCGAGGTCGACGTCGATGGTGCGGAGGCTGGCGCTGCGCAGGTCCCAGCAGCGGAGTGGGACGTAGCCGAGTTCGCAGGTGCCGGGGCCGAGGCGGGCGAACAGGCTGGGGGTCTCGCGGCGGGGCAGGACGACGCCGTAGGCGGCGCGGAGGTGTTCGGTGATGGCGCGTTCGACCGCGTCGCCGCCGACCGCGACGATGTCGTGGTCGACGACGGCCCCGTCGGCGATGATCGCGGCCTGCGTGGCGGATGCGCCGCACACGACGGACAGCGAGGCTTCGGCCTGGTGGTACGGGATGCCCGCGCCGACCGCGGCGGCCAGCGGTGCGGGGATGCTCTCGACGTGGCGGACGCCGAGGGGCGCGAGGGCCGCGGCGGCGGTGCGGCGGCCCGCCGGGCCGCTGCCGCACGGGAGTGCGACGAGGGCGCGGCGCCAGCGGCCGAAGAAACGTGGACGGCGGCCGGCGAGGTGGCGCAGCAGTACGCCGACTTGGTCGGGGTCGGCCACGATGCCGTTTTCGAGGGGGTGGACGACCCGGACGTGGGGTGCGCCGCGGCCGCGCATCGCCGCCGCGGCTTCGCCGGCCGCGACGATGTCGCCGGTGCGCGTGTCGAGGGCGAGGACGCTGGGGGCGTCGACGATGAGGCCCTCGTCGCGCACGGCGATGCGGGTGCGGGCGGCTCCGAGGTCCACGGCCAGGCGGCAGCGTGCGATACCCGTCGAGTGAGCAGCCAAGGGGGACCTCCAGAGCCGGGCTGAGGGCGTGTTGCCGTGCGGTCCGTCCATCCTGGGCAGCGTTCCGCGGGCTGGCATGTCGAGTGCTCCGGAGGGGTTACGTGCTTCGTCGCGGGATGATGCGCCGATCGCAGTACGCAGGACGGCCGGGCGTGTGAACCGAAGCGCTTGGGGCGTTGCGCCGGGCGCGGGTCCGGTGGGTAATGGAGCACCCGTTCGGCCCGAGTCGCCCGTTCGGCACGTGTGACGCGCGTCGGCGGGGCGGGACTTGGCGGGCGTGGGGGTGCGGCGAGGCATGTCACAGCGCCGCGACGGCTCCGCGAGGTCGGCCATTCGGTGGATCGTGTCGGCAACCCGCCCGGTTCGGTCATCCGGCGGCCCCTCGAACGGCGGAATCCGCCGGAATCGGGCCGCTGATTCCGGCGGGCAGAGTCCACACGGAGCGCCGCATCGGACACGCACCGCCTGCCAGACGCACACGGCGGAGAACCGCTACAGGCAGTAGACGGCCTCGTGCAGCACCCGACCGCCGCGGCGCTATCGTCGGGGACTAACGATCATCCGCACCAGGAGCACCACCATGAGTCTGTTCGACAGCGTGAAGAAGCTCAATCTCGGCGACCTGAAGGACAAAGCCGCCGACCTCGCCGCCAAGCACGAGGACAAGATCGAACAAGGCATCGACAAGGCCGCCGACTTCATCGACACGCGCACCGGGCACAAGCACAGCGACAAGCTCGACAGCGGGGCCGACAAGCTCAAGCAGGCCACGGAGAAGCTCGGCGACCAGGCCCGCCACGACGAGCCGGGCCAGAAACCGGAGAAGTAACGACGGGACAGTCCCCGCGTCATCCACTCCACAGCGCTTCGCCGCCGGCCGCCCACACCCCCGCCGCACCAGACGTCGATCGTCGGCACGAGCCCACAGCGGCGGGGGACATGGGCGATTAAGGACGCATGACGATGTGGCTCACGGATCCGTCGCCCCACACCGTCGTTTGCAGCATCATCCGACCGTCCGGCGACGCCACCGTGAATTCCGGCGCGAACCGATCCGTGAAGAGGGTCGCGAACCCGCTCCGCAGCAGGTCCACCTCGCTTCCGACCAGGTCCCACGCATCGAGGAGTCGGACCCGAAACCACACCTCGTCGGGTTCATCGTCGAGGTCTTCCCCGAGGCGTGCGCGCCCCACGGCCAGGAGAAACTCCCGCTGGTCGTCGACGAGTCCATACTCCGTGGCCATCCGGTACCAGCCCGCGTTGACCGTGTCGGCAAAGTCGGCGAACGTCGGCAACGCCACATCCCGCGCGCGGCTGGCCGGCACCTCCAAGCCCGCTCGCTTCAGCGGCCGGTGGGCCTAGCGTCGGGCCTCCCGTCCGCCCATATGCCCCCAAGGCCGTGGTCGTGGCGGAAAGGCGGGTCCGTTTGGCTGCGGCGGATCCGGAACAACCCGCCTACCTCGCGCTTTTCGGATACCACCGGCACTGGGCACGTGTCGACTTCTTACTCTCCACAATCGGGGGCCGGGAGCAGCAGCCCCCGGACACGGGGGAGGTGTCGGATGCCGCATGCGGACCGAGCCGGAACGGCGCGGCTGGGAACGGCTGTGCGACGGGCAGCGGTCGGGAACCGGGACATCACGGCGGGGCCGCTGCGGCCGCGGGGTGTAGGGCCGAGGTCCGTCTGTCCGGCTTCTTCCACCGCCTCTGCACCAACGGAATCGCCCCGCTACTCGGGTGCGTTGGCCGAGCCCGCGGTCGCCGCCGCGCCTCGACCGGGCTCGGCAGCCGACGACGGAAACGGTGCGGCAGTTGCCATCCTCGGCGCGTTGGAGGTCCGCCCCGCGCGTCCCGACGGGGCCGCGGCTCGGGACTGGCTGCCGGTCGTCGGTGCCCGTCCGCGTTCGTTGCTGGCGCGTCTTGCCGCCGCGTCGGGGCGCGTTGTCCTCACCGAGCGGCTGCTGGCCGAGGTGTGGCCTGAGGCTCCGCCGGCCGGCCGCGGCAAGGCGGTCGCTCAGGTCGTCCACCGGTTGCGGCGTCTTCTCGGCGACCGCGACGGCGAGTTCATCGCCACCCGGCCGCAGGGCTACGAACTGCGCGTCCCCGACGTCGAGATCGATGCCGCCGTCGCCCGGCTCCTCATCGAGCGCGGCCGTGCCCGTCTGGCCTGCGGCGACGCGGATACCGCGACCGTGTTGCTGGGCCGAGCGCTGGATCTGTGGCGTGGGGAGCCGTATGCGGGCATCGAGTGCGGCGGTCCGTCCGGTGTGGTCGCCCGGCACGGGGCGCATCTGTCGCGGCTGCGGGTCACGGCGCTCGAGTGTCGGATCGATGCGGATCTGGCGCTGCGCCGGTACAGCGAAGTGATCGACGAACTGGCGTATCTGATCGCCGGTGATCCGTTGTACGAGCCGTGGTGGCCGCGCCTCATGCTCTCGCTGGACGGTGCCGGCCGTCGGGCGGACGCGCTCTACACCTACCAGCGTCTGCGCTCGCTGCTCGTCGACGGGCTCGGCGTCGAGCCGGGGCCGGAGGCGCGGCGCGTCCATCAGCGGATCCTCGCGGGTGATCCGCCGCGGCGGGGCTGCAACTGCGCCTAGGCCGTGGCCGGACAGCGGGACGGGTCGGGGCTTCACGCACGAGCCCCGACCCGTCCTTCCCCGGGTTACGCGCAGACCCGGACCACCGGCGTGTAGATCGTCCGGTCGCCGAAGGTCGTGAAGCCGAGCATGTCGTAGCAGCCGCCCGGCGTGAGCGTGTACACCGTGCCGTTGCAGGACTTCATGATGTTGTTCGGCACCGACGTCGCGACACACGAGGTCGCGGTGGTGTTGAAGATGAACGCCCCCGTCTGCACACCCGGCAGCGGGTTCGTCTGGCCGCTCGTGTTGACACCGAGCGTGTAGCCCTGGACCTTTCCGCTGCCATAGGCCAGGCAGCCGATGACCTGTACCCCGGTGTAGACCGTCACCGGATCGGTGCAGGTCGCGTTTCCGAACGTCGGATACGTCGAGGTCCACGTCGACGTCCCCGCCGACGCCGGTCCCTGGGCGAGTGCGCCGAGCGCGAACACGGTCGCGACCACACCGAGCGCCTTGGCAATCTTCGAGCGAATCACAGCATTCCCCTCCGGCTCCCGCCGGTCTCCCGGCCGGAACCTGATGCGATGTCAGATGCCGAAGATCGTCACCCGCCCGTATTCCAGACCGGTTCCACTCGGGTTCCACGCGGCAGTGCCGCAAGCCGCGGCCTCGGCGGTGGTCACGTGGGCGCGGTGCCGACGTGAGAGAGGACGCAATGGACCAAGCCACCCGCAGCGAGTTCATCAGGAGGCCGGCAGCCGCGATCAGCTCCGTCACGGCCACGCACCCGCTGCGGGTCGCCATCGACGGGCCGCCCGCCTCCGGCAAGACCACGCTGACCGACGAACTCGCCGTCGTCCTGGGCGCGCAGGGCCGCGACGTCATCCGCGCGACCATCGACGACTTCCTCGTCCCCCGTGCTTGGCGCTACCGACGCGGCCGGTACTCGGCCGAAGGCTGCTACCTCGACGCGCACGACCACGCCGCGCTGTGCCGGGTCCTGCTCGATCCGCTGGGCCCGGGCGGAGACCGCATGTTCCGGCCGGCCGTCCTCGACGGCGACACCGACACCCCGTCGTCCGCGCCGGCCACGACCGCCCCCGCAGACGCCGTGCTGCTCTTCGACGGCGTCTTCCTCCTGCGCCCGGAACTCGTCGACCGGTGGGACCTGCGCATCTTCGTATCCGTCCCCTACGAGCTGACGGTAGAGCGCGCCAAAGACCGCGGCACAGCCTCGGCCGGGCCCACCAGCGACACCGCCGACACCGCCCGCACCACCACCACCGCCCGCACAGCCGAACTCGAACGGTCGTGGCGCAAGCGCTACATCCCCGCCCAACAGCTCTACTTCGCCACGGCCCACCCGACCGACCACGCCGACATCATCGTGTACAACGATCAACTCGAACGGCCGACTTGGGACGTCCGACCCCGCTCACCGATATACGGGATCTGAGAGGGCGGAGTCTCTCCCCCACAGAGAGAAAGAAGAGAGAGACTCCCACCCCCAACGCTCACCTCAGAACCCTCGCCAACGCGCCATACATGGCCCCGCGAGCCCGCTCCGCCACCTCCGCGCCCGGCAACGCGTTGGACCCGTGGAACGTCCCCGGCAGGTGGTGCAGTTCCACCGGCACCCCCGCCCGGATCAACCGCACCGCATAATCGAGGTCCTCGTCCCGCAGCGGATCGAACTCGTTGGCCGCCACGTACGCGGCAGGCAGCCCCCGCAAGTCCTCCGCCCGAGCCGCCGCCGCGTACGGCGACACCTCGCCGGGCGTTTCCCCCAGGTAGAACCGCCACCCCAGCACGGCCTGCTGCCCCGTCCACAGCGGCGTGTCGGTGAACTCCGTCGCCGACTGCGTCACGACCCGGTCGTCCAGCATCGGGTTGTCCAAGACCTGCAGCACCAGCTCCGGTCCCCCGTGGTCCCGGTTGTACAGCGCCAACGCCGCCGCCAGGCCCGCCCCCGCGCTCACGCCGCCCACCGCGATCCGCGCAGGATCGGCTCCGATATCCGCGCTCTCCTCCGCCACCCACGCCAGCGCCGCCCGGGCGTCGTCCAACGCCGCCGGATAGGGGTGCTCGGGAGCCAGCCGGTACTCGACGCTCACCACCAGGCATCCCACCTTGGTCGCGAGATCCGCACACGACCGGTCCGAACTGGCGATGTCTCCGAAGACATACCCGCCGCCGTGGAACCACACGAGCACCCCGAGCATCCCGGACGACCCCTCCGGCCGGTAGATGCGCACCGGAACGTCCGGCTGCCCGGATACCCCGGGCACCACCCGGTCGTCGACCGTCACCCCCTGAAGCGGCCCCGCAGCCGCCGCGACCTGTAGCCCACGCAAGCGCTGAGCCTCGCGAAACGCCGCCGGGTCGCTGATGTCCACCTGCGGCAACGCAGACAGGATCGCGCGGAGCTGAGGGTCGATCCGATGGTCCATAAGTCCTCCTCGATGCCGCCAAGTGCACAGCCGGCCGTACACGCCGCATCAGGACGGCCTCCGCAGGCGAGCAGCACACCTGCCGCCCCGCCCGACACCCCAATGCGACGCCCCGATGCGACGCCCGGATGTGACGCCCCGTCAGTTTGGCGCATCGCCCCCGCCCACCCCACCGCAGGGCCGTTAGGCCCTGTCCCCTCCTCCCCCGCCCCCGGAGACTCCCGACCGAAGAACCACGACCAACGCCCACGCCCCCACGCCCCCACACCCCGGATCGGACACCAGCCCCCATGCCCCCCAGCGCCCGCACCCGCCTCGAAGCCGATCGCGCCGCCCGCCGAGCCGCCGAACGACGCAAACGCACGCTCGTCATCTCCACGGCCGTCATCGTCGTCCTGGCCGTCGCCGCCACCATCGGCATCGTCGTCGGCCGCCACAAATCCGCGGCCGACGAGGCCGACTGGGCCTCCGTGGCCCAGAACGACCTACGGCTCCCCTCCGCGCAAATGGGCACCGGCATCCGCTACGGCCGCAACGCCGTCGCGCCGATCCTGGTCGTCTACGAGGACTTCCGGTGCCCGGTCTGCCGCGAAGTGGAAACGACGCTCGGCCCGACCATCCAGCGCCTCGCAGACGAAGGCACGATCCGGGTCGAGTTCCGCATCGCCTCGTTCCTCGACGGCAAGCTCGGCGGCAACGGCTCCAAATACGCGGCGAACGCCGCCGGTTGCGCCCAGGACGCCGGAGCCTTCAAGGCCTACCACGACGTCCTCTACGCCCACCAACCCGACGAACGCTCGGACGGCTTCGGCAACCGCACCCGCCTCCTCGAACTCGCGTCGCAAGTCGACGGTCTGCGCAGCGCAGCGTTCGACCGCTGCGTACGCGACCTCGCCTTCGCCCCCTGGGTCCAGGCCTCCCAGGCCGAATTCGCGAACGCGCAGATCGGCGGACGCCGGGTCACGGGCACGCCCACCCTCGCGTTGGCCGGGCGGCCGGTCGAGGTCCTGACCGACCGCGGGCCCATCGCCCCAGAGACGTTCGCCGCTCAGCTCAAGGCGCTTGCCGCGCCGACGCCGTAACGGCGCCGGGCATCAGCGCCCCGCCATCGAAGCACCGGCTCCCCTATCCCCCGCAACCTGGCCGATACCCGGTTCACTGCCCACCCGCGGCGGCCCCAACCGGACGACATCGCCCACCCCGGTCCGGAACACCAGCGCATCGTTGACGCCGCCCGCCCCGGTCGCCCGGACGTGGAACTCGACCTCCCCGTCCGGTCCGGGCGTGCTCACCAGCCGGTACGCCCGCCACGCCTGCTCGACCAGCGGTGACTCCACGGCCGCGAACTGGCCTGCCGCGTACGCGTACGGCTCGTGCGGCCGGACCCGGATCACCGCGGTGTCCGGCAGCGGCAGCCGGTGGTCGACCACCGTCGCGCTCCAGTACGGGGGTTCGGTCAAAGCCGCATCCGCGCCGTCGACCATCGCCGCGACCGCGAACCGCAGCATCCGCAGCCAGGCATCCTCGGCGGCCGCCGTCCATCGCACCCCGCCCCGCCGCCGCAGCGCTTCGCAGAGCGCATCCTCGAACGCCTGGTAATGCGCGGGCCGGACGCCGAGCTTGCGGTGGTCTCTCCCCAGTCTCGCGAACGTCGCCGCGATCTCCTCGGGCCGGTCGAGACGGTCGACCAGATAGTCGAACATCCGCGCGAGATGCGTCCGTTGAAACGCCATCGACTCCGGGAAGAGCGCACGCAAGTACGGATGCCGTTCGAACATCACGTCGTACAGATCTTCGATGAGCGCATCGAACGGCAGCACCAGCCCGACATGAGCCAGAATCACCTCCCGGTCCGCGACTCCGTCATGGAGCGCGGCGGACGGGAAGCCGGCCCCCGCGGCCGCGGCGGTAGCGGAAGGGGCGCCCCCGAGAATGCGCCGGCGCAAGCGCGAAGCGTCGTGGCGGGCGAGCAGGGCGTAGTAGTCGTGGCCGACGGAAATGGCTGCGGCTCCTGTCGTGCATACGGACGAACTGCCCAGTGCAGAGCCCGTTTCGGGCTGTCCGGCGGGCCAGTATGGCACCGGCCCGGAGAGCCCGAACGGCCCTGTCACCTGGGCCGTTCGGCCCTGAACACGGCCCCGCCGCATCGCGTTGACTATGCCGCGAGCCCGCCGCCGCGCCCCGTCATTCCATGACGCGTCCGGGGCTGCGACCGAGCGGCGGCGGGCCCACATCACGGACCGAAGCGGCGCCGCAGCGCGCGCACGCGAAGCAGGGCTTCCACCTCACCTGCCGTCCCCCGCACGCGAAGCAGGGCTTCCGCCCTACCCCGCCCTCCCCGCCGAAACCGCGCCCGCCGCCGCCAGCAACCGCGGCGCCATCGCCTCCAGTTCGGCCGCTCCCGCCCGCGACACCGGCGCGGTCACCAGGAGCGTCCCCACCGCCGAAGCGCCCGGTCCCGGGCCCGGCGCGTACACGGGTGCCCCCATGGCGATCGTCCCCGCCGCGCCTCCGGTGGTGACGTAGTATCCGCGCGCCCGCACCGCCGCCAGCTCGTCCTCCGGCGGCACCGCATCCCCGAGATGCCCCCTCGCTTCCTCGTCCAGGAACGCCGCCACGCCCGGTCCGGTCGTCAACGGCGCCTCCAGCCCGACCGGGATCACGATGCGCAGCGGCTGGCTGCTCTCGACCGAGTCCACGACGACGAACGACGGCCCCCGCACGACCCACAGCGTGACGGTCTCCCCCGTCGCCGACGCGAGCGCTTCGAGGTGCGGCCGGGCCCGGTCGAACAGGCCGCCCGCGAACCGGCGTCCCACGACCAGCGCTTGGGCGTCGAGGCTCCACGCGCTCGTCGCGGGGTCCTGCCGCAGCCAGCCCGCGTCGTGGAGGGTCACGACGGTGCGCTGCACGCCGCTTTTGTCCATGTCCAGCGCGCGGGCGAGGCGGGTGACGGTCACGGGCTGCTGTTCGGAGATGGCGGTCAGGACGCGCAGCGCCTTTTCCACGGTGCCGAGTCGGCCGACGGCCATGCGGGCCCTTCCCCCTTCGACGGAGTTCAGCTAGCGTCACCGTGTCACAAAGCAATCCCACAGGTCAAATAGTGACCTCACAGAGGGAGGGAGGGGTGTCCGTGGGCGCAGGGCCCAGCATCGGCATCCTGGGGGCGGGCGCGGGCGGTCTGGCGATGGCCGTCCGGCTCAAGCAGGCCGGGTTCCACGACCTCACGATCTTCGAGAAGTCCGACGGCGTGGGCGGGACTTGGCGCGACAACACGTATCCGGGCGCGGCGTGCGACATCATGTCGCACCTCTATTCGTTCTCGTTCGCGCCGAACCCCGAGTGGAGCAAGACCTACGCGGACCAGCCGGAGATCCTCGCCTACCTCGAAGGCATCGCGGACCGGTTCGGCATCCGACCCCATCTGCGGCTCGGCACCCCGATCGCCGAAGCCCGCTGGGACGACACCGCGCGCCGGTGGAGGCTCACCGCCGAGACCGGCGAGCTGTTCGAAGTCGACGTCCTGGTCAGCGCCCTCGGCATGCTGAACCTGCCCGCGTATCCGGACATCGAAGGCCTCGACGACTTCGCGGGCACGACGTTCCACTCGGCCCGCTGGAACCACGGCGAGGATCCGGCCGGCAAGCGGATCGCGGTGATCGGGACCGGGGCGAGCGCCGTGCAGTTCGTCCCCGAGATCGCGGAACCCGCCGCGCAGGTGCACGTGTTCCAGCGCTCCCCGGCGTGGATCGTGCCGAAGGCGCTGCGGCCGTACGCGCCCGAGGAGATCGAGAAGTTCCGGCGCAGTCCGCTGGCGATGCGCAAGCACCGCTGGGAGATCCTCGCGCAGCTCGAACGGCACACATCGATCCACAAGGCCGATGCGCGGACCGCCGAGCGGCAGAGCTGGCACCACGGTTTGCTGCGCCGCCAGATCCCGGACGACGAGGACCTCCGCGCCGCGCTCACCCCCGACTACGCGATCGGCTGCAAGCGTCTGCTGCCGTCGAACACGTGGTTCCCGACGTTCACCCGCCCTGATGTGGAACTCGTCACCGACCCCATCGACCGCGTCACCAAATCGGGTGTCCGCACCGCCGACGGCCGCGAGCGCGAGGTCGACACGATCATCCTCGGCACCGGCTTCCGCGCCTCCGAGTACCTCGCGGCCGTGGACGTGTACGGGCGCGACGGGCGCCGCCTGCGCGACGACTGGGCCGACGGCGCCGAGGCGTACCTGGGCATGACCGTCAGCGGCTACCCGAACCTGTTCGTCATGTACGGCCCCAACACCAATCAGGGCGGCGGTTCGATCCTGTTCGTCCTCGAAGCGCAGGCCCACTACATCACCCGCGCGGTCCGCACCCTCGCCCGCCGCCGCGTGGCCGCCCTGGAAGTCCGGGCCTCGGCGCAGCGCCGCTTCAACGACCGGCTCCAGCAGGCCATGGACGGCACCGTGTGGCTGGACTGCCACAGCTACTTCCGTGCACCGAACGGCCGCGTCACCACCCAGTGGCCCTATCCGGCGCGCCGCTACTGGTGGGAGACCCGGCGGCTCCGCACCCGGGACTACGATCTCCTGCCCCGCTGACCGCCGCCCCAGCCCCCACTCGCCGGCGCCCACCCCGCTCGCGCACCGGCTCGATGACCCGATGACCCGATGACCCCCGAAGGAGAACGACCCATGGACCTCGTCCTGCGCGGCGCCACCGTCGTCGACGGCACCGGCGCGGATCCGCGCCCCGCCGACGTCGGCATCGCCGGAGGCGTCATCGCCGCCGTCGGCGAGCCCGGCGGCCTGTCCGGGGCCGTCGCCGAAGGGGCCGCCGAAGTCGACCTGACCGGCCTGGTCCTGGCCCCCGGATTCATCGACATCCACACGCACTTCGACGCGCAGGTGCTGTGGGATCCGGACCTGACGCCGTCGTCGTGGCACGGCGTGACGAGTGTCCTGATGGGCAACTGCGGCTTCGGCATCGCCCCGACCCGGCCCGCGCACCGCGACCTGGTGGCGCGGACGCTGGAGAACGTCGAAGGCATGTCCCTCGATGCGCTGCACGCCGGCATCACCTGGGACTTCGAGTCGTTCCCCGACTACCTCGACACGCTGACCGCGGCCCGGCCGCGCCTCAACGTCGCGGCGATGATCGGGCACACGCCGCTGCGCCTGTTCGTGGTCGGCGAGGAGCAGGAACGCCCGGCGACCGCCGAGGAGATCGCCCGGATGCGGAGTCTGGTCGCGGAGGCGATGGAGGCAGGCGCGTTCGGGTTCGCGTCGTCGCGGGCGACGTCGCATCAGGGCGCGGGCGGGCGGCCGGTGCCCAGCCGTCATGCGGAGCGCGCCGAGTTCGACGAACTCGCTTCCGTCGTAGGCGACTGCGGCCACGGCATCATCCAGGTCACGGCAGGTCCGGACCTCGACGTCGACCACCTGCTCGAAGTCGGTGCCGCCACCGGGCGGCCGGTCACGTTCACCCCGCTGCTCACCGGCATGGGCGCGCCGGGCGCTGCCGTCAAGCGGGCCGACGCGTGTGCGGGCACGGACGTGTGGGGGCAGACGTCGTGCCGTCCGCTGGTCATGCAGGTGACGCTGGCGGATCCGTTCCCGTTCGCGACGATGCCGAGTTTCCAGGAGATCCTCGCGCTGCCCGCCGACGAGCGCGCCGAGCTGTATGCGGATCCGGCGTGGCGGGAGCGTGCCCGCGCGCAGGCCGAGGAGCGCTGGGGCAGCCGGCTGGCGAAGACCGACGTCGACGAGACGGAGCTGCCGGGGCTCGCCGGCCGGACGCTGCCCGACCTGGCCGCCGAGCACGGTTCGACGCCGTTCGACGTCATGATCGACACGGCGCTCGCCGAGGACCTGCGCACCCGGTTCCGAGTCGTGCTGGCCAACGACGACGAGCACGAACTCGCCGAACTGCTGCGGCATCCGCGTGTCCTCGTCGGACTGTCGGACGCGGGCGCCCACGCGTCGCAGCTCTGCGACGCGTGCTTCTCGACGCACCTCTTGGAGCACTGGGTCCGGGAGACCGGCCATCTGACGCTCGCCGAGGCGGTCCACCGCCTCACCGGCCGGCCCGCGGCGTTCCTCGGCTTGGCGGACCGCGGCCGGATCGCGCCGGGGCTGGCGGCGGACCTGGTGGCCTTCGACCCGGAGACGGTCGGGGTGGGGGCAATGGAACGCGTGTACGACCTGCCCGCGGGTGCCGACCGGCTCGTCGCGCACAGCGTCGGCATCGTCCACGTGTGGGTGAACGGTCAGGCGGTGCGGCAGGACAGCGCCGACCTCGACGTCGACGTGCGCCCCGGCGTCGTACTGCGGTCGGGGCGCTGACATGCGCGTCGTCCGCACCGGCGCCGCGCTGGGCGCCGAGATCCACGACGTCGACTTCTCCGCCGATTTGGCCGCGGAGACCGTCGACGGCATCCACCGCGCGCTGCTCGACCACCAGGTGGTGGTGCTCCGTGCCCCCGAAATGACGGTCGACCGGCACCTGGCACTGGCCGAGCGCTTCGGGGAGCCGGAAGTGCACGCGTTCTTCCCCAATCTCGGTGGCGGGCGCGAGCGGGTGAGCGTCCTCGATTCGGAGGACGGCACCCGGGCGAGCATGTGGCACGCCGACGAGACCTTCCTGGAGCGTCCGCCGCTGGGGACGCTGCTGCATGCCCAGGTCATCCCCGAGTTCGGCGGCGACACGGTGTGGGCGAGTTGCACGGCGGCGTACGACGCGCTGTCGGCACCGATGAAGACGTACCTCGAAGGGCTGACGGCGCTGCACGATCTCGCGCGCACCGTCGAACTGGCGTACGTCCGCGGCCATGCGACCGCGGAACGCTACGCCGCCTCCGTCGCCGCGGACCGCACGACCGAGCACCCGGTGGTGTGCACGCATCCGGAGACCGGCGCGCGGAGCCTGTATGTGAACCACACGTACACGCGTTCCATCCTCGGCTTGCCGCCGGCCGAGGCGGACGCCGTCCTGGCGTTCCTGTACCGGCACATGACCACCGAACGGTTCACCTACCGGCACCGGTGGTCCCCGGGCGACCTCGTCATCTGGGACAACCGGTGCACGCTGCACAACGCGCTGCCGGACTTCTCCGGGCACCGCCGCATGCACCGCGTGTCGGTGCTCGGGGGCCGCCCGAAGTAGCCGCCACGACCGCCGGAACCGCTCCCCCGAGACTCCCAACCCCTATACGTCTCACGGGCGTTGGGAGTCCCGGGCGAGCGGCCGCGACACCGCCGCCAACGGAAACGTTTCCGCATCCGCGGGGATCAACTGATCTTGCCTCTTGTTTTCTTGTCCGAGGCAAGCATCATGGGCTGTCTCCAGGCGCCCTGGTTCGCACGACCCGTCCGGCATTTCCTCCTGCTCAGGGAGCGTCGTTGGTGTCTCCGTCCCTGTTCCGCCCCACCGATCCCCCGGCCCGCGACGGCGCCGTCCCGCCCCGCGAGGGCCGCGGAACGGCCCGCCGCGCCCGACCCCGCTTCCGCACCGCGTTCCGCACCGCCGCCGCGGCGGTCGTGCTCGCCCTCGCCGCCACCGCGTGCGGCGGCGGCAGCGGCAAGTCGGGCGGCGGGAAAAGCCCGGCCGCCGCCGTTCCCGTCGTGCAGGGCGGGAAGGCGGTCATCCCGCTGCCCGTCGAATCGCGCGGCCTCGACCCGTTCACGGCGTCGTACACCGCCACCGCGGACGGCAGCCGCATGACCGCGCTGTACGACCTGCTCGTCTACCTCGACCCGAAGACCGGCCAGGTCAAGCCCAAGATCGCGGAGAGCCTCGCCCCCGACGCCGACGGCAAGGTCTGGACACTCAAGCTGCGCCCGAACATCAAGTTCAGCGACGGCACCCCCTACGACGCCGCCGCCGTCAAAGCCAACTGGGACGCGCACGCCGACCCGGCGATGAAGTCGCTGCGCCGCGCCCTGGTCGTCGGCGTGACCACCGAAGTGGTGAACCCGCTCGAAATGCGGATCACCCTGCCGGTGGCCAACCGCAGCTTCGACCGCACGGTCGCGTTCGGCCTGTGCTTCATCGCCTCGCCGACCGCGTTCAAGGCCGACCCCGCGGGCTTCTCCACCAAGCCCGTCGGCGCCGGGCCGTTCACGCTCAAGGAATGGGTGCGCGGCGACCACCAGACGATGGTCCGCAACCCCACCTACTGGCAGGCGGGCCTCCCGAAGCTGGACGAGGTCACCTTCAAGTCCATCGCGGACAACCAGCAGATCTTCAACGCGATGAGCAGCAACCAGGCCGACATCTCCGTCCTGTCGGACGGCGCGGCCAAGGCGGACGCCGACAAGCGCGGACTTAACTCGGACAGCTACTTCGTCGACGGCGGCCAGTTCTTCATGTTCAACCTGCGCCGCGCGCCGTTCGACGACCCGCGCGCCCGCAAGGCCGTGGCCATGGCGATCGACCAGGACGCCATGATGAAGACGCTGTTCAACGGCGAGGTCACCGCGGGCCGCGGCATCCTGCGCGACAACTCGGCCCTGCTGGAGCCGGGCGTGCAGCAGCAGCCTTCGTACAACCAGGCCGAGGCGCAGCGCCTGTTCGACGAACTGGCCGCCGAGGGCAAGCCGGTGAAGTTCACGTTCCTGACCCAGGCGCACGCGACGGCGCGCAAGACGGCCGAGTACATGCAGAGCCGCTTGAACCAGTACCGCAACGTGCACATGGAGATCGAGGCGGTGGAGATCGGCGCCTACATCACCAAGGGCTTGGTCAACCGCGACTTCCAGGCGCAGAACTACGGCGGCTGGCAGGCGGACCCGGACCCGTCGTACGACACGATGTTCCGCTCGAACAGCGCGTCGAACTATGCGGGCTACAACAGCCCGGCGGCCGACGCCGCACTGGACGCCGCGCGCGCGGCGTCAACCCCCGAGCAGCGGCGTGCCGCGTACACGAACCTGGTGCGCGCCATCGGCAACGACCTGCCGCTGTGGGTCTGGCAGGCGGCGACCACGACGGCGGTGTTCCGCACGAACATCGGCGGAATCCAGTTGGTGAACGAGGGCCAGTTGATCATGGAACAGGTGGGCAAGACGAGCTGAGGCAACTGCCGCTGCCCCCGTCGGTCGAGGCCGGCGGGGGCAGCGGCATGCCTGCCCCCGTCCGGCCGAGCCGTCCCGACCTCGGGACTTACGGCCCTGTCTGCGCGGGACCGATGCGGGCAGAGTCGATGATGAACGGCAGGGCGAAGCCATCGACGGCAGACGACGGCACGGAACGGCTGAGGGGATTCACCACATGTCGGAGATCAACGCGCAGGGCCGGCATCTGACCGTGGCGGTCGACGGGTCGGACCATGCGCTGCGGGCGGTGGCGTGGGCCGCGGCCGAGGCGGAGGCGCGGGACAGCGGCTTGCGGATCGTGCATGCGTGGCTGCCCCTGCCGGGGCCGGAAGGGCATGCGACGGGGCTCGCGGAAGGCCGTGCGGTGCTGGACGCGGCCGAGGAGCGGGCCCGGGAGGTGGCGCCGGAGCTGGAGATCCGATCGGCGTACGCGGCGGACCTGGTCGGCACGATGATCGCCGAGGAAAGCTCGGATGCGGAGCTGTTCGTGGTCGGCTCGCGGGGCCGCGGCGGGTTCCGGAGTCTGCTGCTGGGGTCGACGAGCCTTGCCGCGGCGTCGGTGGCGCGCTGCCCGGTCGTCGTGGTGCGGCCACCGGCCGAAGGCGACAAGGCGTTGCGTCCAGACGGTTCGGTGCCGCCGCGGGAGGTCGTGGCGGGCATCGACGTGCGCGACGAAGCCGACGCGGTGCTGGGCTTCGCGTTCGCCGCGGCGGCCGCGCATCCGGGAACGCGGGTGCGGGTGCTGCACGGGTGGACGATGGGCGCGTCGGCGATCGCGGGCGGCCCGGTGTTCGACGAGGTCGCGGTCGAGGACGCGGTGACGCGTGCGCTGTCCGAGGCCGTCGCGGGCTGGACGGAGAAGTACCCGCAGGTCCCGGTGGTGCGTACCGCCGTGCACGACGCGCCCGCGGCCGCGCTGGTGGACGCGTCCGAGCGGGCGCAGCTGACCGTGGTCGGGCGGCGTTCCGCGGGTACGTCGATGGGCCTGCGGCTCGGCATGGTGGCGCACGCCGTCCTGCTGCACGCCTACGGGCCGGTCGCGGTCGTCCCGCACGACCAGTGACCTGGCACCGCGGCGCCCGAGCCCGCCCCCTCAGAGCAGGATCCCCGAAGGCCGCGGAATGCCCGCCGCTTCGCAGCTCGCGTAGTAGCCGCGCAGCGTCGCGGCGGCGTCCGAGACGGCGACGACGTTGCCGTCCGCGTCGAGGTATTCGGTGATGCCGTGCACGATCGTGAGGGTCTCGGTCACTTCGGTGTTGTCCGCGGGCACGAACAACGTGTGGGTGGAGCCGGGCGGTTCGTAGAGGTATGAGCCCGCCCGGTTCACAAAGCCGTGCTCGCGGTAGCCCCACGCGCCGGACAGCGTGAACATGTGCACGGCGCCCACGTGCCGGTGCGTGCCGAC
This sequence comes from Yinghuangia aomiensis, assembly GCF_039542225.1. NCBI lineage: Bacteria > Bacillati > Actinomycetota > Actinomycetes > Kitasatosporales > Streptomycetaceae > Yinghuangia > Yinghuangia aomiensis. Next base: position 238,094 of record NZ_BAABHS010000010.1, on the reverse strand, counting down.
CGCGAGGCCCGCGGGCAGGCGCCCGGCCATCACGTAGGTGCCTTCGTGCAGGTCCGCGCGCAGCAGCCGCATCATGGTGCCCGGGTAGGCGATGTTCTCGACCCACGGGACGTCTTCGGCGCCGGCGTGCACGGCTTCGGGGATCTCGGGAATCATGATCGGCCTTTCCGCGAAGCGACGGGCAACCGCCGTGGCGGCACGTCGACTTCTACAGTGCTGTAGATTTCGGTTCCCCGGGCGAATCCGCCCGCGGTGTCGATTCGGGAGAACTCATGGCCCTGTGGGACCGTTTCAAGCAGTCGGCGCAGACGATGCAGTCGCAGCTGACGGCGAAGAAGAACGACCTGAAGAGCGGCGCGTTCCGCGACGCGAGCATGGCGATGTGCGCGCTCGTCGCGGCCGCCGACGGGTCGGTCGACCAGGCCGAAACCGCCAAGGTCGCCCAGCTCATCGCCGCGAACGACGTCCTCCAGAACTTCGAACGCGCGGACCTGGAGCGCCGGTTCTACGCCTACGCGAACCAGCTGTCGGCCGACTACCAGGTCGGCAAGGTCCAGGTCATGCAGGACGTCGCCAAGGCCAAGAAGAAGCCCGACGAGGCGCGTGCCGTCATCCAGATCGGCATCGTCATCGGCGGCGCCGACGGCAACTTCGACCCGCAGGAGCGCGCCGTCGTCCGCGAGGCCTGCTTCGCGCTCGGCCTGGACCCGGCCGAGTTCGACGTCTGACCGGGTTCGCACGCCACCTCCCGCCGCCCGGCTGCAGAAACGCTTCGCCGGGCGGCGGCCCGGCATGCGCCCCCGGATTGTGGCGCGTCCGGACGGGTCTCGTCCATCGGTGCCGACACCCATATCCGGGGCGGCGCCGCGGATGGCAGCATGGCGGACCGCCCGTTTTGCGGCCGGCGCCTGTCCGCCAGGCAGGACCCGGTGCCGGGACGAAACGTTTTCCCGACCCCGAGGAGGCCCACCGTGCCCGCTGCGCGGATGCGTTCGACGCCCTTGCCCGGCATCGGCGTCAAGTACGACCTGACCACCCGCGAATCCCGGCACATCTCCGTCGTGGCGCACCGCGACGGCACCCGGACCGTCGGCGTGTACCGCGACGACGACCCGGACGCGTGCGCGCAGTCGCTGCGCCTGACCGAAGGCGAAAGCGCTTCGCTCATCGACGCGTTGATGCCCGCGCACCACAGCCCGAGCATCCTGCACACCACCGACCTCGGCCTGGTCGCCGAGCGCATCGAGCTGTCCGCGCAAGGCGTGTGGAACGGCCGGGTGCTGGGCGACACCAAGCTGCGCACCGACACCGGTGTCTCGATCGTGGCGGTGCTGCGCCGCTCGGGGGCCGTTCCGTCCCCCACGCCGGACTTCCGCCTGGCGGGCGGCGACACGCTGATCCTCATCGGCACCCGCGAGGGCGTCGACGCGGCGGCCGAGATCCTCGGTCGGGTGTGACGCGTGCATTCTGCGGTCTTCCTGATCGAATTCGGCGCCATCATCTTGGGACTCGGACTGCTCGGCCGGATGGCCGGGCGTCTGAAGTTCTCGCCGATCCCGCTCTACCTGCTGGCCGGCCTCGCCTTCGGCGAGGGCGGCCTTTTTCCGTTCGGGGCCAGTGAGGAGTTCGTCGCGATCGGCGCCGAGATCGGCGTCATCCTGCTGCTCCTCATGCTCGGCCTGGAGTACACGGCGACCGACCTGGTCTCCAACCTCAAGACGCAGTACCCGGCCGGGCTGGTCGACTGCGCGCTCAACGCCCTGCCCGGGGCGATCGCGGCGCTGCTGCTGGGCTGGGGCCCGGTCGCCGCGGTGGTGCTCGCGGGCGTCACCTGGATCTCGTCCTCCGGGGTCATCGCGAAGGTCCTCGGCGACCTGGGCTGGATCGGCAACCGGGAGACGCCGGTGGTGCTGAGCATCCTGGTGCTCGAAGACCTGGCGATGGCCGTGTACCTGCCGATCGTCACCGCGCTGGTCGCCGGAGTCGGCCTGGCGCAGGGCAGTCTGACGCTGGCCATAGCGCTGGGCGTGGCGGCGACCGTGCTGTTCGTCGCGGTCCGGTACGGGCGGCTGATCTCCCGGTTCGTGTCCAGCGACGACCCGGAGAAGCTGCTGCTCGTCGTGCTGGGCCTGACGCTGCTGGTCGCGGGCCTCGCGCAGGAGCTGCAGGTGTCGGCCGCGGTCGGGGCGTTCCTGGTGGGGATCGCGCTCTCCGGCGAGGTCGCGGAGGGTGCGCACGCGCTGCTGAGCCCGCTGCGGGACTTGTTCGCCGCGGTGTTCTTCGTGTTCTTCGGCCTGCACACCGATCCGACGAGCATCCCGCCGGTGCTGCTGCCCGCTCTCGCGCTCGCCGTGGTGACCGCGGCGACGAAGGTCGCGACCGGCTACTGGGCGGCCAGACGGGCGGGCATCGGCGTGAAGGGACGCTGGCGCGCGGGCGGCACGCTGGTGGCGCGCGGCGAGTTCTCCATCGTCATCGCGGGTCTGGCGGTGACGTCGGGGATCGAGCCGCAACTGGGTCCGCTCGCGACGGCGTACGTGCTCATCCTCGTGATCGTGGGGCCGCTCACCGCGCGGTACAGCGAGACGACCGGCGCCCGCTTCGCGGCGCGCGGGGCGGCGAAAGCCGCGGCCCCGGCCGACGACGGCGGCGAGGCCGGGGCACTGTCGCCGGTTCCGGCGGCACGCGGCGAAGCCGCGGACGAGGAACCGCGCGACAGCGTCTGACTCCGGACGCGGCGTGGCCGTCGTCACCCCCGTGCGTGGCCCTCTCCACCTGCGCGGCAGGCCCCCGGCCACCGATGGTTGACTGCGTCCATGAAACTTGCCAGTAGTGGACATGCCCATCCCGCCGTGCACCGGCTGCCCGGGCCCGACGGTGCGGGCGCGGGCGGCGCGGTGCCCGCGGTCCTGGCGCACGCGACCGGGTTCCACGGGCGCGTCTGGGGTCCGACGGCCCGCCGCCTGCCCGGGTACGCCTGCCACGCCGTGGACCTGCGCGGCCACGGCGACACCCCGGTCCCGGACGGCTACACGTTCCCGTGGGCCGAGTTCGGCGACGACGTGCTCGCCGCGGCCGACGGGATCGCCCGGGAGCCGGGCACCGGCCTCGTCGGCATCGGGCATTCGGCGGGCGGCGCCGCGCTGATCTTCGCGGAAGCCGCCCGGCCGGGGACCTTCGCGGCGCTGTGGCTGTTCGAGCCCGCGGTGTTCGCGCCGCCGCTGCCGGGCGGGGTCCTGGAGAACCCGCTCATCGAGCCGACCCGGCGGCGCCGCCCGGCGTTCGCGGACCGGGCGGAGGCGCTGCGCAACTTCGGGTCGAAGCCGCCGATGGCGTCGTTCGACCCGGAGGCGCTGGAGGCGTACGTCGACCACGGCTTCACCGCCGAAGGCGACCGCATCCGCCTCAAGTGCCTGCCGGACAACGAGGCCCAGGTGTACGTGTCGTCGGTGGTGTCCGAGGCCTACGACGCGATGGCGGAGATCCGCTGCCCGGTGCTGCTCGTGTACGGCGAGCAGACCGGCACCGACACGCGCCGCCGGCTCACCGACCGGCTGCCGAAGGGCGAGCTGGAGGTCCACGAGGACTTGGACCACTTCGGCCCGCTCACCCACCCGGAGCGCGCGGCGGCGTCGATCGCGGCGTGGTTCGGCGGCCTGGGCCTGGGGCCGGACGCGGGCTGAGCCCGAGAAAATATGCAGTCTTACTTGCGCAGCCCAGACTGCATATCTACGGTGGGGGCATGCCCGAAACACCGCTGGACGAGACTCGCCCGGGTCGGACTCGGCCGGACGAGACCGCGCCGGATCGGTCCGCGCATGCCGTGTCCCCGTCATCGCTGGCGGCCGCGCGGGAGGTCCGCGCGGTCTTCAGCAGACTGCGCCGCCGCCTGCGCGATTCGACGGACACCCGCGGGCTCACCCCGTCGCAGACGTCGGTGATCGGCTGGCTCGACAAGCAGGGCCCCGCGTCCGTCGCCACGCTGGCGGCACGCGAGCGGGTGCGGCACCAGTCGATGGCCGCCACCGTCGGCGTCCTGGAGGAACGCGGCCTCGTCGAGCGCCGCCCGGATCCCGACGACGGCCGCAGCCGGCTGATCTCGCTGACCGCGGACGGCCGCGGCCTCCTCGAGGACCGGCGCCGGGCCGGCGAGGAGTGGCTGACCCGCACGCTCGACGACCACTGCACCGAGGACGAGCGGCGGGCGGTGCTCGCCGCCATGGCGGTGCTGGCCCGGGTGACGGAGTTGTGACGGCGCCGGCGGGCCGCTGGGCGGCGGCGTTCCGGCGCGGCGGCCGACCGCGCGGCGGTGCGGCACCCGGCACGGCGCCGACCACGAGGCCGGACAAGGGGCCGGACCAAGCCGCGTTCGACCGGCGGCTGCTCCCGCCGCTGGTCCTCGGGTCGGTCCTCAACCCGATCAACACGTCGATCCTGGCCGTCTCGCTGGTGCCGATCGGTGCCGCGTTCGGCGCCGCGCCCGCGCAAACGGCGTGGCTGGTGTCGGCGCTGTACCTGGCGACCGCGATAGGCCAGCCGGTCGTCGGCCGGCTCATCGACTTGTACGGACCGCGCCGCCTCTACCTGGCCGGGATGGCGCTGGGCGGCCTCGCCGGGCTGGTCGGGACGTTCGCCCCGAACCTGGGCGTGCTCATCGCCGCCCGCGTGGTCCTCGGCTTCGGCACGTGCGCGGGCTATCCCGCCGCGATGTACCTGATCCGCAGCGAGGCCGACCGGACCGGCCGGGACAGTCCGGCGGGCATTCTGACGCTGCTCGCGGTGGCGAGCCAGACCGTCGCGGTGATCGGGCCGCCGCTCGGCGGCCTGCTGATCGCGCTGGGCGGGTGGCGCAGCACGCTGGCGTTGAACGTGCCGCTGGCGGCGGTGGGCTTCCTGTTCGGGATGTGGCGGCTGCCGCGCACCGACGTCCCGCCGCGCCGCGAGGGCACCCGCTTGGCCGCGGAATTGGACCTCGCGGGCATGCTGCTGTTCGCGGGCGCGCTGGTCACGCTGCTGTTGTTCCTGATGAACCCGCACGTGGAACTGTGGTGGCTGCTCGCGCTGACGGCGGCGTTGGCCGTGGGCTTCGTGGTGCGGGAAGTCCGCGCCGGGAAGCCGTTCGTCGACGTGCGCGTCCTGCGCGGGAACCTGCCGCTGGTGACGACGTACGCACGCGCCCTGCTGGCGTATCTCGTCGCCTACGCCTTCCTCTACGGCTACACGCAGTGGACGGAGGAGGGCCGCGGCCTGTCCGCCTCGCAGGCCGGCTTCATCCAACTGCCGCTGTTCGCCACCGCCATCGTCGTGTCCACCACGATGGGGCGCAGCACCGACATCCGCGTGAAACTGCTCGTCGGCGCGATCGGGCAGGTCGTCGCCTCGTCGCTGCTGTTCCTGCTGGGCGCGGGCAGCGGGATCTGGCTCCTCCTGCTCGTGTCGTTCGCTTTCGGCATCCCGCAAGGGGTGCTCAACCTGGCGTTGCAGAACTCGGTGTACCAGCAGGCGGACCCGGCGCGGATGGCGTCGTCCGCCGGACTGCTGCGCACCTTCAGCTATCTCGGCGCGATGGCCGCCTCCGCGGCGACCGGCGCCTTCTACCCGCACCGCGCGGACAGCGCCGGGCTGCACGAACTCGCGATGCTGATGCTCGTGGTGGCCGCGCTGTTCCTCGTGATCACGGCCGCGGACCGCTCCCTGGCCCGCACCGGCTCCTCACTCGCGAAAGGCTGATCCCCTATGACCGCCCCCGCGACCGCGCTGCTCGTCATGGACCTGCAGCGGAACATGACGGCGAACGTCACCGATCCCGAGTACCTCCCCCGCGTGGCCCGCGCGATCGACGCGGCACACGGCGCGGAGATCCCGGTGCTGTACGTGGTCGTCGGCTTCCGCCCCGGGCACCCCGAAGTGTCCCCGGACAACCTGGCGTTCGCCCGCCTGCGCGGACAGCCGGTGTTCACCGACGCCGACCCGGGCGCCGAGATCCACCCGGACGTGGCGCCGCGCGACGGGGAACTCGTGGTCGCGAAGAAGCGCTACAGCGCGTTCGCGGGCAACGACCTCGACATGCTGCTGCGGTCCGCCGGGATCCGGCACCTCGTGCTGACCGGCATCTCCACCAGCGGTGTCGTGCTGTCCACGCTGCGGCAGGCGGCCGACCTCGACTACCGGCTCACGGTGCTCGCCGACGCGTGCTTCGACCCCGACCCGGAGGTGCACGCCGTGCTCACCGGCAAGCTGTTCCCCCGCCAGGCGGCGGTCGTCGACGTCGCCACCTGGGCGAAGGACCCGATCGGCAGCGCCTGACGCGCCCTACCCGGCCTTTGTCCACAGGGCGCGTAACTCCGTTGCCCCACGCAGCCTCGTCCCCCTAACGTCATGTCCGTCGGCGGAACGCGCAAGCACCCCGCCGGCGGACCACAACGTGTAGCTCAGCCAGTAGAGCACCGGGCTCTGGACCCGGAGGGCGCGGGGGCGGGACCCGCCACGTTGGCGATCGGAACATCGGCGTGTAGCTCAGCAAGCAGAGCACCGGGCTCTCAACCCGGAGGGCGCGGGGGCGGGACCCGCCACGTCGGCGATGTCGGGGGACGACGGCATGTAGCTCAGCAAAGCAGAGCACCGGACGGTAAATCCGGAAGACGCGGGGGCAGCACCCGCCATGCCGATTCCCCCACCACGGCGTGTAGCTCAGCAAGCAGAGCACCGGGCTCCTATCCCGGAGGGCGCGGGGGCAGGGCCCGCCACGTCGGCATGAACGAGATTCACGTGCGGCCCGTCGCCAATCCCGGCTACGCGGATTGGCAGCTGGCCAAGGCATTCGTTACCGCCGCCTCCCACGAGGACGCCGCAACGCGGCGCCGCGCCGACGAGCGCGTGCGCCAATGGACGCAGGTCGGCCGCGGCATGGCCGACGGCTCGCTGTCCGTCGGCTCCCGCACGCCCGTCCGCGGGCTTCCCGCCTGGGTCACCCCGGAAATCGTGCGCGGCGGGTTCGCGACCGGCGACGCCGCCGCCGGCGGCCCGCTCACCGCGCACGAAACCGCGGTCGCGGACCGCGCCGGGCTGCGTGCCGCCGACCGGCGCGCGGTGTTCCGCTACTTCCTGACCGACGCCGGCATGGCCGAACTGCACGCGATGCTCGACGACGGCCGCTACCACGTGGCCGTGCCGGAAGAGGCCGCGCTGCTCACCATCGCGTGGCTGCTCCGGGCCGGCAACCGGGCCGAGGCGTTGGCGCTGCTCGACGAGATCGCCCCGTATGCGGACCGGCTGCGGTTCCTGCCGCGGCCGAGCGACACTCCGGTGCCCGACGGGTCCGCCGTGCACCGCGAGACCGTGGGCGACTTGCGCGCCACGCTCTCGGCGCGGCCGCCGAAGCCCGCGGTGGAGGCGATGAACGAGGCGCTCACGGTGTGGAACCCGTACGCCGACCAGCTCCTCGCGCACTGGCTGGAGACCGTCGACGACGACGGCCCGGGCGCGATCCGCCCGGCGGGCTGGGCCGAGCGCGGCCGCGAACTCCTGAAGCGCTACGACCGCTTGGCCGCGCAGCACAAGCTGTGCTCGAAGCACCGCGACCCGAAGGAGAACTCGGCGATCCTGCGCACGGCCTTGGCCGACGCGCTGGGTCTGACGCCGGGCACCCCCGCGCGCACCCTTTTCGGGCGCGCCGCCAAGCCCGCCGCACGCGTACCCGTCGCGCACGGCCTGCTCCGGCATGCCGTGGAGTCGATGGTCGCGAAGCGCGGCGCGCCCGGTTCGCCCGAGCACACCGCGCTGCGGGCCCGCCAGGCCGCGGACGCCTCGACGGCGACGCTGCACGAGCTGGCGCGGGTGCTCATATCCCGGCTGGCGAACCTGCGCGACGACGCGGGCCTGCCGGATACCGCATGGCTGCTGGAGCCGGTCGCCGAAGAGGAAGCCGACCGGATGGGCGTCCGCGCGGGCAGCCCGATCCCGGACAGCCTGCGGCATCCGGTCGAGCGTGCGCTGAGCGCGCCGGTGGCCGAGCTGGTCGAGCGCGGCATCGTGCCGTCCGCGGAGGTACTGGCCGAGCTGGTTCCGCAGTTGGTGGCGGCGACGACATCGTTGGCGTACCACGATCCTGCGCTGCGCACGCTCATGACCGCGGTGTACGGGGCGTTCGCCGAGCGCCGGTCGCTGCTGCTGCTCAACCTGGAGCACCAGGTGCGGTTGGAGGAACTGCCTTGGGTGAAGGGGGTGTCCAAGTACCGGCGGGTGTCGAGTGACACCGCGGGCAACGCGCGGGCGGCGTTGACCGAGCTGGGCACGCTGACGGTGCGCGCGTTCCCGGGCACGATCGTGCCGAACCCGCTGCTGCAGGAGCTGGGTTCGCTGGCACGGCAGGCCGATGCGGGGGCGGTGTTCACCGAGGAACTGGCGGCGGACATCTTCATGGGCACGTTCTCGGCGAAGTTCCTGCGCGCCGCGCAGGCGGCCGGCGAGCTGCTCGAAGGGACGTTGTACGAGCGGTACTACGGCATCGACTATGCGGCGATCCGGGCGATCGGCGACGTCAAGCGCGAGCGGGGCCTGGCCGCGGACACCTCGGACGCGTTCGCGGCGCTGTGCCGGGACCGGGCCGGCATCGATCCGCGGGGGCGCTGGTGGGTGGCGGCGAACGGGAAGGTGATCGAGCAGGCGCAGATCCTGACCACGCACAACCTGGCGGCGCTCGTGTACCCGATCGGTGTGGAGCCGCCGGAAGGCTGGGCGGAGCCGGCCCGGGGCGCCTACCGGACGGTGTGCCGTCTGGTGCAGCAAATCGCCGGGAATCCGCGGCCGTTGGGGACGATCAAGGATGCCGCGTACGCGTGGCGGCAGACGGTGTTCTTCCTGTCGCTGTGCGGTCTCGAGGAGCAGTTCGCGGTGGTCGCGTGGATGGCCGAGGAGACGGCGCGGCGTCCGGAGCACACGGCGCGGCGCCTCGCGCCGGTGCTGGCGGGCCTGCGGCACGTGTTCGTCGGCGGGAGCCTGGACGACACCGCCGTGCCGAACGTGCGCCGTTTCACGGGCTGGGACACCGGCGGCCACTGGATGCGCGACGCGTGACGGCGCAGCCGGTGCCATGACGCGCGGAAATGCCGCGGGCCGCGAGGAAGTTCCTCGCGGCCCGTCGGCGTTCGGCGCTTGGGTCGGTACGTCAGGCTTACGCGTGGCGTCAGGCTTGCGGATGTCTCGGGCTTGCGGATGCCTCGGGCTTGCGGATGCCTCGGGCTTGCGGCTTACGGCTTGCGCGCGATGCCACCGAGGACGAGGCGCTGGCCGACGTCCAGGCTGTCCGCGTCGGTCGGCACGTCGGGACGCCACAGATCGAGGTACACGACGCCGGGCTCGGCGAGTTCGAGGCCGTCGAAGTAGGCCTCGATCTCTTCGCGGGTGCGGAACCGGCCGGTCTTGTGCGAGCCCTGCATCACCCGTTCCAGCGCGTCGGATTCGACGCCGACGGAGAGGAAGTGGGTGAGGAACAGCCAGCTGCCGGACGGCAGGGCGTCGAGGTAGCGCTTGACGAGCCCGGCCGGGTCTTCGTCGTCGTTGATGTGGTGGATGACGCCGAGCATCATGACGGCGATCGGCTCGTCGGCCTTGATGAGCCCGGTCAGGTCGGGGTGGCCGAGCACGCCGTCCGGGTCGCGCATGTCGGCGGTGATGACCGTCGTGCGGTCGTTCTCGGCGAGGAGCGCGCGGCCGTGCGCGAGCACGATCGGGTCGTTGTCGACGTAGACGACGCGCGCCTCGGGGTCGCCGTCCTGGGCGACCTGGTGGGTGTTCTGCGCGGACGGCAGCCCGGAGCCGAGGTCGACGAACTGCCGGACGCCCTGCTCGACGAGGAACTTCACGCCGCGGGACAGGATGAGGCGGTGCGATATCGCGCACTCGGCCAAGCCCGGTGCGGCTTCCAGGAGTTCGGCGGCGACGGCGCGGTCGACGGCGAAGTTGTCCTTGCCGCCGAGCAGCGAGTCGTAGATGCGGGCGATGCTGGGCACCGTCACGTCGATTCCGGTGGGCGTCCAACCCTCCAGCGGATCCTGTGCCTCGTTGCTGTCGGGCATCGCGCGTCACCTCACATCGTCGGCATCCGGCCGAAAGGCCGGCAGGCATTGATCATACTGATGCGTTGCCCTCCGGATCGCCTTTCCCCACCCGGGTGTTCGTGGGCGAAGCCGACCGCGCGAATGCCGCACGAGTAGCAAAATGCACGCCATTGGGCCCCCCTCTTGCCAAGGTAAGCCTTGCCTAAGTTAATGTGGCGTCAGTTTCGGGTGCGGCCGTTTGGGCCGTATGAGCCCGTTTCCCGGCCTGCTCGCGCGCCGAGCCGGCCCCTCACAGCTGGAGAACGACCATGACGTCCCTTCGCCTGCCCGCCGGGATCACCCTGACCGCCACCGCGGCGGCGCTCGCCGTCGCCCTCGCCGCGCCGAACGCGTCGGCCGCGGGCTCGCTTTCGGCGAGCAAGACCGGCAACCTCAAGGTGTCCGGCGAGTCGATCACCGTCTCGGGCAGCGGCTTCGAGGCGAACAAGTCCCTCATGCTGATCAACTGCGACCTGTCGACGCAGCGCGGCGAGGGCTGCGACATGGCCGGCACGGCGTCGGTGACCACCGACGCGAAGGGCGCGTTCTCGTCCGCGTTCACCGCGAAGGGCTCCTACGGCACGACCGACTGCACCAAGGTCGCATGCGGCGTCGTGGTCTACGACATGTCCACGCACACCCTCCCCGCGCGCCTGAAGCTGTCGTTCGCCTCGGCCCCGGCGACGAGCAAGCCCGCCACGAGCAAGCCGGCCACCAAGCCCGCGACCGAGAAGCCGGCGACCGAGAAGCCCGCCACGGCCAAGCCGTCCACCAGCACCCCCGCCGCGGGCGGCGGCACGTCGGGCGGCACCTCCGGCGGCGCGTCGGCCGCCTCGGCCCCGGCGGGCGAGAAGCTGGCCTCGACCGGCGGATCCGACCTGACCCTGCCGCTGGCCGCGGGCGGCGCCGCCCTGCTGCTGGCCGGCGTGGGCGCCACCTTCGCGACCCGCCGCCGCGGCACGGGCAACCGCACCGCCTGACCGCCCCCTTCCTGGCGAATCGATTCTGCGGTGGGCCGGGCACCTTCACCGGCCCACCGCGGCCCTCGCGCGAAACATCCCCGCACCCCGGGCCGATGCCCCGAACCCCGCTCCTCCGACGGGGTCCGGGGCGTTTTCGCGTCCCGGGACTCCCCCGGCCCGCGCGTCTCACGGCCCTTGACTCGGCATGCCGCCCATGCCTTACTGAGGCCCCGCCTTAACTAAGGCAGGGCCTCAGTACGTCGTGAGAAGGGCCTCCGCCGTGACCGATCCAACCACCCCGACCGACGCCTCCGGCACCGCCGACGCGTGGACCCGGTTCTGCGCCGAACTGTCCGACCTCGGGCGGGCGGTGCACGCGGGCGGGCATCCCGATCCGGCGGACGGGGTGCGGCATCTGTCGCGCGTCGCCGTGCACGCGTTGCAGGCGTTGCTCGAACACGGCGACCCGGCTTTCCCCACGTTCCAGCGCTTCGACGACGACGTGGTCAAGTGGGGCGGCCCCAACGTCGACAACGTGTATCTGCGCGCCCGGGTCGACGGGCGGTACGCGTACGTGCTGACGGGCAACCTCGCCGGAGTCCGCAACGTCATCGTGTCGACCGTCGAAGGCGACATGCAGCTCGAGCAGTACGGGGTCTTCGCGGAGACCGACATCGACGGCCTCGCCGTCGCCCCCGACGGGTCCTTCACCCTGCAGGTCGGCGGCGAACGTCCCGCGGACGGCATGCCCTGGCTGCCGCTCGACCCGCGCGCCCGCTACCTGTCGATCCGCCAGTACGTGTGCGACCTCGACCACGACCGCACCGGCGCCTTCGTCGTCGAACGCGTCGGCTCGCGCGGCCTGGCGCCCGAACCGCTGTCCCCCGCGGTGCTGGCCGGACGGATCGACGAAGCCCGCACCTGGACGCGCGCCACCATGCAGTACTGGGGGCCGTTCATGGCCACGGTGTACGAGGCCGCGGGCGGCCCGAACCGCTTCCGCCCGCCGACCTCGGTGCCGGGCGGCGCGGACGCCATCCGCTACGGCGGCGGCATGTACGAACTCGGCCCCGACGAGGCGCTGCTCGCCGAAACCCCGGTCCCGGACGCGGACTACTGGAGCGTGCAGCTCTACAACTACCCGTGGTTCGAGTCTTTGGACCTGCACAACCGGCAGAACGCGCTCAACGGCCAGGAAGTCCATGTCGACGACGACGGTGTGTGCCGGATCGTCGTCGCGCACCGCGACCCGGGCGTGCCGAACTGGCTGGACACCGAGGGCCGCGCGAAGGGCCACGTGTCGTGGCGGTGGATCTGGGCGCGCAGCACGCCGACGCCGGTCTGCCGGGTGGTCCGGTTCGACGAACTCGACGCGGCGATACCCGCGTCCGCGCGCCGCCTGACCGGCGAAGAACGCGCCGAGGCCCTCGCCCGCCGGCGCGCGCACTTCGCGCGCCGCTTCCGCGGCTGACGCCTGAGCCGCTCCCCCTGCCGACCGCCCCTTCCCCTGTCGAGGACCCGCCATGAGATACGTGCGCCATCCCGTCGTGCTGCAAGCCGCCGCCTTGTCGGCAGCCGTCGTCCTGACCGCGGCCGCGTGCCGGGGCGGCGGCACGAACGCGTCGCCGGGGAGTGCGGGCCCGTCCGGTCCGCCGAAGTCGGGCGGCACGCTGACGATGCTGTCGGTCGGCGACTCGACCTCGCTGGACCCGTTCGGCGCGAACTACGGCGGCGCACCCGCGGACAGCGCGCGCATGGCGGCGCTCTACGACCCGCTGGTGTACCTCGATCCGGTGACGAACACGGTCAAGCCGCACCTCGCCGAGAGCCTGACCACGGCGGACGGCGGCACGACGTGGACGCTCAAGCTGCGGCCGGGCGTGACGTTCTCCGACGGGACGCCGTTCGACGCGGCGGCCGTACGGACGAACTGGGAGATGCACGCCAAGCCGGAAGTCCGGTCGCAGCACCGCGCCGCCACCACCGGGCTGACGGTGCGGGTCGTCGACCCGTCCACCGTCCAGGCGGTGCTTGCCACGCCCAACCCGAACTTCGACCGGTCGGTGGCGACCGACCTGACGTTCGTCGAGGCACCGTCGGTATTGGCGATGGGACCGGACGTGTACCGCACCCGGCCGGTCGGCGCGGGCCCGTTCACCTTGTCGCGGTGGACGCGCGGAGCCGAGCAGGTGTTCGTGAAGAACCCGGCGTACTGGCAGAAGGACAAAGGCCTGCCGTATCTCGACCAGGTCGACGTCAAGGTGATGTCCGACATCGACCAGCAGTACAACACCCTCAAGTCGGGCGGTGCCGACCTGGCCATCGGCGCCGACGCGCTGCTGGCGCGGGCGAAGGGCACGCTCAACACCCGCCCGGTGCAGTCGAATGGCGGGCAGGCGGTGCAGTTCGACGTCACGAAGGCGCCGTTCGACGATGTGCGGGCGCGGCGGGCGATCGCGCTGGCGGTCGACCCGGCGGAGATGGCGAGGACGCTGAACCAGGGCGGGGTGCCCGCGCGCGGCTACTTCGCCGCGGAGTCGCCGTACTTCGACGCGGGCGCGGCGCAGCCGGCCTTCGACAGGGCGGAGGCACAGCGCCTGTTCGACGAGCTGGCGGCCGCGGGGCACCGGCTGGACTTCACGTTCACGGTTCCGAAGGCGACGGTGAGTGTGAAGCTGGCCGAGTACCTGCAGAGCCGGCTGACGCAGTACAAGAACGTGACGATGCGGATCGACACGCTGGACGTGTCGGCGTTCGTGACCCGGGTGGTGGTCCAACGGGACTATCAGGCCACGCTGTTCCAGGACTGGGTGGTCGACCCGGAGCCGCGGGCGTGGAATGCGCTGCAGTCGGCGAGCCCGCAGAACCTGATGGGCTGGCGCAGCCCCGCGGCGGACCGGGCGCTCGCGGCGGGACGCGCGGCCACCGATCCGGCGCAGCGCAAGACCGCCTACGTGGACTTGCAGCGGGCTCTGTCCGCTGAGCTGCCGATGTGGGTGTATGCGCAGTCCGCGCAGGGGCCGGTGTTCACGAACCGGGTGGCGGGAGTGGAGTTGTTCAACGCGGGTTCGGTGCTGATGGACCGGGTCGGGTTGGCGCGCTGAGCGGCGTCCCCGGCTGCGATTCGTCGAGCGGCTTCCCGGCGTGGACTCGTCGACCTGCCTGCGTTCGGGCTGTGGACGATCCGGCCCTCACACGCTCGTATAAGCCTGTTCCCCCGGCCCCGCCCCGGCCCGGGCCCCCGGGCCGGCGACCTCGGCGATCGCGTCCGCCGCGGCTTCGGCCTCGGCGGGCGTCAGGGTGGCGATGGTGACGCGGATGGCCGGGCCGGAGGCGATGCGGTAGCGGGTGCCCGGGGCGACGACCCAGCCGCGGGCCAGCAGGCCGGCGACGGCGCCGATTTCGTCGCGGACCGGGACCCACACGTTGATGCCGGAGCGGCCGTGGGCGGGGATGCCGCGGGCGGCGAGGGCGTCGAGGAGGAGGGCGCGGCGTTCCGCGTAGGTCCGGCGGGCGTGGTCGACCTGGGCGGCCACGGTGTCGGAGGCCCAGGCGGCGGCGACGGCGTGCTGGAGGGCGTGGCTGATCCAGCCGGGGCCGAGGCGTTGGCGGCCGGCGATGCGGCCGACGGTGGTGGCGTCGCCGGAGGCGACGGCGCAGCGCAGGTCGGGGCCGTAGCCCTTGGCGCTGGAGCGTACGTACAGCCAGTGCCGCGTGGTGTCGGCGAGGGTCGCCAACGGCGGTCCGGCGATGGCGTTTCCGTGGTCGTCCTCGACGACGAGGACGTCCGGGTGGGCGGCCAGGACGCGGCGCAGCGCGGCCGCGCGGGGTGCGGAGACCGCAGCCCCGGTGGGGTTCTGCGCGCGGGCGGTGACGACGAACGCGTGGGCGCCGGCGGCGAGTGCGGCGGCGACCGCGTCGGGGTCGGGGCCGTCGTCGTCGACCGGGACGGGGACGGCGGTGAGGTTGAGGGCGGCGAGGAGGTCGAGGAAGTTGGCCCAGCCGGGGTCTTCGACGACGACGCTGTCGCCGGGGCGCAGGTGTGCGGTGAGGGCGCGTTCGATGCCGTCGAGGGCGCCGGATGTGGCGACGAGGTGGTCGGCGGGCACGCCGTCGGCGGCGAACAGGGCGCGGGCGGCGTCCCCGAGGGGTTCGTACAGCGCGGTATGGCCGTACAGGACGCGCCACGTCCGCGGGTCGGGGAAGGCGGGGTCGGGCAGCAGGGCCGGGTCCGGTTCGCCCTTGGCGAGGTTGTGGGCGCCGGGCGGTGCGGCGGGTCCGACGGCGTTGCGGTCGGTGGCGGCGGGGCGGGCGCGGACCCGGGTGCCGGCGCGGCCTTGGGTCTCGACGATGCCGCGGTCGCGGAGCAGGCGGTAGGCGGCGCCGACGGTGTTGGGGTTGACGCCGAGTTCCGCGGCGAGCGCGCGGACCGGGGGCAGGGCGGCGCCGGGTTCCAACGCGCCGTGCTGGAGGTCGCGTTCCACCGAGGCCGCGATCTCGGCGGCGGTACGCCCGGTCAGCGCCACGGGGAGTCCTCCTGAGCTTCGGGGTTGTGCGGTTGCACGGTACGCCACCGCGCGGGCGGGCCCGGTCCGGATATCGCCGTTGACACCCTCCCCCACCGTGGATTTATTGTACTGGCACCAACACAGTTTTGACCTAGTACAAAAATGAGGTCGTCATGAGCGTCGCTTCCGAGACCCCCGCCGTCTATCCGCGCACCGAGGCCACCACCCCGACCCGGCTCCGCGACCGCATGCGCTACGACGCCGACACCGTCCACGCGATCCTGGACGAGGCCTTCCTCGCGCACGTCTCCTTCACCGCCGACGGCGTCCCGCACGTCCTCCCGCTCGCCTTCGGGCGGGACGGCAGCCGCGTCTACGTGCACGTCTCCTCCGGCTCGCACCTCGCCACCGCCGTCCGGCACGCCGGCGACGACGGGCTCCCGGTCGCGTTCGCCGTCACCCACGCGGACGGTCTCGTGCTGTCCCGGTCCGCGTTCCACCACTCGATGAACTTCCGCTGCGTCATCGCCCACGGCCCGCTGCGCCGCGTGACCGACCCGGACGAACTCGCGCACGGCTGGTCGGTTCTCCTCGAGCACCTGGTCCCCGGCCGCAGCACGGACGCCCGGCCGCCGAACCGCAAGGAAGCCGCCCAGACCGGACTCTTCGCGCTCGACCTCGACCGGGTCGCGGCCAAGGTCCGCGACCACGGGCTCGCCGCGGAAGAGGACGGCGACCTCGAACTGCCGTACTGGGCGGGCGTCATCCCGCTCCGCACGGTCGCGGGCCCGGCGCAGCCGGACACCGGTGTCGGCCCGGTGCCGGACTATCTGGCACGGTGGGCGGCGGAACGGGCGTAACCGGCCGGCCGCTGCGACTCGCGGCAATCGGAGATGTGATCCGCACGTCACCCCCTTGCCACGGCATCCCATATCCGGGATAGCATCCCGGATATGGGAAGCCCCGCCGGTTCGCCGGCTCCCCCGGCCGCGTCGCTCGACGACCGGCTCGCGCTGCGCATCGCCGCAATGCGGGTCGAACGCGGCTGGTCGCTGGACGACCTCGCCCGCCGCACGGGGGTGAGCCGCTCCACGCTGTCCCGGCTGGAGCGCGCGGAGATCAGCCCGACGGCGGCCCTGCTGGGCAAGCTGTGCGCCGCCTACGGCACACCGCTGTCCCGCCTGATAGCCGAGGTCGAATCCGACGCCGCGGCGGCCGAGCTGCTGCGCGCCGACGAGCAGCCGGTGTGGCGCGACAAAACCACCGGCTTCGTCCGGCGCTCCGTGTCGCCGCCGCATCCGGGGCTGCGCGCCGACCTCATCGAAGGCGTGCTCCGGCCCGGCGCGGACATCGTCTACGACGGTCCGCCGGTCGCCGGGTTGGAGCACCACGTGTGGGTGCTGGAAGGCTCCGTGGAGATCACCCTCGACGGAAGCTCCTACACCCTGAATGCCGGGGACTGCCTGCGGTTCCGGCTCTGGGGGACGTCCGAATACCGCTGCCCGGGCCCGGATCCGGTGCGCTACCTGATTGCGGGTGTGATGCCGTGACCGGCCTGTCGATCCTCCCGGTGACCGGAGCGGACTTCACCGCCCGCGTTCCGCACCTCGCCGCGCTGCTGGTGGACGCGGTGGACGGCGGTGCCTCCCTCGGCTTCGCCGCCCCGCTCGCCCCGGCGGACGCCGAAGCGTGGTGGCACACCCGCGCCGACGACGTCGCCGCCGGCACGTTCCTGGTCTGGCTCGCCGAGTCCGACGGAGTCCCGGTGGGGACGGTGAGCCTCGTGCTGAGCCCGTGGCCCAACGGCCGGCACCGCGCGGACCTGGTCAAGCTGATGGTCCACAGCAAGGCCCGCGACCGCGGCATCGCCAGCCGCCTGCTGAGCCACGCCGAGGACCAGTCCTTGGCCCACGGCCGCACGCTCCTGATCCTCGACACGGAAACGGGCAGCCCGGCGGATGTCCTGTACCGCTCGGCGGGCTGGACGGCCTTCGGCATCGTGCCGGACTTTGCCCAGGACGCCCACGGGGCGCTGCGGGACTGCACGTTCTTCTACAAGCAGTTGGCGGGGGCCGAGGACTGACGTGGCGGCATTCTCCGCAACACCCGGGTCCGGCGACCGCCCACCGCCGGACCCGCGGCGGCTCCTCGTCCTCTGGGACGTCGACCACACCCTGCTCAGCGCGGGTCCGGTCAGCCGCGGCGCGTACGCCGACGCTTTCGTCCACGTCACCGGTCGTGAGCTGGTGCACTTGGCGGACATGGCGGGCCGTACCGACCTGCACATCACGCAGGAGACGCTGCGTCTGCACGGGATAGAGCCGACGGACGACGCCGTCCGGGGCATCATGGACGGACTGCTCCCGGCGTTCCTCCGACGGCACCACGAACTCCTGCGCGATGCACGCCCGTTGCCGGGTGCCGCGGGTGCGGTCCGGGCACTGGCGACCGCCCGGCACGTCGTGCAAAGCGTGCTGACCGGCAACCTTCATGCCACGACGCACCTCAAATTGGCCGCGGTCGGCTTGGCCGGGCCGGACATCGACTTGGCGGTAGGGGCCTACGGCGACGACCACCGGGACCGGGCCCGGCTCGTCCCGCTCGCCCGCAGTCGTGCCGCGGCCGCGTACCGCACCGACTTCGGCGGGCGCCGCACGGTGGTGATCGGCGACACCGTGCACGACGTGTCGGCCGCGCTGGCCGGTGGCGCGTCGGTGGTCGCCGTGGCAACGGGACGCGCCGACGCCACCGTACTGGCCGCCGCCGGCGCGCACGCCGTCCTGCCGGATCTCGCGGACACCGCTGCCGTACTCGCGGCGATCCGCACGGTCTCCGGCGCCGAGGCCTGACGGCTCCGCACCGGAGACCGCGGTCGACCCTCACTCCACCGGCACCTCCGGACGGTCGATGATCCGCAGCCACGTTCCGTCCCCCTGACGCTGGGCGACCTGCACCCGCCCGCCGGTTCCGTCCGCCGCACGCGTCGAGGTCAGCGCGAGGTCTCCGTGCCGCACCGTCGGCAGCGGTGGTTCGACCGCGAAGGGCAGCGGGGCGAAGGCGATCAGCTTCTCGACGACGGCGCGGATCGCGTCGCGGCCGACGGTCACCGACCCCGCCGGGTAGGCCATCACGGCGTCCGGGGCGTACAGCGCGGCGACGCCGTCCGCGTCGCGGGCGTTCACGCGTTCGACGAACAGGCGCGCGAGGTCTTCGGGGGTGGTCGCGACGGCGAGGTTCTCGGTCATGGCCGGCTCCTGGGGGATGCGATTCGGATGGTGCCGCGGCGCGGTCCCGGCCGCGTTCCGGACGATCGTCCGGGGCGCTTTTCCGGTGCTGCGCTCGCCGTGGTTCCACTCTCGCGTCCCGTCGGCCATAAGTCCAAGAGATGGTAAATCTCACTACTAGAATCAACAGTTATGGAACTCCGCCAGCTCGAGTACTTCGTCGCCGTCGCCGAGGAACGCAACTTCACCCGCGCCGCCGAGCGCGTGCACGTGGCCCAGCCCGGCGTCAGCGCGCAGATCAAACGGCTCGAACGCGAACTCGGCCAGGAACTCCTCGACCGCTCCGGACGGCAGGTGACGCTGACCGGGGTCGGCGCCGCCGTCCTCCCCTACGCGCGCGCGGCCTTGGCCGCCGTGGCCGGGGCCCGCCTCGCCGTGGACGAGCTGACCGGGCTCCTGCGCGGCCACGTCGCCGTCGGCGCGGTCACCTCGCACAAGGTCGATCTCCCGGGCATGCTCGCCGAGTTCCATCAGCGGCACCCCGCCGTGGAGATCACCCTTTCGGAGAACGACACCGACAACCTGCTGGACGCCCTGCGCAACGGCCGGCTCGACGCCGCCGTGGTCAGCATCGGCCGTGAGGTTCCCGACGGCATCGCGCTCGTGGTCGTCGACGAGCAGCCGGTGGTCGCCGCGGTCGCCCACGACCACGAACTCGCCCCGCACACCGCCATCTCCCTCGACACCCTGCGCGGCCGCCCGCTGATCAGCCTCCCGCGCGGCACCGGCATCCGGCGGCTCCTCGACGACGCGTGCGGCGCGGCGGGATTCCGCCCGCACATCGCCTTCGAGGCCGGCGACCCGGGCACGCTCGCCAACCTCGCCGCCAAGGGCCTGGGCGTGGCGATCCTGCCCGAGATCGTGGCCACGCTCCGACCGGACGAGCTGACCGCCGTCCGCATCGAACGCCCTTCCCTCAGCGGCCGCCTGGTGTTCGCGTGGCGCGCGGACGGCCCGAGCGGCCCGGCGGGACGGGCGTTCGTGACGGCCGCACGGGCGCGGCTGGAAGCGGTGCGCTCGGACAGCTAGCCACCCGAACCGCGGCCTCGGCCGGAACACCGCCCCCACGGCACACCCTCCACCCCTCCACCCCTCACCCACACGCCCGACCACCGTGCCCCCTCGCACCCGATATGTCACGCTATCTCCCATGTGTCCATGGCCAGTCCGGCCGACCCCGGGGGCTCCCGATGCGTGAGCGGCTGCGCCGCGTGCTGCTTGCCGATGGCTCCGCGCCCGCCCGCGCGGCCGCGCTCGTGTCCCTCGTCGCGGCGCTGGCGCTCGTCCTCGCCGGTTCGCTCCTGCTGGTCGCCGTGCGGACCGGACTGGCCGATCAAGCGGAGTCGGTCGCCCGCAGCCGGGCCGAAGCCGTCGCCCGCGACGTCGCCGACGGCCGCATGCCGCTCACCGGGCTGATCCCGCTCGGCGACGGCGGCCTCGTCCAGGTGACGACCGCCGACGGCCGCGTCCTCACCGCCAGCGACAACCTCGCCGGCCACGGCCCGGTCGCCGCCTACGCCCCGCCCGCGGACCGCCGCACCGTCACCGTGACCGTCAACGTCCCGTTCAGCGCTCCCGAGCCGCTGACCGGCGACATCACGCACACCGAACCCTTCCGCATCGTCGCGATCCGCACCGACTCCCCCACCGGCCCGATGATCGCCTACGCGGGCGCCTCGATGACGCCGGTGCGCACCGCCTCCCACGCCCTTCTCTGGGTCATGCTGCCCGGCCTCCCGATCCTGGTCGCCGTCATCGCGTACGCCACCCACCGCCAGACGGCCAGAGCGCTGCCGAAGCGGGCGGGCTGAGGCCGGCCCGCAGCACGAAGAACCCCGGCTACACGCCCATTCACCTTGATCCCGCGCGCCCGGTGCCCTATGCCTACGGAATCACGCCCTCACCCGGGAGAGTCTCCGTGGATCCGCGCACACCCCCCGCACCGACCGCAGCCCGACCGAACGCGGCAGGCGCCGCAACACCGCCGCCCACCCGCATCCCCGTCGACACCCTCCTCGACGCCCCGTTGGCGCAAGCCGGCGACCGGGCCCGGGAACTCGCCGACGCGGGCTTCGACGGCGTGTTCACGTTCGAAGGCCCCGGCGACGTCTTCCTCCCCCTCGTACCCGCGGCCGCCGCCGGTCTCGACATCATGACCAACGTCGCGATCGCGTTCCCCCGCAGCCCGGTCCACCTGGCGCACGCCGCGTACGACCTGCACGCCGCCTCCGGCGGGCGGTTCCGCCTCGGCCTCGGCAGCCAGATCAAGGCGCACATCGAACGCCGCTACGGCGCCACCTGGTCGCGCCCCGCCGCCCGCATGGCGGAGACGATCGAGGCGGTCCGCGCCGTCCTGACCTGCTGGCAGACCCGTGAGCCCCTCGACTTCCACGGCGACTTCTTCGACCTCACCCTCATGCCGCCGACCCTGTCGCCGCCGCCGAACCCCTACGGCATCCCGCCGCTCCTCGCCGGCGGCGTCGGCCCCCGCATGCTCGAAGCCGTCGCATGCTCCGCCGACGGCCTGCTCGTCCACCCCCTCAACACCGACGCCTACCTCACCGAACGGCTGCTCCCCGCCGTCACCGCAGGCCTCGACCGAGCGGGGCGCACCCGCGACGAGTTCGCCCTCGTCCTCGACGTCATCGTCGCCGCCGGCCGCACCGAACCCGAACTCGCCGCCGCCACCCAAGCCGCCCGCGCCATGGTCGCGTTCTACGCCTCCACCCCCGCCTACCGCCCCGTCCTGGAAGCCGAGGGCTACGGCGACCTCCAACCCGAAGTCCACGCCCTGATCCGGGCCGGCCGCTGGTCCGACATCCCGGCCGCCGTCGACGACACCCTCCTGCACCGCGTGGTCGCCGTCGGCAGCCCGAAGGAAGTAGCCGCAACCCTCACCCACCGAGCCCGCCTGGCCGGCGCCGACCGCCTCGGTTTCTACCTCCCGGGTGCCACGGACCCGACGTGCGTCATGGAGGTCCTGAACGCGTTCTAGGCCCTTCTTTCTCCGCCGGCCGGGCACCGCACGCGCGGTTCGCGCCGCACGGCGTCCCGCGCCGCGGGCCGCTCACCTTTTCCGCTCTGCTTCCGCACCGAGGCCGAACGTCTGCCGGAGACGTCGGCCGAGGCCGCGCACTGCCGACGTTTCGCTGTGCGTCTTGGACGTGCCGGACCCGGGGGCGGTACGGATGTCCTTCGCCGCGGCGTAGCCGACGGCCGCGGCGGCAGCGGTTTCCGTGGGCACGGCTTGGCCGTCCGTGTGTTGTCGCAGGCCCGGTACCTGCTTCGCGGTCTCGACGAGCCAGTCGATGTCGTCCTGCCGCCGGGCCAAGCGCTCCTCGGCGTCCGCAAGGAGCCTCTTGCCGGCCGCTGTGGCCCCCTCCGGTGCTGCGGCGGCCGCATCCCCGGCGGGAGCCGCGTCGCCGGCGGGGGCCGCGTCGTGTTCCCGGCCTTCTCCCCGGCCATATGCCCGCAGGCGTTCCACCCTGGCGTGGAACTCCGCCCGTTCTTCCGCTGTCCGTCCCTGCGCGACGCCGGAGTCGCCGCGGCCCAGCGCGGCCAGCCGCGCGACCACGTCGGTCCGCAACCGCGCGTTCCGTTGCGCACGCGCAGCCCTGCCGGCCTCGGCAAGCCGCTGCTCGGCCGCTGTCGGCGGCGGCGGGCCCAGGCCGCGTGCGCGGTCCGCCCGCCGCGGCTGCACGGGCGTCTCGGCGGCGGCCGCCTCGCGGGACCGCGCCAACGGCCCCGGGGCCAGCCCCTGCGCCGCCGCGATGTCGGCGGAACGCCTCTGGCGCTCGGTCTCCTCGGGGTCGCGCCGCGGCACTGCGCCGGACGCCACCTCACCGGACGCCACTCCGCCCGTGGGGCCGGTCCGGGGAGGCAAGTTCGCCATGGCACGCGACGGCGGATCGCCGACCCCGAGTTCTCGGGTGGGCCCGGCATCGGCGATCCGCTGGACACCGCCGATGCCCACCGCCGGAATCGGCCGCGACATGCCGTTCCACACCGGCCCAGGGCCGCGGACCTGTTCGGCCGCGGCAGACCCTTCAGCCGCCGACGCCGCCGGCCCGCCGTCACCCGATCCCGGTTCGCGAGAAGGCCGTTCGCCCCCGCCCTCGGCCGCGCTTCCCGCCGCCCCGCCCGCCATCCCGCCCTCCCGCCGGTTCCGCAGCTCGGTTCGAGGGTAGAACGCGCGCGTCCGTGCGTCCGCGGCCCTATCCGAACGGCGCTCCGTTCTCCCCCGCGCCCGGCCGCGTTTGCCGACCCGGCTTCACCGGCGTCCGGTCACCCGATCTGCACCGACCGCTTGGCCAGACCGCCCCAGAACCCGTCGATCGTCGTGCGGGCCGTGCCGAAGTCCGCTTCGCCCGCACCCAGGGTGACGAACAGCGGGGCGAAGTGCTCGGTGCGCGGGTGGGCGACGCGTGCGCCGGGGGCGGCGTGCTGGAAGTCGAGGAACGCGTCGAGGTCGTGGGCGGCCAGGGCCTCGCTCCCCCATGCATCGAACTCGCGGGACCAGCCCGGGGCTTCGTCGGGTCCAGCGCCCCACATGAGGCCGCGCAGGTTGTGGGTGAAGAAGCCGCTGCCGACGATCAGGACGCCTTCGTCGCGCAGCGGCGCCAGGCGGCGGCCGAGGGCGAAGAGTTCCTGGGGGTCGAGCGACGGCATGGACATCTGGAGCACCGGGACATCGGCGTCCGGATACATCTCCTTCAGCGGCACGTACGCCCCGTGGTCCAGCCCCCGCTCCGGAGCGTCGTGGACCGGGCGTCCGGGGGCGGCCAGCAGGCCGCGCACCCGCTCGGCCAGCTCGGGCGCGCCGGGGGCCGGGTAGGTCACCTGGTAGTACTTGGGCGGGAAGCCGCCGAAGTCGTAGACGAGCGGCACGGTGCGGGTCGCGCCGAGCGTGACCGGCGCGTCCTCCCAGTGCGCCGACACCGTCAGGACCGACGTAGGCCGCGGCAGGTCGGCGGACCACCCGGCGAGCTGACCGGGCCACAGGTCGTCGTCGGCGAGCGGCGGCGCACCGTGGCCGAGGTAGACAGCGGGCATCTTCACGGCGGGCACCTCCACGTCGGACACGTTCACGGCACGCACGCTCCCCTCAACTGGCCAATTCGATCGTGTGCCCCGTGTGCTCGACCTTGGCGCGCAGGTAGCGCAGGTTGCTGCCCGACGCGAATACCCCGGTGGCCCGGGTCTCCCGCACGTCGACGCCGTAGCCGCGCAGCTGGGCCGCCTTGTCGGGGTTGTTGCTGAGCAGGTCGACGCCGCCGAGCCCGAGCGCGCCGAGCATCTGCGCCGCCGCGGCATAGTCGCGTGCGTCCTCGGGCAGTCCCAGCGCGGTGTTGGCGGCATAAGTGTCGAGGCCGCCGTCCTGCAGCGCATACGCGTCGAGCTTGTTGTAGAGCCCGATGCCGCGCCCTTCCTGCCGCAGGTACAGCAGGACGCCGCCGGCGTCGGCGATGCGTTCGACGGCTTCGCGCAGCTGCGGCCCGCAGTCGCACCGGGCGGAGCCGAACGCGTCGCCGGTCAGGCATTCCGAGTGCAGGCGGACCAGCGGGGTGTCCCCCGGCGAGGGCGTGCCGAGCACGAGGGCGACGTGTTCGAGCCCGTCGACCAGGCCGTGGAAGGTGACCGCGTCGGCGTCGACGCGGTACCCGTCGGCGAACCGCAGCGGGATGGTGACCCGGGTGCGCACGGTTGCGGGTGCGTGCATGGCCATCTCTCCGTTCCGTGGTTCAAATTTGAACCACCCTGCGGCGACACTACCCCTCGCTCGCGCATCGTTCAAATTTGAATGACTTCGGGACCGGCCTCTACCATGGACGGCATGCGCGAACCGCGGTGGCTGAACGACGAGGAAAAGCACGCCTGGTATGCCTTCCTTACCGCGGGCGCCCTGGTCAACCGGCAGATCGAACAGCAGCTCAAGACCGACGCCGGGCTGTCCCATCCGCAGTACGAGATCCTCGTCCGCCTCGCCGACACCCCCGACGGCTCCCTGCGCATGACCGACCTGGCCAACGCCCTGCTCACCACGAAAAGCGGCCTCACCTACCAGGTCGGCCAACTGGAGAAGCTCGGCCTGGTCGCCCGCCGCGGCTGCCCGACGGACGACCGCAGCGTGTTCGCCGTCCTCACCGACGCGGGCCGCGAACGCCTCGGCGGCGCCGCCCCCGGACACGTCGCCGCCGTTCGCGACGCCCTGGTCGACGTGCTCACCCCCGCCCAGCTCGCCTGCCTGGCCGACGCCCTCGGCACCGTCGCCCGTCGCCTCCAGTCCCCCGGCCAGTCCCCCGGCACCTGACCCGTCGCCCGCCCCACCCGGTCACCCGCCCGCGCGAGCCCGAAATACCGGTCCCGCCGGACATGCGGGCGAGCCCCGGCTCGGACACCCTGGAAGGAACACCTCGGGGGGTTCGCCCACGGGCCGACAGGCCCGGGATCGACCGAGAGGCAGCCATGAAGCTGACGGATCTGACCAGCGCGACCCTTGCCGACCTGCGCAAGGTGCGCCCCTTCCCCGCCGTGTCGCTCCTCATGCCGACCCACCGCACCGAACCGGACAACGCCCAGGACCCGATCCGGCTGCGGAACATGGTGACCGAGGCGAAGCGCCGGCTGGAGTCCGATCCCGACGTACCGCGCGACGCCCGCTTCGACGTGGCCGCGCAACTCGACCAGGCCCTCGGCGAGGTCGACCTGGTGCACTCGCTCGACGGCCTGGTCATCCTGGCCTCCCCCGGCGAGCACGAAGTGTGGTCCCTGCCGCGCGAAGTCCCGGAACGCGTCGTCTTCTCCGACACCTACCTCACCCGCAACCTGGTCGCGGCCCGCGCGCAGAACGAGCCGTACTGGGTGCTGGCGCTGGCGATCGACCACGCGACGCTGTGGGGCGGCACGAACGACCACGTCGAGCAGATCTCCCTCGAAGGCTTCCCGCACAAGATCGACGACCTCGACTGGGACGTCGAACACCAGGAACGCGTCGGCAACTTCCCCAGCGTCTACACCGACGAGCGCACCCACCAGTTCATGCGCGAGATCGACACCAAGCTCAACGCCCTGCTGGGCCGCCACCCGCGCCCGTTCTACCTGGTCGGCCTGCCGCCGGTCCTCGCCGTCCTCGACGAGGTCCGCACGAACCACCACACCGAGGCCGGACGCGTGCCCAAGGGCGGCCTCACCCAGGGCCCGCCGCACGCCCTCGCCGCGGAGGTCGAACCGGCCCGCGAGGCATACCGCGCCAAGCAGATCGGCGACCTGGCGCAGCGGATCGACGCCGCGACCGGCCGCCGGGCGATGACCAGCGGCCTGGACGAGGTGTGGCGCGCGGTCCTCGAAGGCCGGGTCGACACGCTCGTCATCGAGGACGGCTACCGCGAGACCGTGCAGGTGACCGAAAACCACCTGATGCCGGTGCCGGACGGCACCCCGTCGAACGGCTTCCCGGTCGTCGACGACATCGTGGACGACATCGCCGAGCGCGCACTCGACCGCGGCGCCCAGGTGTACTTCGTCCCGGACGGCGAACTCGCGGAACGCGGGCACATCGCCGCCACGCTGCGCTTCTGACCCCGCAAGAACGCCACGCAGACGCCGCACGGACACCGCAAAGCGGTACGGAACCGCGTGAACGGCAGGCCGCCGGATCCGCTCCGGCGGCCTGCCGCGTTCCGGGGTTCGGACAGCCGCGAGGGACCCCCCTCGATTCCGGCCCCCGCGCTATACATCACCCCTCCCACCTGCAAACCTGCTGCCGTCCGCGCGGACAATGGGGTCCGCGGGGCGGGGTGTGCGAGGGGGCGTGGTGGAACGGTTCGGCGTGCGGCGGCAACGGAGCCGCCGTAGGGGTCTGCGGTCGGAGAACGGCCGCGGGGCGGTCCGGTCGGAGGCGGGGCCTACGGCCGCCCGCACGGGCCGGCGGCTGGGCGTCGCGGTGGCGCTCGCCGCGGTGCTGACCGGCTCGGGGTGTGCCGCGTCGACGGACGTCGGGCCGGTCTTGCCCGCCGCGGTGCCGCGGGTGCCGAATCCGGTCGGGTCGGTCGTGCCGTACACCGGTCCCGCGCCCGCACCCGACTGCGACGTGCGGCAGAGCCTCACTCCGAGCACACTGCCGTCGCCGGGCCGGATGCCCGCGGGCGGCACGCTGGCCGCGATCCAGTCCCGCGGGTGGCTGACCGTCGGGGTCGACCAGGCCACCCAGTACTTCGCCGCGCCGAACCCGTCCACGGGGGTGCTCGAAGGTTTCGACATCGCGATGGCGCGCGAGGTCGCGAAGGCCATATTCGGCGATCCCGAGAAGATCCGGTTCCGGGTCGTGACCCCGGCCCAGCGCATGCAGGTGCTCAAGGCCGGCCAGGTCGACCTGGTCGTGGACACGCTGTCCATCACCTGCGACCGGCGCAAGGACGCCGACTTCACCGGCCCGTACTACACGGACAGCCAGATGCTGCTGGTGCCGGTGAACTCGGACGCGAAGCGCCTGGAGGATCTGGGCGGGCAGAAAGTGTGCGCGTCGGTCGGGTCGACGCTGATCCAGCGGATACTCGAAACCGACGTGACGCCGAAGCCGATCGCGTACGGCGTCACCGACCGCGCCGACTGCCTGGTCGCGATGCAGCGCGGCGAGGTCGCGGCGGCCACCACGTACCAGGGCCTGCTGGCCGGGCTTGCCGTACAGGACCCGCAGACGAAGATCGTGGGCACCGCGAACACCGTGGAGTACCAGGGCTTCGGCGTGCCGAAGGGGCACGAGGACTTCGTCCGCTTCCTCAACGCGCACTTGGAGCGCATCAAGGGCAACGGCACGTGGCAGCAGATCTACGACACGTGGATCAAGGACCGCGTCCCCGGACAGGGGCCGCCGGCCGCGTCCTACAAGGGTTAGCGCGCTCGTCCGGGCCACCGCTGTCCGGAAGCGTCGATTCCGATCGTTGGACATACCTGGTACACCGGGTGACTCGTGTCGCCGACCATCGGAGGAAGCATGGTTTCGGGCCAGTTCGGCATGCCGGAAAACGGGGCGGCCGCGCGGCCGGTAGGCCGCCGGCTGTTCGCTGCGGGAATGGCGGGGGCGTTCGCGGCCGCCGTGCTGCCGGGGACGCGCGCCCAGGCGGCCGAGGGCAGTGGCAGCGCCGTCGCCGCGCGGCCCGGCGGGGGCGGCGTCCGGCACATCGCGCTGAGTGGCGCGGTCAACGTCCGGGACCTCGGCGGCTACCGCACCGCACACGGCCGGACGCTGCGCTGGGGCCGGGTGTTCCGCGCCGACGCGCTCAACAAGGTGACCGACGGGGACCTCGGCACGCTCCGCGGCTTGGGCATCCGCACCGTGGTCGACTTCCGCGGCGCTCCGGAGATCGCCAAGGACGGCTCCGACCGCATACCGGCCGGCGCGGCCCTCGTCCTGAACCCGGTGCTGGACGCGGCGGGCGCGACGATGGCCGAGGCCATCGGGCGGGCGCTGGCGACCGGCGACCTGGCGTACCTCGACCAACTGCTGGGCAACGGCAAGGCCGCCGCGCTGATGATGGACGGGCAGCGGTCGATGGTCACCTCGGAACCGGCCCGCGCCGGGTTCGGCGACACGCTGCGCCGCATCGCGTCGAAGGACGAGACGCCGCTGCTGTACCACTGCACGGCGGGCAAGGACCGCACCGGCTGGATGAGCGCCCTGGTGCTGACCGCGCTGGACGTACCGGACGAGACGATCGTCGCGGACTACGTGCTGTCGAACGAGTACCGCAAGGCGTCCAACGAGGCCACGTACGCCTTCCTTGCCTCGCGCGGCATCGACCCGGCGCTCGTCCGCCCGCTGATGGAGCAGAGCCCCGAGTACATCGAGGAATCGCTGGCCACGATGCGCGGCGCTTACGGCTCGGTCGAGAACTACATCCGCAAGGGGCTGGGACTGTCGCCGAGCACGGTGGGGCACTTGCGGGCGCGGTTGTTGGACTGAGTGGCAGGGATCGACCAACCGTCGGCTTACATGGGACCGTCCGTCCCCGGTGGCGTCCGGCTTCCGGCGCGGTGCAGCCGGCGGTAAGCCGACGGTGCGATCCCGTAGTGCTCCACGAACGCCTGGCGCAGCGTCTCGGTGCTGCCGAAGCCGCTGCGCCGGGCGACCGCGGACAGCGGCAAGCCCGTCGAGGTCAGCAAGTGCCCGGCGGTTTCGGTGCGTACGCTCCGCACGTACCGCGCGGGCGTCGTCCCGAGCTGCGCCGCGAACAGCCGGGTGAGATGCCGCGTGCTGACCCCCGCGATCGCCGCCAACGCGGCGGGCGCGAGGTCGGCGGCCGGATTGCCCGCGATGTACGCGGCAAGCCGGCGGACCAGCGGATGCTCGGGCGGCGGCGCGGCCAGGAACAGACTGACCTGGGCCTGGTTGCCCGGGCGTTGGAGGTACGTGACGAGCCCCCGCGCCACACTGCGGGCGAGGTCGGCGCCGTGGTCCTCCTCGACGAACGCGAGCGCGAGGTCGATCGCGCTGGTGACGCCGGCGGCCGTGTAGACGGATCCGTCGCGGATGTAGAGCGGCGCCGGATCGACCCGCACCGCCGGATAGTCGCGGGCGAGGTCGGCGGCCCACGCCCAGTGCGTGGTGACGCGCCGCCCGTCCAGCAGCCCGGCGGCCGCGAGGACGGTCGCGCCCGTGCACACCGACGACACCCGGCGGCACGCCGGCGCAAGGCGTTGCAGCTGCCGGAGCAACGGGCCGGTGGCGGCGGCCTCGTCGTGGCCGTGGCCGCCCGCGACCACCAGCGTGTCGACGCGTCCGGCGACGTCTTCGAGGGCAAGGTGCGCGGCCAGCGTGAACCCGCTCGCGCACCGGACCGGGCGGCCGCCGAGCGACGCCAGTTCGACCCGGTACGGCGGATCCGCGCCGAGCACGTTCGCCGCGTCGAACGCCTCGACCGGACAGGCGATGTCGAGCAGCGCCGCGCCGTCGTAGCCGATCAGGACGACGCGGCGCTCGCGCGGCGCGGGCGCGGGCACGGCGGGCTCGGGTGCGGGCGCGGGTGCGGCGGGGCGGCGGTCGGGCATGGGGGGACGGTAGCGGGGGTGGGCCGCCGGTGGCACGGGGGCCGGGAGACAGGGATCGCAGGATCCCGGACATCGCCGGGGCGTGCCGGAGCGGGGGTGGGCACGGTGGGGGCATGACTTCTTCTGGTTCTGATGCCGGGTCCGGTTCCGGTTCCGCCAATGCCGGTGCCGGTGCCGGTGCCGAAGCCGGCGCGCAGGTGCGGACCATCGCGTTCGTGGCGTATCCCGGGATGACGTTGCTCGACTTGGTGGGGCCGCTGCAGGTGCTGGCGGCGTTGCCGCGGCTGGGGTTGCCGTACGAGGTCGTGGTGGTGGCGGCCGAGGCCGGGCCGATGGGGACGGATGCGGCGCTGCGCGTCCATCCCGACCGGACGTTCGCCGAAGTCCCGTCCCCCGACGTGCTGGTGGTGCCCGGCGGCGAGGAGCCGACGTTGGCGGCACTGACCGACGCCGAGCTGATCGGCTACGTGCGCCGGGCGGCGGCGACGGCATCGCTCACGGCGTCGGTGTGCACGGGTGCGCTGCTGCTCGGCGAGGCCGGGCTGCTGGCGGGGCGCAAGGCCACGACGCACTGGGTGTTCCGTGACCGGCTGCCGGCGTTCGGTGCGACGCCGGTCGCGGAGCGGTGGGTGGCGGACGGTCCGGTGGTGACCGCGGCCGGGGTGTCGGCGGGCATCGACATGGCGCTGCACCTCGTCGAGCGCGAGGCCGGGGCGGCGGTCGCCCGGCAGGTGCAGTTGTTCCTCGAGTACGACCCGCAGCCGCCGCAGGGACCGGTGGACTGGGCCGCGGTGGACGTCGACGCGTACCGTCCGTTCGCCGAGGCGCAGATCCGGGCGGCGTTGGCGGGGGCTCCGGAGGTGATGGGGAAACTGCTGGGCGCCGCCTGACGGCGGTCGCGGTCGATCTCATGTGATCGCCATATTCGAGCAGCCGACGGTCGTATCCCGGCGTCCGCATCCCGGGATACGCCATCGCATGGGCGAGAATGATCGGCATGCAACTTCGCATCTTCACCGAACCCCAGCAAGGCGCGAGCTACGACACCCTCCTGACGGTCGCGAAGGCCGCCGAAGACCTCGGCTACGACGCGTTCTTCCGGTCCGACCACTACCTGCGCATGGGCGACGCGGACGGGCTTCCCGGTCCGACCGACGCGTGGATCACGCTGGCCGGGCTGGCCCGCGAGACCAAGCGGATCCGGCTCGGCACGCTGATGACCGCGGCGACGTTCCGGCTGCCGGGCGTCCTCGCGATCCAGGTCGCGCAGGTGGACGCGATGTCCGGCGGCCGGGTGGAACTGGGGCTCGGGGCGGGCTGGTACGCGGAAGAGCACAACGCGTACGGCATCCCGTTCCCGAAGGAGAAGTTCGCCCGGCTCGAAGAGCAGCTGGAGATCGTCACCGGACTTTGGGACACGCCGGTCGGCAAGACGTTCGACCACGCGGGCACTTACTACACGCTTACCGATTCCCCCGCGCTGCCCAAGCCCGTGCAGCACCCGCATCCGCCGGTGCTCGTGGGCGGCCACGGCCGGACCCGGACGCCCGCCCTCGCGGCCCGGTTCGCCGACGAGTTCAACACACCGTTCTCGACCCTCGACGAAGCCGAACGCGAATTCGGCTGGGTCCGCGAGGCCATGCGTACCGCCGGACGCGCCGAGGACAGCATGGTGTTCTCGAACGCGCTGGTCGCCTGCGTCGGCCGCACCGACGGCGAGGTCGCCCGCCGCGCCGCCGCCATCAAGCGCGAGCCCGACGAACTGCGCAGCAACGGCCTCGCGGGCAGTCCGGCCGAGGTCGTCGACAAGATCGGCCGCTTCGCGGAACTCGGGTCGACGCGGATCTACCTGCAGATCCTCGACTTGTCCGACCTGGACCACCTGGAACTGATCGCGTCGGAGGTCATGCCGCAGGTGGCGTGAGGCGTCTTCGGGTCCCGGGGGCGCACCTGTCGCCCCCGGGACGGGCCTTGCGCCGGCTGCTCGGGGTCGGAAACGGGTCTGGGGGCCGTCGACGCGTCAGGCCGCCCCGGTCAGCGTCTTCTCGAATGCCGGCAGGTGGAACCGCGCCCCGTCCGAGCCGGTCTCCACGACGTCGGGCAGGGCCGTGTAGCCCGTCGCGAGATAGAGCGCTTTCGCTTCCGGTTGGCGGGGGCCGGTGGTCAGCGTGACCTTGGTGTAGCCGCGTTCGCGTGCGGTGCGTTCGAGTTCGTCGAGGACGCGGCGGGCCAGGCCGCGGCGCCGGTGCGCGGAGTGGGTCCAGATGCGCTTGAGTTCGGCGGTGTCTGCGTCGTAGCGGCGGAAAGCGCCGCCGGCGACGGCTTCGCCGTCTTCGAACACCAGGAGGAAGGCCCCGTCCGGAGGATCGAACTCGTGAGCGGGGAAGCGCCGCATTTCCTCGCCGGCGAGCGGTCCGTAGCGCGTGCCGTACTCGTCCGCGAGTTCGCGGAGCAGCGGTTCCGCCGACGGGTGGGTGATCGCCAGGTGGCGCACCTCGAACACCGGTACGGAGGTGGGGTCGAGCGCGTCGGGCGGTATCCGGCTCAGGGTCATGCGGCGGCTCCCGGGGTGGGTGACGGCGTCAGTTGATCATCCGGTGTACCGCAACGTCCACCGGGTTCCGTTCATTTCGCGGGTCAGCCGGTGGAGTGGGAATCGTCCGAATCGCGCAGCCCCACGAAGTCCGCCATGCGTTCGACCGCTTCGGCGAAGAACGCGTCGGCGGGATCCATGCTGCCGACGAGCTGCCCGAACAGTTCGAAACTGATCATGCCGAAGAGCTGCGTCCACGCCACGACGGCCCGGGTCATCGCCGCGGGCGGCACGTCGAGCCCGGTCAGCTCGGCCACCGCCCGTGCCTGCGCGGCGAGTTCGGGAGCGAGATCGAGGTCCGGGACGGCGAGCCTCCGGTTCTCGTGCGCGTCGCGGACCACGGTCAGCAGCGCGATCGGAATACGGCTCGCTGACGCGACGGTGTCGGTCGGGGCCTGGTAGCCCGGGACGGGGGTGCCGTACACGAGCCCGAACTCGTGCGGGTGACTGCGCGCCCAGTCGCGGGCCGCGTTGGCGACGGCGCGCCAGCGACCGCGCTCGTCGGCGGCGGGGATACCGGCCACGGCGGCATCCGCGGCGTCGGCGATGCCCTCGTACGCGTCGATGATCAGCTGGGTGAGCAGGTCGTCGCGGCTCGGGAAGTAGCGGTAGAGCGCCGACGACACCATGCCCAGCTCGCGCGCGACCGCCCGCAGCGAGAGCCGTTGGGCCCCTTCGACGGCGAGCTGACGTCGTGCGGCCTCCTTGATCTCACGGGTCAATTCGGCGCGGGCCCGGTCGCGGGCGGTTCGGGAGGCGTTCATGAGGCCATCCTGACAGTTTCGAGAACGCCGGACAATTACGAGAGCGCTGCTCTTGCTTTGGCGAGGCGAATGCGTGCATGCTGTTCTCAGACGAGAGCAGCGCTCTCGGAAGGCGCGACCGGACCGGCCATAGAGGGCCGGCCGGCGCCGACGAAGAGGAGAAGGACGATGCGCGAGCAGACGGCGACGACCAAGCGGGACGCGATGAGCGAGCGGGGCGAGATGACGACGGGCGGGCGTGACGGCGGGTTGGCGGCCGGAGAGGTTGCGGAAGCCGCGGGGACGGGCGCTGCCGACACGGGTGTTGCGGCCGTGGGCGGCGTGGTTGCGGGCGGCGCGGCTGGGGGCGACACGACCGCCGGCAACGGCGCTGCGTCCACCGCCCCCGCCACCGGCTCCCCCACCCCCCGCTACCTCCGCCCCGGCCGTCCCACCCTCGTGTTCAACACGGTGATGGCGTGGCTGACCCGGCGAGGCGTGAGCGTCCGCGGCAGCCGGGTCCTCGCGGTGCGCGGCCGTACGTCGGGCGAGTGGCGGACCACGCCGGTCAACCCGCTGACGCACGGGGACGAGCTGTACCTCGTCGCACCGCGCGGCGTCACGCAGTGGGTGCGGAACCTGCGCGCGGCCGGCGGCGGCGAGCTGCGCCTGGGCAAGCGCGCGGAGGCGTTCACGTACGTGGAGCTGCCCGACGACGAGAAGCCCGACCTGCTCCGTGCCTACCTGCGCAACTGGAAAATGGAGGTCGGCGCGTTCTTCGACGGCGTCGGCCCGGACGCCTCCGACGAGGAACTGCGGCGGATCGCCCCGGGCTACCCGGTGTTCCGCGTCGTGCTCGCCGACGCGAGCTGAGCCGGAAATCGGCGGGGCACGCCACCCGCCGCCGCAGCACTGCGCCGCAGCGCGCATCCGGGACGGAGGGCGGCCCGCGGAACGTCCCGGCGCTAGAACGGCGGGCGCAGCGCGCCGTTCTCCTTCTTGATCAAGATGTTGCCTGCCGCCCTCACGAGGAGGTCCGCAAGCGAAGGGTGCGTCACGACAGCCCAACGGGGGAGATCCGTCGGATCCACAGGGCCGCCCAGGGTGAACGGGCCGTGGCCGGTCAGGGTGACGACGGTGCCGTCCTCCCGGACGCCCAGGTACAGACCCCCGCGTGAATCTCCGTCCCAGACGTCGAGCGGCCAGCCGTGCCCCACGACCGTCGTGACGGTCTTGCCGCTCCAGCGCTTCTGCCGGTAGCCCCTGATCGGCACCGGAGCCACCCCGTGATTGCGGCAGAAGCCCACGAACTCCAGGCCCTCGGGCGTCGGCGTGGCCGCGCGTGCCTGGCGCGCCTCGGCAGCCGTCGCCGCGGCGGCGTTCTTGTTCCGCTGTTCATCCGCCAACCTGCGGGCAGCGTCTTCGAGGCTCACGGCCGCACGCTACCGCATCAGCCCCAGGCCTCGGCGTGGTCGCGATGTGCGGGATTGCCCTGCGTCAAGGCCGGACGAGACACGGGTTCCATGAGCGGCGGGATGGCGCCCGGGAACCTCGTCGCGTGGCCGCCCAAGCCGGTCGACCGCTCAATCCTCGGGAAACGCCTCGACCCCCGCCGGCGCCTCCTCCGCCTGCCGGGGCGCCAGCTCCGTCTGGTAGATCACCGTGTCCAGCCACCGTCCGAACTTGAAGCCGACCTCCGTCAGCCGTCCCGCCTCCGTGAAGCCGAAGGACTTGTGGAGCCGGACCGAGGAATCGTCGTCCCCGTCGGCGATGACCGCCAGGACCCGCCGAATCCCGGCGTCGGCGCATAGCGGCAGCAGTGTGGACAGCAGCGTGCGCCCGATGCCCTTCCCCTTGTGGTCGGGCGACAGGTAGATGGTGTCCTCGACGGTGTGCCGGTAGGCCGGCTTGGGACGCCACGGTCCGGCGTAGGCGAAGCCGACCACCTGCCAGTCGTCCTCCGCGACCAGGAACGGCAGTCCGCGTGCGCCCAAGTCGTCGGCCTTTGCCGCCCACATGTCCACGCCGGGTGCCACCTCGTCGAAGGTGGCGACGCTATTGGCCACGTAGTGGGCGTAGATCGCGGTGACGGCCTCGAGGTCGTCGTAGTGGACCGGCCGGATGCGGACGGACTCGGCGGACATGACACTCCTTTGGTTCCGGCCCGCCACGTGCGCGGGCCGCGGGGAAAATCCTGCCTTGCCTACCGGGATGACTCACCGGGAGGTCATGGCCTGGTACGCGGACCGCAGCCAATCGGCCGAAATCCGTCCGCGAATGGCGCGCGGCAGCGGGGCAAAACGGGCGCACGCCGGATCGGGCACGCCCGGCGGTTCGTCGGGCGCAAGCGGTACCGGGCCCCCGCCCCAGAAGTCGGCGAGGGACAGGTCGCCCGTCTCCTCGTCACCCGGGAGTCCGCTCATGCCGCCTCCTCGTCGCGCAGCGCCACCAGTTCCCGCAGCGCCTCGGCCGACAAGCCGGTCAGCCACCCGCTCCCCGAGCCGTCCGACCCGCCGTCACCGATCACCGCATCTGCCAGTACCCGCTTGCCCGCGATCAGCGTGTCGACATGTTCCTCCACCGTCCCCGCGCATACGAACTTTCTTACCTGTACGGCCTGTTGCTGGCCGATCCGGTGTGCCCGATCGGTGGCTTGGTCCTCCACCGCCGGGTTCCACCAGCGGTCGATGTGGATGACCTGCGTCGCGGCGGTCAGGTTGAGGCCAGTGCCGCCCGCCTTGAGTGAAAGGACGAACACCCTTGGCCCGTCCGGGTCTTGGAAGCGGTCCACGAGCTGCACCCGCTGTCGGCCGCTCACTCCGCCGTGCAGGAAGAGCACTTCGGTGTCGAGTCGTTCGGCGACGTGTGCGGCGATCAGGCGTCCGAACGCCGCGTACTGGGTGAAGACGAGGGTCTTGTCGCCCTCCGCGATCGCTTCCTCCAGTGTGTCGACGAGCCGTTCGACCTTGCCGGAACGCCCGGCAATGCGCGTCAGGCCGTCCGGCTCCTTGAGGAACTGCGCCGGGTGGTTGCAGATCTGCTTGAGCTTGCCGAGCGTCGCCAGCATCAGGCCCTGGCGCTCGATCGCCGGGGTGTTCGCCATGCGGTGCAGCATGTCGCCCACGACCGCCTGGTACAGCCCGGCCTGTTCCGGCGTGAGCGTGCACCGGACGGTGATCTCCTGCTTGTCCGGCAGGTCCCGCGCGATCGCCGGGTCGGTCTTGCGCCGCCGCAGCAGGAACGGAGCGGTGACGCGGCGCAGCGCGGCGAGGGCGCGTTCGCTGCCGTTGCGTTCGATGGCGATGGCGTAGCGGGCTTTGAAGTCCTCGGCGCTGCCGAACAGCCCGGGGTTGGCGAAGTCGAGGACGGAGTGGAGTTCGGCCAGCCGGTTCTCCATCGGCGTGCCGGTGAGCGCGATCCGGTGCCGGGCGCGCAGCGAACGGATCGCCTGGGACTGGCGGGTGGCGATGTTCTTGATGTGCTGGGCCTCGTCGGCCACGATCCGGTCCCAGGCGACGGTACGCAGGGCGTCGATGTCCCGATGCGCGGTCTCGTACGTGGTGATCACGACGTCGGCCGACCGCAGCGCATGTGTGTCGTCGGCACGCGTGGCGCCGTGGTGCACGTGCACCCGCAGGCCGGGTGTGAACCGCCGGGTCTCGCGGAGCCAGTTGCCGACGAGGGACATGGGGCAGACGACGAGAGTCCGGCGTCCCCCCTCGGAAGCGGCGGCATCGCCGGCTTCGGCGGCTTCGGACGCCACCAAAGCCAACGTCTGGACGGTCTTCCCCAGCCCCATGTCGTCGGCCAGCACCGCCCCGAGCCCGAGCCGGGACAGGAACGCCAGCCACGCCACGCCGTCCCGCTGATACGGGCGCAGCTCCGCGGCGAACCCGGGCGGTTCGGCGGCGGACCCGGACGGTTCCGCCGCAATCCCCGCCGGCCTCCCCCCGCTTTCCGCACCTTGCCCGCAGAACGCCTCCGCCCCCGCCAGCAGCTCGCCCAGCCACGCGTCGGCGTCGATCCCGAAGACCGGCAGCCCGGCCACGCTCGCGCCGGGGTCCACGGCCATGCGCACGACTTCGCCGACGCCCATGGTTCCGGTGCGTTCGCGGTCGAGGAACTTCAGTGCGGCGGTGATGGCTTCCCGGTCGGCTTCCATCCACTGGCCGCGGAAGCGCACGAGCGGCTGTTTGGCGGCCGCGAGTTCGCGCAGTTCCTCGTCGGTGAGCGGCTGGTCGCCGAGGGCCGCACGCCAGCCGAAGTCGACCACCGCGTCGCGGTCGAGGATGCTGCCGCCGGTGACGACGCCGGGTGTGGTCGTCCGCGCGGACAGCATGAGCCCCAGGCGGGGCGGCCGCCGCCACCACGCGGGCAGCAGGACGCCGAACCCGGCGTCGGCCAGGGCGGGCGCGGCTTCGCGCAGGAATTCCAGGGCGCCGGCCCGGTCGAGGGGGACGGACGCGGGGCGGGCGTGCGTGCGGGTTTCGGCGAGCGCGGGCCAGATGCGGGCGGCGCGTTCGAGGTCGGTGCGGAGGGCTTCCTGCGGACGGTGCTGCTTGCGTTCGAAGGCGTCGAGGACCGGTCCGGCGGTCCACACGGTTCGGGCGTCGACGATGAGTGAGGGCTCGTCGGGTGCTTGGACGAGGATGTCCAGGCGCCAGTTGTCGTCGGTGGGGCGGCCGAGGAGGTCGGCCGGGTCGGGGCCGAGCGGTTCGACGAGGCGGAAGCAGGTGCGGAGGGGGCGTACCGTCCCGATTTCGGTGGCGTGCCAGGCCGCGACGGCGTCGGCGAGGGACGCGGCCGCGTCGGGGGCGAGCGCGAACCGTCCGGAGGGGGCGGCGAGCGCGGCCAGCCACTGCTCGCCGGGTACGGCGGCCCGCGGGACGACCCGTCGGGAGTCCGGCGAACCGAACCGGTGAATGGTGCCCTCGCCGTCGAGCACGGCGCGGACTTCCCGGTCCACCAAGGCGTCCAGCAGATCCGCGAGCATCGCCGTCGGCGTAGGCGGCCGACCGGCGTCTTCCGCCCGGCACACGGGCGGGCACGCCGCGGCGAGGTCGCGCATCAGCTCGTGCTCGTCGTCGTTCGGTGCGGGAGACCACCGCGCGTAGGCCGCGACTTCCGACCGGTGGTCGGCAGCGGCCTCCCCCACAGCCCCCCGGGAGGACGCCGCTCCGTCGGCCCGTACCCCCGGCAGCACATGCCCGCGCCCGACCATCCGCCATGCCAGGTCGTGTACGGCCGTAAGCCACCGCAGCGACGCCCCGTACGGGACATCGACGGCGCCGATGCCCTCCAGTTCGGTGCGCAGCGCCGCGTGCCGGGGTTCGAACAACGCGCCGAGGAGTTGCGCCGCCTGATCGGCGTCGAACACCAGTGCGGGAACCGTCCAGGACGCGAACGCCAGGTCGGGTCGCGGCCCGCGCACCGGCGGTCCGGGAAGTTCCGGCGACGGCTGCGGCAGCGTCCCGCCGAACGTCGGCAGCCGCAGTACCGCGGCCCCGGTATCGGCCTGGGCGACAAGCCACGCGAGGCCGGACCCGACACCGGCGAGCAGTCCGGTGAGGACCGGAACGCCGCACACGTACGGGTGCACGGCTGCCGTCCCGGACATGCCGGATGCCCCGGCGGGGTTGGTGACCGGGGCATCGGCTGCGCGGGCGGCCGCCGAGGCGGCCGGATCGAACGGGGGAACCGAGCGGGACAGCGGTGCGGTATCGGGCTCGTCCGTCGGCCGGGCGTCTTCGCCCCAGACCGCGAGTGTCCGGTCCGCGCGCCAGAGCGCGTGCAGAACGAACACGTGGAGCCCTCTCGTCGTACGTCAAACCATGCCGGTACGACAAGCAGCCTACGCATGCCTCCGGACAACGCCGGAAACCACGGGGGCGCCTTCGGACCAGTCGGCGGCCTCGGGCGTCGGCGCGGGAACCGCTGCCCCCGCGGCCTCCGCCGCGGAGGCGGCGTTCTCGTCTCCCGCCGCCGCGGCCGCCTCCCCGCGCCGCCGCGTCAACGCGATCCCGCCCAGCACGATCGCGATGCCGACGGCCATCCGCGCCCCGAACGGTTCGTCGAGCGCCAGGGCGCCGAGGAGCACCGAGACCGGCGGCATCAGGTACGTGACCGTCGACGCGACCGCGGGCCCGTCGTCGACGAGCAGCCGGTAGTTGAGCCACACCGCGACGCCCGTCCCGAGAACCCCGAGGACGGCGACGGCCGCGAAGGCATCGGCACGCGGCGTGACCGCGATGCCGCCGGAGGAGCCGAACACACCGGAGAAGGGCAGGACGACCGCCAGCATCGCCGCCGCGGCGGCGAGCTGCGCCCCGCACATCGCCACCGGGTCGAGGCCGCGGCCGGCGACGAAGCGGTCGATGTACATGTAGCTGACGGCGTAGCTGAACGCCGCCACGACGATCAGCGCCGCGCCCGTGCCGAAGGCTCCGCCGCTCTGCCAGGGCGCGAGGATCAGCAGGACGCCGCCGAAGCCGAGGAACAGGCCGAAGACCTGTGCGGCGCCGAGCCGGGTCCCGGTGCCGACGAGGACGGCGAGCAGCATGGTCCACAACGGCGTCGTCGCATTGACCACGCCGGCGACGCTGCTGTCCACGTGCTGCTCGCCGAACGCGAACAGGGCGTAGGGCAGGGCGTTTTGGAAGAACGCCGCGGCCGTGAGGTGGCCCCAGGTGCCGATTCCGCGGGGTAGCGGCACTCTGCGGGCCCGGGTGAAGGCGAGCAGGACGAGTGCCCCGAGGGTCACGCGCACCAGGGCCACTTCGATCGGTGAGAAGCCCCGCAGGGCGATCTTGATCCACAGGAAGCTGGATCCCCAGATGGCGCCGAGCAGCACGAGCCGCGAGATGCTCCCCCACCGCTTGCCGCCGCCCCGCCCTCCGGTCATCCGTCCGGTGGTCTGCCCGGTGATCTGCCCGCTCATCCGCCCGCCCCTCCGCCGTGTCGTCCCGACCCCGGGGGCGGCGCTGCTGCGCCGCCCGCTCGGGATTCAGGCTCCCGCGCGGAGACTGTTTACGTCCATCGAATGATTCCGACGCATACCCTTAAGCATTCGCTAATCATTCGCCATGCTCGGCGGAAACGTCGCCGACCGCCCGCCGACTACTCGACGACCAGCTCGACCGGGATGTTGCCGCGCGTCGCGTTCGAGTACGGGCAGACCTGGTGCGTCGCCTCGACGAGCGCGGTCCGCTGCTCCGCGGTCAGCGCGTCGGGCAGTTCGACGCGCAGCACGACCTGGAGGCCGAACCCGCCCTCGCCGTTGGCGACCAGGCCGACCTCGGCGGTGACGGACGCGTCCGCGGCGTCGACCTTCTGACGCTTGGCGACGAGCTGCATGGCGCTGGCGAAGCAGGCGGCGTAACCGGCCGCGAAGAGCTGCTCGGGGTTGGTGCCGACGCCGGTTCCGCCGAGCTCCTTCTGCATACCGAGGGTCACGTCCAGCTGGCCGTCGGAGCTGACCGCGCGGGCGTCGCGGCCGGAGGAGGTGGCGATGGCGGTGTAGATCGGAGCCATGAGGCGTCCTTCCGAAAGGTCGAAATGGGCAGGTCACATACGTGGTTCAGGAGAACGGACAGACAGGTCTGTTCGCCTCACGGGACAGCACTCTAGACAGACCTGTCTGCTAATCTCAACCCCATGAGCCCCGCAACCGCCGCCTCCTCCGCCGCGGCGGCCGAAGCCGCCGCCGACCGCCGGGCGGCCAGTCCGGCGCGCCGCCGGGTACTGGAGACCGCGAGCGCGCTGTTCTACGCCGAGGGCGTGCACGCGGTGGGCATCGACCGGATCATCGCGGAGGCCAAGGTCGCGAAGGCGACCTTCTACCACCACTTCCCGGCCAAGGACGCGCTCGTCGACGCGTACGTCGCCGAGCAGTTCCGCTTCCAGCGCGAGATCGCGGAAGCGTTCCTCGCCGAGCCCGGCGACGGCGACCCCCGCGCCGCACTGGTGCGCGTCTTCACCTACATGACGGAAGCCGGCGCGGACCCGGCGTTCCGCGGCTGCCCGTTCGTCAACGTCGCGGCGGAGTACCCGGACCCGGAGCACCCGGTACGCCGCACCATCGCCGAGCACCGCGCCTGGTTCCTCGACCTCATGCGCCGGCTGCTCGCCGCCGCGGACGACCCGGCGCCGGACCGCACCGCGGGCATCCTGCTGCTGCTCCGCGACGGCCTGACGGTGCGCTGCTACCTGGACGACGCGTCGGATCTCCGACCGGTCCTCGAAGACGCCCTGGAGCGGGTGCTGGGCGTCGCGCCGGAGAGCTGATCACGCGAGCGCCCGGCCGGGTCGCGCCGATCGCACGGACTTGGCCCGGTTCGCGAACTCTCGTGTCCCTCACCGCTGTTAGGGTCCATTCGCGACCCTGGTGACCACGGGAAGGCAGCACCCGCATGCGCGCAGATCCGACCCGGTACAACTACGCGCGCGCCGCTCGCGGCGACGACCTCAAACCGCCCGAGTCCACCGTCGAACTGCACTTGCGTTCACTGACCGGCGTATCCGCGGGGCCGATTCCCGACTCCGCGCTGGACGCTCTCGAAGGCTTCTGGCTCCACCTGTCCGGGCCCACCGACTTCGCCGGGTTGTCGCGGGTACGCAACCTCGAGTGGCTGGCGATCGCCTCGGTGGCCGAGTTCGACGTGGCCGGGCTGGCCGCCGCGCTGCGGAACGCGACACGGCTGCGGAGTCTGAACATCGAGGCCCCGATCGAGGACATCCGCGCGCTCGGCGCGCTCACCGGGTTGGACCGGCTGGACCTCAGCCGCACGCGAGTGACCGATGTACGCCCCCTCGCCCGGTTGGGCGCGTTGCGCGACCTCTCGGTCACCGACGGCCCGCTGGCGGACCTGAGCCCCTTGGCGGACCTGCGCCTCGACAGGCTGTTCGTCTACCGCACCCGCGTGGCCGACCTGGACGCGCTGGCCGGCATGCCCACACTGCAGGTGCTGGGCCTCGGCGGATGCCCGGTCCGGGACCTGTCCGTGGTCACCACGCTGCCCGCCCTCCACCACGTGAACCTGCGCGGCACCCCGATCACCGAAGCCCGCAAAGGCCGCGAAGCCCTCGGCGGACTCGCCGACCGCCACCCCTATGTGACGTTCGACGGCATACCCGACGCCGACGCAGAACCCGCACGGGCCACCCCGAGCGGCGACTCCCGCCCCACCGACGAGATCCTCGCCGAGTTCCGCACGACCGACAGCTTCACCCGCAGGCACGAGTTGATGCCGGTGCTGGTCGCCCGCCGCGACGCCGCCGTGATGGAGGAGGTGATCCGGACGCAGACCCATGTCCCCTGGTCGGTCCGCGGCATGCTGCTGGAAGGCGGCGTCGGAGACGTGCCGTTCCCCGCGAATCCGTGGGGCGTGCCGCCCGACGCGGATCTCGAC
Source organism: Yinghuangia aomiensis (assembly GCF_039542225.1). Lineage (NCBI taxonomy): Bacteria > Bacillati > Actinomycetota > Actinomycetes > Kitasatosporales > Streptomycetaceae > Yinghuangia > Yinghuangia aomiensis. The sequence goes on along the minus strand of NZ_BAABHS010000010.1, from coordinate 195,454 downwards.
CAGGCGCTGTCCCACATCTGGCACCCGGTCGCGCATCTGGCACCGCGGTACTCCGTGCTGCTCCGCCGGCACACCGTCGGGCTCGTCCTCATGGCCGACGCGGACGGAAACTCCGCACTGACGTATCTGACCGTCGTCACCGAGGACCAGTACGCGTCCTCCGAACCTTCGGCGTGGGACGTCGGCGGCCCGCGGATGCGCCTGGACGCGGTCGCCGAGCCCGCCGGCGGCCTCGTCCTCCAGTTCCCGCGGGGAACAGCACCGCGTGCCGTGGACCCGCACGAGGTGCTCCCCCTGCTCGGCGGGCCCGTACCCGCCCCGCTCCGGGCGCTCTGGGCCGTCCACCACCAGCTGGGATGCATCGGCGGAGACCTGTCCGGCGACGTCCTGGGCTTCGTCGACGACGACTGGGACGAGGGGCTGGAACGCACGGGCGGAACGCCGCCGGACCGCCTCGTCCGATCCGTCGGCGAAGGCGACTTCGTGTCGTACGTCCTCGACCTGGACATCCTGGACGCCGCCGGTCACCCGACGGTCGCGTGCTGGGCCTGGAAGGACTGGGGCCTCGACGGCCACCGGCAGTTCTGGGACTGGCTCGACTCGGTCGGCGTGACGCTGGCGTTGAAGGAGTGGTAGCCCCCGGCAACGGCCGCGCCACGCCGTCCCGGCCGACGCACAGCCGCTCGGCCCGTTCTCAGCCCCGCGGCGCCACCCCGAGCGCCTCGGCGAACGCCCGCAGTTCGCGGGGCTTGTCGGGTCCGACCGGCTGGTAGGCGAGTTCGGTGACGCCGTTCTTCTCCATGTCCGCGACGCGGGCGCGGACCTGGTCGGCGGTGCCGGTCAGGGTGAGCTGCGGGGCGAGGTCGCGGGACTGCTCCCAGATGAGCCGGTCGTGGCGGTTGAGGCCGACGAGGTGGCCGTCGTGGACGGACAGGTGCCGGGCGTCCTCGGGGGCGAGTTCGACGGACTCGCGCCAGATCTGCCCGCCCGGGAAGCCGTCGACGCCGGCCCCGGCGCGCTCGTAGACGGCGTGGTAGATGACCGCGACCGCGGCACCCGCGGCCTCGCGGACCCGCTCGGAGCCCATGTCCTCGCCCTCGTCCAGCACCGTGCCGAACTGCAGCGTCGCGCGCCACGGGAACGCGCCCGCCTTCTGCACGGAACCCACCGAGAAGACGCCGTCCGCGAGTCGTTCCGCGGCGGCGAGGCCCTTGGGGCCTTCGGCGCCGAGCAGGATCGGAACGTCCTCGACCGGCCGCGCCGCGCCGTGGCCGGGCGGCTGGAGCATGCGCAGCGCCTTGCCCTCCCACAGGATTTCCTCGCCGCGGAGCAGCGCCCGGACGGCGGCGACGTACGGTTCGACCTGCGCCCACGGCATCGGCCGCTGCCCCAGCATCATGCGGCCGGTGAAGCCCGCGCCGAGCGTCACCGCGACGCGCCCGGGCGCGAGTTCGGCGAGGTGCGCGATGGCGGCGGCGTTGACCATCGGATGCCGCAGGCTCGGCACCAGGACGGCGGGGCCGAGGCCGATCGTGCCGGTGCGCTCGGCGGCCAGGGCGAGGGTCATCCACACGTCGCCGTAGAGCACCGGGGAGTCGTAGCACCATGCGCGGGCGTAGCCGAGGCGTTCGGCTTCGGCGATGAGGGCGGGGGCTTCGGCCGACGGCGGCAGGGCGCAGGAGATTTCCATGGCGGGGACCCTAGTGATCCGCGCCAGGGAAGAGAACCCGGAAAGAGAACAGGTTCTCGTACGCGGCCGCCGACGCCGCGCCGCCCCTGCCGCCACTTGCAGCCCTCCGCCGCTCCCCTGTCCCTCCCCTGTCCCTCCCCGGCCCCGCGGCCATCCGAGCGAACCTCCGCCATCCCGCACAAGCCCGACATCCCGCCAAACAAAGGACCGTTCGCGGCTTTCCCCGATGTGACGCGGGGCACGTATTCAGGTGACGTGAAGTCACCGTCGGTATGGTCGTCGCGGCTTCTGCGGCTGGCCAACATCAGGGCTGGTCAGCCGATCAGGACACCTCATCTGCGGACGCCCCTTAGCGGAGGGAGCCCTCGTGTCCCAGCCCGTTCAGCCCCCAGTACCACCCGGTGGCACCGCGCCGGTCGAGGCCGACCTGCTGATCGTCGGCGCCGGTCCTACCGGCTTGTATGCGGCGTACTACGCCGGCTTCCGCGGCCTGAAGGTCGCGGTCCTGGATTCGCTTCCGGAGATCGGCGGGCAGATCTCCGCGATGTATCCGGAAAAGATGATCTACGACGTGGCCGGGTTCCCCGCCGTCAAGGGTCAGGACTTGGTCGACGCGCTCGGTGAACAGGCGGCCCAGTTCGATCCGTTGTACCTGCTCGGGCATCGCGCCGAGCGGCTCGACCACGGCGACGACGCGGTCACCGTCACCTGCGACACGGGACTGACCGTGCGCACCAAGGTGGTGCTGATCAGCGGCGGTATCGGGACGTTCAGTCCGCGCCCGCTGCCCGCGGCCGACGTGTTCACCGGCGAGGGCATCCGGTACTTCGTCCCGAAGCTGGCCGAACTCGAAGGCCTCGACGTGCTGATCGTCGGCGGCGGCGACTCGGCGTTCGACTGGGCGATGAGCCTGGAGCCGCTCGCGAAGTCGGTGACGCTCGTGCACCGGCGCGACAAGTTCCGGGCGCACGAGCACAGCGTGCGCAAGGTGATGGAGTCGAGCGTCGAGGTCATCACGTCCGCCGAGGTGGCCGCGCTGCACGGCAACGGGCGGGTCGAGTCGGCGGACATCGTCGCCAAGCTGGACGGCGCGGCCCGCACGATTCCCGCGCAGGCGGTCGTCGCCGCGCTCGGGTTCGTGGCCGACCTCGGGCCGATGAGCACGTGGGGGCTGGAGCAGCGCAAGCGGCACATCCTCGTGGACTCGACGATGCGCACCAACCTGCCGCGCGTGTTCGCGGCGGGCGACATCGCCGACTACGACGGCAAGGTCAAGCTGATCGCCACCGGCTTCGGCGAGGCGGCGACGGCGGTCAACAACGCGATGACGGTGATCGACCCGTCGGCGAAGGTGTTCCCGGGCCACTCGTCGGACTCGGGGTGACACGGGGGCGGGGGCGTCCCGGTGGCCCGGACTCCCCCGCCTTCACTCCCCGCCTTCACTCCCCCGCCGCCCGCCACGCGCTCCTCGCCCGTCGACTGGGCCTTCGGGCTCAGTGCCGGCGCAACGCCGACACGCGATCCACCATCCCGAGCGGGCCGCGCCGGTAGCGGCGGGGCGGCAGTGATGCCTCGGACGTCATCGCCGTTCCGACGTCCATCGCTCCTACGCCGCGCCCCGCGCTGCGGGCTTTGAGCCGCTTCGCCAGCACCCCGATCACCGCCGGAAGCAGCATTTCGGCGAGCGTGATCGACACGCGCACCGGAAGCCCGGTGCGTTTCGCGATCCGGCGGGCGGCCGGCCCGGCCGCCTTGCGGACGACCAGGGCCAGGATTCCGCCCTTGATCCCGGCCAGCGCGGTGCGGGGCTTCTTCCCCGCGGCGGGACCGGCGACCGGCATCGCCTCGTTGATCGCCCCCGCGACCCGGGTGGCTTCCGCACGGTTGCGGTCCACGTCGGAGACGAGTGCGGAGACGACCGGGACCACGGACTCGCGCGCGATCCGGCGCGCGACGGTCTCGTCGACGCCGAGCAGGGCGGCGATCCGGCGGATGCTGTCGTTGCCGAGCCGCTTGACCACGTCGTCAGCGAAGGAACGGGCGTGCATGAGACCTCTCCTTTCGCCGTTTCGCCGGCCTCTCCAGGATGCCAAACTTGGACGAAACGGTAGTTGAGTCGCTGGGCGGCCGCATGCGCGTTGCCGTGCGTCACCGGTGATGACTCGGAGGTGGCTCGGGGGCTCGGGGTGACTCGGGACAGCTTGGTGTGACTCGGGGTGACTCGGGCGGCTCGGAGCAGTTCGGGAGTACGACATGACCGACGGCACCCCCCGCGTCGGGATCTACCTCGGCACGGCCGCGATCCCCGCCGTCGACGCCTTCGCCTCATGGCTGGGCCGGGGACAACTCGACGCCACCGACTACACCGACCCCGCCGACGCCGAATCCGACCAGGCGGACGCGAACGGGGCGGCATGGACGCCGGTCATGAGCGACCGGTGGGGCGGCTGGGCCGCCGCCGCGCCCGACGCCGACAACCGGCGCTTCATCCTCGGCCTCCCCCTGACGCCCAAGCCGGACGGCTCGCTCGCCGAGGTCGCCGCCGGTCTCCACGACGGGCTGTTCGACGCCACCGCCGCCGCCCTCGTCGCGCACGGCCTGACCGACACGGTCGTCCGGCTGGGCTACGAGCCGAACAATCCGGGGATCGGGCCATGGCACGGCACCACCGACCCGGCGGTGTACCGCGCGGCGTTCCGGCGCGCGGTATTTGTGCTGCGGTCCGTCACAGGCGGCCGGTTCACCGTCGAACTCGACCAAGCCGTCGGACCGGCAGGCGCGGCGACGTCGTTCGACGTGCTCTATCCCGGCGACGACGTGGTCGACATCGTCGGCCTCAACATCTACGACGTGTGGTGGGGCACCACCGCCTCCCCCGCCGAACGCTGGACGTACATCCACGACCGCCCCATGGGCATCGCCGACTTCCTCGCGTTCGCAGGCCACCTCGGCAAGCCGCTCGCCTTCCCCGAGTGGGGCCTGTACCGCCCCGGCGACCCCTACCACGGGGGCGGCGACAACCCGGACTTCATCACGCGCATGGCCGACCTGTTCACCTCGTCGAACGCGGTCTTCCAGTCCTACTTCGCCGCGGACTGGGGCGGGGGCACCCTCGACGACTTCCCGACGGGGAAGGCCGCCTATCGCGCGGCGTTCGGCGCCGCGGGGGGTTGACGGCCACCCGTACCGAGTCAACACGTTTTGCCCCATGGGAAGTTGACGCCCTGACAGAATTGTCGCGCCGCCGCCCGCCGCGACGTTTCCCCGTCGCGGCGTGTCGTACGCGGCGGGGGATTGGGGGGCACGACGATGACGGAGCAGACCATCGGTGGCGCGGGCGGGACCCCGCCGGACCGTCCCGCAAGTGACGAGGAACTGAAGCCGGCTCTCGCCGTGGTGCTCAAGGGCCAGGCGAACGCCGCCGTACAGAAGTGGAAGGACGACGCCAACGCCCTGGTCGAGCAGCAGCTCGCGCACATCGCCGACCCGGAGCGCCGGGCGGTGTGGAAGGCCCAGATGGTCGCCCTGATCGACGACCTGGCAGTGAAGATGTTCGACGACCTGAAGGACTTCTTCGCCTCGTCGGTCCAGGAGGCCTACGACGAACTGGTCATCGTCGAGCACAGCGACATCATGTACGTCGACGTCACCCGCGCCAAGATGCCGTCCGCCACCCGGCAGCGGCTGGGCTCGTTCACTTCGTCGACCAAGCTGATGAAGGACCTGGACGCCGCCCGGCCGGGCGCCGCGACCAAGCTGGCGGCACTCGCCCAGCAGTCCACGGACGTCGAGGCGCACCGGACGCACACGCTGGCGAGCTGCGACGCCGCGCTCACCCAACTCACCGCGACGGTCACCGACGCAAATACCGCCGTGGAGTACATCGCGACGCTCCAGCTCACCGAAATCCTGGCGCCGCTCACCGCCCCGCTGCTCAAGCACCGGGCCACCGCCGAGCCGCTGCTCCAGATCAGCATCGTCCAGCTCGGCCGACAGATCGACACCCGGCTCAAGGCGTCCTTCACGTGCACCGCGGCCGAGCAGAAGCAGGCGATCACCGACATCTGCACCGCCGCGTCGACCAACCTGGTCAACGCGCAGCTGAACCTGAGCGGCGGCATCACCCTGGTGCGCCCCGAGGTCGTCGACCGGTTCGCCTGCCTGTCGGGCATGGGCAAGCCGGCCCTGTCCATGTGCAAGTCGATGGTCGCGTTCTACGGCAAGCCGTGGCTGGTGTGCATCGCCGGGCTGGAGCCGGAGGAGATCGGGCAGGTGCTCACGCACTGTCAGAACACCACGATCCTTCCCGCGCTCAAGAAGAAGGTCCCGGCGAATTCGACGGCGCTCCAGCTGTCCAAAGCCGTCGGCATCCTCGCCTGGAGCGGCGAGGACTGGACCACCGTGTGCGCCGCCATCAACAAACTCGGCTACACGGAGATCCAGCTCCCGGCGACGGTCACCGCGGTGACCTGGATCCCGATCAACGAGTCGTGGGTCCCGCGCGCATTCTGCACCGCGAGCATGGAGACCGACCTGGCCTGCCTGAAGCACATGAAGGAAGAGACCGGGACGAAGCCCTCGCCGCCCTCGCCGAACAAGCTCACCCTGTACTTCACCGAACTGTCGAACGCCTGCGTCCTGGCCTGCACGCAGTGGCGGCAGGCCGGGAAGCCGCCGACCATCCAGGTCCAAATCCAGGTGCCCCAGGGCGTGGCCACCTGGAACATCCACGTCCGCAACCTGTACGGGAAGCCCCAGGTCTTCCACGTGGACAGCGGTTACGCCAAGTCACCGTGGGTCAAGCGCCCGAACTGACCCGCCGAGGGCCGGATCCGTTTCCGGATCCGGCCCTCTCGCGCCTTTTTCGATGACGCGTGGGGCGGGGCTTATCAGCGATACCGGTGTGATTTCTGCTCGTTGCACACGGGATCCCGGCCACGTACGTTGCTTCGGACCCGGAACACGCCCGACGAAATTGGACTGGTTCATGCCCAGACGTCTGCGCCTCTCAACCATGGCCGTTGCCGCGTTCGCCGCCGCAGCGGTTTTTACATGCGCACCGCAGGCTCAGGCCGGACACAAGCCGAAGGCGGCGCCGACGCCCGCGGCCACACCCACCGCCACACCCACCGCCACACCCACCGCTACACCCACGCCCACCACCACGGCCACGGCGCAGCCGGTCGCGTTCACACCCGGACACCTCGGCGTCTATTCCGGCACCGGATCCACCGGCGGCGCGGCCGCGGTCGGCACGTTCGCTTCCTGGCTCGGATCGCCGGTGCCGGTCGCAACCGACTACATCGACCCGTTCGGCACCTACTACCCGACGCAGCTCGGCGCGTGGAAGGACACCGGCCGACGCCTCGCCCTCGGCCTGCCGCTCGTTCCCGGCGGCGGGAACTTCGCCGCGGTCGTGTCCGGCACGTACGACTCGGCGTGGAAGGGCGTCGCCGCGAAGCTCGTTGCGAACGGGCTCGCCGACACGGTGGTGCGGGTCGGCTACGAGGGCAACAACTGCGGCATCGGACCGTGGCAGGCGTGCGACGACCCGGCCGGTTACGCGGCCGCGTTCCGGCACGTCGTCGATGTGATGCGGACCGTCCCCGGCCAGCACTTCACGTTCGATTTCGACTCGGCCACCGGATTCCCGACCGGGCGGAAGCTCACCGGCTACGCCGACTACTACCCCGGCGACGCCTGGGTGGACGTCATCGGCCAGAACTTCTACGACGTCTGGTGGGGCCACCAGACGGCGACGCCGCAGGACCGCTGGTCGAACCTGGTCAACCAGCCCGGCGGACTCGCCGCGCACAAGGCCTTCGCCGCGGCGCACGGAAAGCCGGTCGCGTTCGACGAGTGGGGCCTGTACGCGCACAACGGCGACTCCTACGCCGGCGGCGGGGACAACCCGTACTTCATCGACAAGGCCGCCGCCTGGTTCAACGCGTCCGGGCCGCTCTTCCAGTCGTATTTCGACCAGGACTGGGGCGGCGCCACACTCGACGCTTTCCCGAACGGCAAAGCCGAATACCGGGTCAAGTTCGGAAGCCTGTGATTCCGAAGCCCTGAAGCCGCTTCCGGGCGGTGCCGCCGATTTGCTGCGGCACCGCCCTTGGCATTTCTCCGTCACCTATACCCGCACCAGATAGGGTGCGGGCTTTCGGATCACATGTTGATCATGTGCCCCGCCAGCCCGTGGACGGCCTCCTTGACCGCCTCGCCGAGCGTCGGGTGCGCGTGCACGTTCCGGGCGATCTCGTGCACGGTCAGGTCCCACTGCTGCGCCAGGGTCAGTTCCGGCAGGAGTTCGGTGACCTCGGGGCCGATCAGGTGGGCGCCCAGCAGTTCGCCGTACTTCGCGTCGCTGAGGATCTTGACGAAGCCGACGGCGTCGCCGAGCCCGTGGGCCTTCGCGTTGGCGGTGAACGGGAACTTGGCGACCTTGACGTCGTAGCCCTGCTCGCGGGCCTGGGCCTCGGTCAGGCCAAAGCTGGCGATCTGCGGCTGGCAGTACGTCGCGCGCGGGACCATCACGTACTCGACGGGCATGGTCTCCGCGCCGCCGATCGTCTCGGACGCCACCACGCCCATCGCCTCGGCGGTGTGCGCGAGCATGAGCTTCGCCGTCACGTCGCCGATCGCGAAGATGTGCGGCACGTTGGTGCGGCAGTACGCGTCGATGTCGATCGCGCCGCGCTCGGTGAGGGCGACGCCGGTGTTCTCCAGCCCGTAGCCCGACACCCGCGGCTGGAAGCCGATCGCCTGGAGGACCTGCTCGGCTTCGAGGACCTGCGTCCGGCCCTCCTTGTCGGCGACGGTCACCCGCACGCCGGCCCCGGTCTCCTCGATCGACTGCACGCCCGTCGACGTCATCACGGTGATGCCGAGCTTGCGGTAGCGGCGGGCGAGTTCCGCGGAGACGTCCTCGTCCTCGAGCGGCACCATGCGGTCGAGGAACTCGACGACGGTGACCGCCACGCCGAAACTGTTCATCACGTACGCGAACTCGACGCCGATCGCGCCCGCGCCCACGATGACGATGCCGGCCGGCAGCTTGTCCGCGAGGATCTGCTCCTCGTACGTCCGCACCCGGTCCGACAACTGCGTGCCCGGCAGCAGCCGGGTCGTCGCGCCGACCGCGATGATGCAGTTGTCGAACGTGACCGTCGACGACCCGCCGTCCGCCTCGGCGACCCGGAGGGTGTGGTCGTCGAGGAACGTGCCGCGGCCGTTGTACTGCGTGATCGCGTTCTTCTTCATCAGGTAGTGGACGCCCTTGACGCGGCCGTCCGCGACCCGCCGGCTGCGCGTGAACGCCTCGCCGTAGTTGAGGTTGACGGGCCCCTCGATCTCGATGCCGAAGCCCTTGGCCTCGTGCGTGACGATGTGCGCCAGTTCGGCACTGCGCAGCAGCGCCTTGGAGGGGATACAGCCGACGTTGAGGCAGACGCCTCCCCAGTACTTCTCCTCCACGATCGCGGTGCGCAGCCCGAGCTGCGTCGCGCGGATCGCGGCGACGTAGCCGCCCGGGCCCGCTCCCAGGACCACCACGTCGTAATGTCCGTCGGCCATGCCTTTCCCCTCTCGAACGCGACTGCGGTGCAGTCGTACGGTGCGGTCGTACAGCGGTGCTGCGGGCGGGCCGCGGTCGGCGACCGCGTGCTCGCCCTGGTTCGACGGTCCTATCCCAACATCACGCGCGGGTGCGTGCGACGCCGGGTCCGGGCCGGTGTGCGCTCGGCAACCGAAGACGCCCGGAAGCCGACCGGTCAGCGTGGGAGCCGCCGCCACAGCGGTCTGGGCATCATGCGCATGCCCGCGAATACCGGGCGCAGTGCCGCGGGCACCCAGACCTCGCCCTTGCCGCGCAGGAGGGCTTTGACGGTCGCGTCGGCGACCTGGTCGGGCGTGCTGGACAGAGGTGCCGGGGTCATGCCCTCGGTCATGCGGCCGACGACGAAGCCGGGACGCACCAGCAGCAAATGGACGCCGCTGCCGGCGAGGGCGTCGGCGAGTCCGCTCGCGAAGCCGTCGAGCCCGGCCTTGGCGGAGCCGTAGACGTAGTTGGCGCGGCGGACCCGGACGCCGGCGACCGACGAGAAGACCACGAGCCGCCCGTGGCCTTGCTCCCGGAGCAGGGCGGCCAGCCGGGTGAGGATGCCGACGTGCGCGACATAGTCGGTGTGCACGATCGCGAGCGCGTGGTCGGCGTCGGCTTCGGCGAGCGCCTGGTCGCCGAGGATGCCGAAGGCGGTGACGACCACGTCGAGGGGGCCGTACGCGGCGGCGATCCGGTCGAGGAAGACGGCGTGCCCGGCGGTGTCGTCGGCATCGAACTCCTCGCGCGCCACGTCGGTGGCGCCCGCGGCGCGGAGCGCGGCCTCTTCGGCGTCGAGTTCGGCGCTGCGCCGCGCGGCGAGGACGATGCGGCGGGCGCCGCGGCGGGCGAGCCGTTCGGCGACGGCGACGCCGATCTCGCTGCGGCCGCCGAGGACGAGCACCGTCCCCGGGTGCGAGCCGGGCGGAGGGGGCACAGGACGCGAAGAGGGCGAATCATGCACGGACGGTGACGGACTACCGGTGGGAGCGGAGTTCACAGGCGACAGTCTGCCGGATGCCCCCGGCGCCCCGCTGACGGGGCGTCACGCGCCGCCGCGGGGGTCTGACTGTGCGTCATCCGAACGGTCGTCGGATCGCGGCCGTGTGCCGCGCGCCTGATGGCGCGAACGGGCGGCCGAACGCAAGGTAGACGCATGATCGTCGCGCGAGGACTGACCAAGAAGTACGGCGACAAAACGGCCGTCGACCATGTCGACTTCGCCGTCCCGGCGGGTACCGTGACCGGCTTCCTGGGGCCGAACGGGGCGGGCAAGTCGACGACGATGCGGATGATCCTCGGGCTGGACCGGCCGACGTCGGGCACGGTGACCGTCAACGGGCGGCAGTACGCGGGCTTGTCGGCACCGCTGCGCGAGGTCGGTGCGCTGCTCGACGCGAAGGCGATGCACGGCGGCCGGACGGCGTACAACCACCTGCTGTGGATGGCCGCGTCGAACCGGCTGCCGCGCCGCCGGGTGGACGAGGTGATCGACATGGTCGGGCTGCGGGAGGTCGCGCGGAAGCCGGCCCGGGGCTTCTCCCTGGGCATGGGGCAGCGGCTGGGGATCGCGGCGGCGCTGCTGGGCGACCCCGGGGTGCTGATGTTCGACGAGCCGGTCAACGGGCTCGACCCCGAGGGCATCCTGTGGATCCGCACGCTGATGAAGCAGCTCGCCGCGGAAGGCCGGACGGTGTTCGTTTCCAGCCACCTGATGAGCGAGATGGCCGTGACCGCCGACCATCTGGTGGTGATCGGCCGCGGCCGCATCCTCGCGGACACCGACATGCGGTCGTTCATCGACCAGAACTCCACGAACTACGTGCGGGTGCGCTCTCCGCAGCAGGACCGGCTGGAGACCGTCCTGCGCGAGTTCGGCTGGGAGGTCGCGGCGCTGCCGGACGGGGCGCTGCGGGTCGACGGGCCGGACACCGCGCGGGTCGGCGACGCGGCCGGCCAGGCGGGTTTGTGGCTGCACGAGCTGACGCTGGTGCAGTCGTCCCTGGAGGAGGCGTTCATGCGGTTGACGGCGGAGAGCGTCGAGTACCACGCGGGGGTGCCGGGCGTCCACACTCCCGCGCATCCGCCGCACGACGGCGACGGGGAAGAAGCGGCGCCGGCCCCCGGGCAGCCGGCGCAGGTGCCGCAGGAGACGCAGGCGCCGCCGGGGTGGGGTCCGCCGCGGCGGGCGGGCGACGCCGGGCGCGGGCAGGGGGACGTGCGATGACAACCGAGGTACTGCTGCCGGAGGGTGACGCGCAGCCGGAGGGCCGGATCGGGTTCGGGGCGTTCCTGAACGCCGAGTGGATCAAGATCCGTACGGTGCGGTCGACCTTCTGGACGCTGGTCGCGCTGGCCGTGGTGAGCATCGGCCTGACCGTCTTGTTCTGCGCGCTGTCCGCGAATTCGATCGCGAACGGTTCGGAGCGGGACACCCACCCGGACGAGCTGATCTCCGTCGGCGTGGTGTTCGGGCAGGTCGCGGCGCTGGTGCTGGGTGTCTTGGTGATGTCGTCGGAGTATGCGACGGGGATGATCCGGGCGACGCTGACGGCGATGCCGCGGCGGACGACGGTGCTGATCGCCAAGGCGCTGGTGCTCGCGGCGATGCTGTTCGTGATCGGCACGATCGTTGCGTTCCTCGGCTACTTCGCGGGCAACGCGTTCCTGGACGCGAAGGACATCGGGGTCCCGCTGAGCCAGGACGGCGTCGTGCGCGCGCTGATCGGCAACGGCCTGTACCTGGCGGTGCTGGGACTGTTCGGGTTCGCGCTGGCGCTGCTGATGCGGCACACCGCGGGCGCGATCACCGTCGGCCTCGGGATGATCTTCGTGATCGGGTCGCTGGTCGGGCTGCTGCCCGGCAAGTGGGGCGACTGGGTGGCGAAGCTGATGCCGGGCAACGCGGGGTCCCAGGTGACGGTCGCGCACCAGTACCACGGCGACCAGTTGGGGCCGTGGACCGGTTTCGGGGTGTTCTGCGCGGAGATCGCGGTGCTGCTGATCCTGGGCTGGATGCGGTTCACCCGCAAGGACGCGTGAGCGACGCTGAGCCGGACGGGTGAGGGGGTGTCGCTCGTCCGGGTGCCGGCCCGGCGGCGCGCCCTCGGGCGGCGCGGCACCCGGGCAGGGTGGCGGGTGTGACCGACGCGCCAACCGCCCCGACGCCTCCGGACCCGGCCGCTTCCGGCGGCCCGCTGGTCGTGATGCAGGGCGTCAACAAGCACTTTGGGTCGCTGCACGTGCTGCGCGACATCGATCTGACCGTCGACGAGGGCGAGGTGGTGGTCCTCATCGGCCCGTCCGGCTCCGGCAAGTCGACGCTGTGCCGGACCATCAACCGACTGGAGACCATCGAGTCCGGCACCATCACGGTCGCCGGCCGGCCGCTGCCGGAGGAAGGCCGCGGGCTGGCCAAGCTGCGTGCCGAAGTGGGCATGGTGTTCCAGTCGTTCAATCTGTTCGCGCACAAGACGGTGCTCGACAACGTCACCCTCGCCCCGCTGCGGGTGCGGAAGATGCGCCGGGACGAGGCCGAGCGGCGGGCCCGGGCACTGCTGGACCGGGTGGGGCTGGCCGACCAGGCGGGCAAGTTCCCGGCGCAGCTGTCCGGCGGGCAGCAGCAGCGGGTGGCGATCGCGCGGTCGCTGGCGATGGATCCGAAGCTGATGCTGTTCGACGAGCCGACGTCCGCCCTCGACCCCGAGATGATCAACGAGGTCCTCGAGGTCATGCGGTCGCTCGCCGCGGAGGGCATGACGATGATCGTCGTCACCCACGAGATGGGGTTCGCCCGGTCCGCCGCGAACCGGGTCGTGTTCATGGCCGACGGGCAGATCGTCGAGGCGCGCGAGCCCGCCGAGTTCTTCGAGTCGCCGAACACCGCGCGGGCCCGCGACTTCCTGTCGAAGATCCTGCACCACTGAGGGAGACGTTCCGCATGCCCACGACTCCCCCGCGGCTGCGGGCGGTACGGCGCGCCGCCGCGTGCCTGCTGGCCGCGCTCGCCGTGCTGCCCGCCGCCGCGTGCGGCCGCTCCGGGACGCCGCCGCCCAAGGGGCCCAACCAGGGGCACCTGCCGACGTACACCGTCAACGAGGCCGCGAACGTGCCGGACTCGCCGACGTGGCGGGCCGCGAAAGACCGCGGCCACCTGATCGTCGGCACCAAGGCCGACCAGCCGTACGTCGCGCAGCAGGACCCCGCGACCGGCTACTACTCGGGCTTCGACATCGAGATCGCCAAGATGATCGCCGCCGACCTCGGGTTCCCCGCCGACCGCATCGAGTTCAAGACGATCACGTCGGCGAACCGCGAGACCGCCATCCAGAACGGCCAGGTCGACTACTACGCGGGCACGTACACGATCAACGACAACCGCAAGAAGGTCGTCGGGTTCGCCGGGCCGTACTACATGGCCGGACAGGGCCTGCTGGTACGCACCGACGAGAAGGACGTCAACGGTATCCAGGACCTGAAGGGCAAGAAGGTCTGCTCGGTGGCCGGGTCGACGCCGTACCAGCGGCTGCAGAAGGACTATCCGCAGGTCGAGTTGGTCGGCTACGACAGCTACTCGGTGTGCGTCGACAACCTGATCAGCTACCAGGTCGCCGCCGTCAGCACGGACGACACGATCCTCAAGGGCTACGCGGCCAAGGTCCCGGACCAGCTCAAGCTCGCCGGGCCGCTGTTCTCGGAGGAGCCGTACGGCATCGGCGTGCCGCGCGGCGACCGGGCGTTCCGGCTGGCCATCGACGACGCGATCGCGCACAACGAGCAGAACGGGAACTGGAAGGCCGCGTACGACGCCACGCTCGGCCTGTCCGGCGTCCCCGCGCCCGCTCCCCCGCCGATCGACCGCTACTAGCCGGCCGGGCGCCGAGAAACGCCGGGTCCCGCCGAGTCACGCCGAGAAAGCGGAAGCGATGAACGTTCTCACCGAAAACTGGCACACGTACTGGGAAGGCTTCGTCGGCACCGTCGAACTCACCGCGGCGGCGTCCGCGCTCGCGCTGCTGCTGGGGGTGCTCGTGGCGGCGTGCCGGGTGTCGCCGATCGCGCCGATGCGGCTGTTCGGCGCCACGTGGGTCAACATCCTGCGCAACACGCCGCTGACGCTGCTGTTCTTCGCCGTCGTGCTGGGGCTGCCGCGGTTCGGCATCGTGCTGCCGTTCTTCCTGTTCGCGGTCCTCACGCTCGGCTGCTACACGTCCGCGTTCATCTGCGAGGCGGTGCGGTCCGGCATCAACACCGTGCCGACCGGGCAGGGCGAGGCGGCACGCAGCCTGGGCCTGTCGTTCGGGCAGACGCTCGGCGTGATCGTGCTGCCGCAGGCGTTCCGGTCGGTGCTGCCGCCGCTCGGGTCGACGCTCATCGCGCTGGCGAAGAACTCGGCGATCGCCGGGTCGTTCAGCGTCGTCGAACTCCTGGGCACCTACCGCACGCTCAACGAACTGGGCTTCAACATCGTGTGGACGTTCGTCTGGATCGCCGCGGGCTACCTGATCATCACGCTCTCCATCAGCCTCGTGTTCCGGATCATGGAGAAGCACTGGGAGGTGGTCCGGTGAGCAGCGCGCTCTACGACCAGCCGGGACCGGCCGCACTGCGGCGCCACCGCCTGTACGGCGCCCTCGCGTCGCTGGTGCTCGCGGGGATCGTCGCGTGGATCGGCTACAAGCTGGTCGACACCGGGCAGTTCGCCGCCGAGAAGTGGAGCCCGTTCACCTACGTCGGCATCCAGGAGCTGCTGTGGCGGGGCCTCCGGCACACGCTGGAGGCGTTCGCGTGGGCGGCGGTGCTGTCGCTGGTGTTCGGCGCGGTGTTCGCGGCGGGCCGGCTGTCCGACCACCGGGTGATCCGGTGGGCGTCGACGGTGGTCGTCGAGTTCTTCCGGGCGATGCCGGTGCTGGTGATGATCTTCTTCATCTTCATCGCGCTCAAGGTCGAACCGCAGTGGGCACTGATCAGCGGCCTGACGCTGTACAACGGCTCGGTCCTCGCGGAGGTGTTCCGGGCGGGCGTGCACGCGGTGCCGCGCGGCCAGGCCGAGGCGGCATACGCGCTGGGCATGCGCAAGACCCAGGTGATGAGCCACGTGCTCATCCCGCAGGGCGTCCGCACGATGCTGCCGGCGATCATCAGCCAGCTCGTCGTGGCGCTGAAGGACACCTCGCTGGGGTTCCTCATCTCCTACGAGGAGTTCCTCTACGCGGGCAAGCAGATCGCCACGAACCTCGACTACAGCCTGCCGTTCATCCCCGTCGTCATGGTCATCGCGCCGATCTACATCGGCATGTGCATGCTGCTGTCCGGACTCGCGAAGTGGGTGGAGTCCCGCGGCCGTCGGAGCAAGCGGCGCGTTCGGCCGATCGGGCGGCGTCGCACGCCTGCGGTTGCCGTACCTCCCATGCCCGGACAAAGTGGCAGTGACTGATCAAGTGTCATATCAGCGTATTGGCGTTGATATGTGCTTGCTGCTGCCTATGCTTTGCGGCTGGAGTGCCCATGACCATCGCCGGCGGACTCGCCCTGATCATCCTCGGCTCGATCCTCAAATACGCCATCACCTGGGACCCGACCTGGGTGAACCTCGACGTCCTCGGCACCATCCTCATGGCGGGCGGCGCGGTCGGCCTGGTCGCCGGGATCGTGGCGACCGCGCTGCGCCGCCGCTCGCGGTCCGGGGCGGACGTGTACGAGCAGCGGTACTACCGCGATCCGCCCAGCCCCTGACAGCCCCTCAGACCGCGCCCGGCCCGCCTCGGGCAGTGGCGCGGAACACACCCCCGGACGGGATTCCCGTCCGGGGGTTCTTTGTTGTCCTGCTATGCCACACCGATGAGTTCGCGGCCTCGCCGCGGTCTGCAAGAGAGGAAGCCGGGTCACGTGCCGGATCGCCGGCCGGAGCAATTCCGGAAGGCATAGCGGAACGGACCTTTCCTAGATGACTCGTAGAGTCGTCCGGGACGGACGGCATGGCGGGCAGCCCCCCACCGCAAAGGTGGGGCTGGCCCCACGTCGGTTCGGCTGCCGGCCCCATGGGCCCGGCGGCCCTGGGTTTCTAGGTTTGGGGCATGGCGGACGACAGGGTCCGTCCGGGGACGAGGAGCCGTACGTGAAGACCAGCCGCAGCGCGATCCGCACCGCCGCCACCGGCACCGGCCCCGTCGCCTCGTTCGTCCGCTTCGTGGTCTTCGGCGGCGGCACCGGCGTCGCGGCGAGCGGCGTCCTGGTGGTGCTGACTGCCTACTTCTCCATATCGCTGGCGATCGCCAACGCCGCGGTCACGGTCGTGTCGACGATCGCCGCCAACGAACTGCACAGCCGCATGACGTTCCGCAGCGACCGCCGCGGCTGGCGCATGCACCTCCAGTCCAGCGGCACCGCCGCGGTCAGCTACCTGTTCACCACCGCCGCCATGCTCGCCCTGCACGCCACCGCCGGATCGCCCGGCGTGATGACCGAGCAGGCCGTCTACCTGTCGGCCTCGGGCCTGGCCGGCATCGGCCGCTTCGCGGCGCTGCGCGTCTACGTCTTCGCCCGCGGCATCGGCGGCGCGAAGACCGCCGCCACCGCCCGCACGCTGACCCCGGCCATCGACCGCGGCACGGTGACGGTCGCGGCCTGAGGCCGCCTCAGCCGGTGAAGCCCCCGCGGAGCATCTCCGGCGGCATCGTCGGCACCGGCGGGTCGGGCGGGTCGGGTACGTCGCCGAGTTCCGGGAACGCCCGCCGGACTTCGGCCAGGAACGCGCCGCCGTCCGCTCCGAAACTGGACGCCGCCGCGTACACCGCATCCACGGCGGCGTGGAGCGCGTCCGGCTCGGCGGCCGCGGTGAGCGCCGGCAAAGCCACCGCTTGACGGCTGATCTCGCGTGGCGCCAGGGCAGAGATGACGACCGTGCTGCGCGGCACCCCGGGGTCGCCGAGCACCCGGTCGAAGGCACGCCTGAGATCGTCGAACGGCTCGGGCAGGCGATCCCCGGCATCGAGCGCGTCGAGCGCCGGGGCGATCCAGCTGATCTGCGCCAGCCCCGCGGCCTCGAACGCACGGCGGACCGCCCACCGCGCGATGCGGCGCCGGACCGCCGGGTCGGCCGCGTCGAGAGCGTGCGCGAGATGGACGTCCAGGAGGCGCAGGCCGTGGACGTTCCCGCGGACGTTGCGCAGCCGGTCGGACGGCTCGCGGCCGCCCCAGGCGCGGATCTCGTACTGCCGGGCGGCTTCCAACCGCCGCTCCCGTTCTTCCTCCGCGGCACGGCGGGCCGCCTCGGCTCGTTCCTCGGGGGTCGGCGGGGGCGGCTGGGAGCGGGCGTGGCCGTGCCAGTAGGCGGCCTGGCGGCTGGTCTGCTTCAGCACCCGGTCGGGCCGTTCCGGTGCGGGCCAGAACTGGAGCAGGTAGCTGTCGACGTGGGGTTCGCCATCCAGGACGACGTTCATGTCGTTGCCGGCGTCCATGCCGGTGGCGCAGTAGCGGACCCGGTACGTTGTCGCGGCCAAGGCGAACTCACAGGGTGTGCCGCCGCCCCACTGGTTGAGGCACACTGTCGCGGTTTCCGGGGTGAAGGACGCCTCGACGATGTCCTCCCAGTGGTCGTCCAACGCCGGGGCGGTGTCGTGGATTTCGATGGTGAGGCGGATATGGCCGGTGTGCATGCCGGTCATCAGGTGCAGGTGCCCGGGCTCGGCGGCGCCGCAGATTCCGTTCTCCTGGCCGCCGACGGCGTTGCCGAGGGATCGGGCCCAGTCGTCCCGGGCATCGACGTACATCGACATGTAGGCGACGTCGACGTCGCCGTCGAACACGGTTCGCACGGTGTTCCCCCTTCGCGATCACGCGCGTCAGTGCCGCGGCCATGATGACGGAGGGGACCGACACACACGGTTGATCGTTCACTCGTTCGAGAGAAACCGGGCCGGATTGGCTTGGTTGCGGACTGATCGGGCGTAGCGTGCGGACCGTATGGGGGGTCCGTCTGTACGCGCAATCCGCTCGGAGGCTGCCATGCCGGAAACCATCCTCCTCGCCGTGGGCACCCGTAAGGGCCTGTGGCTCGGTCGTTCGACCGACGGCGGCGGGGCGTGGGATTTCACCGGGCCGCATCACCCGATGACGGGGGTGTACTCGGTGCTGATCGACAAGCGGGGGGCGGCGCCGCGGGTGCTGGCGGGGGTGACCAGCGAGCATTTCGGGCCCGCGGTCGCGGCGAGCGACGACTTGGGTGCGTCGTGGGGCGAACCGCGGGTGGCGGTGGTGGCGTTCCCGAAGGACGCGGACGCGTCGGTGGAGCGGGTGTGGCAGTTGCAGCCGGGCGCGGCGCACGAGCCGGACACCGTGTATGCCGGGATCGAGCCGTCCGCGCTGTTCCGCTCGGACGACGGCGGCCGGTCGTTCGCGCTGGTCCGCGGGTTGTGGGACCACCCGCATCGGCCGCACTGGACGCCGGGGTTCGGCGGGATGGCGATCCATACGGTGCTGCCGCATCCGACGGTGCCGGGCGACATGACGGTGGCGATGTCGACGGGCGGGGTGTACCGCACGTACGACGGCGGGGTCACGTGGCAGGCGTCGAACACGGGGATCCGGGCGTACTTCCTGCCGGACGAGTATCCGGAGTTCGGCCAGTGCGTGCACAAGATCGCCCGGCATCCGGCGCGCCCGGACCGGCTGTTCCTGCAGAACCACCACGGTGTGTACCGCAGCGACGACGGCGCGGCGACCTGGCGGTCGATCGCGGACGGCCTGCCGAGCGACTTCGGCTTCCCGATCGCGGTGCATCCGCACGCGCCGGACACGGTGTTCGCGTTCCCGCTGGTCGCGGACGCGATGCGGTTCCCGCCGGAAGGCCGCTGCCGGGTGTACCGCAGCGACGACGCCGGGGCGACGTGGGAGGCGCTGTCCGCCGGGCTTCCGGACGACGGGTTCTGGACGGGCGTGATGCGGGACGCGCTGACGGTCGACGACACCCCGGAGGCCAACGTGTACTTCGGGACGCGCTCGGGTGAGGTGTACGTCGGCAGGGACGGCGGCGCGCACTGGCACCGGGTTGCCGAGCATCTGC
Source organism: Yinghuangia aomiensis (assembly GCF_039542225.1). NCBI lineage: Bacteria > Bacillati > Actinomycetota > Actinomycetes > Kitasatosporales > Streptomycetaceae > Yinghuangia > Yinghuangia aomiensis. Next base: position 176,101 of record NZ_BAABHS010000010.1, on the reverse strand, counting down.
CGGACGTGCTGTGCGTGCGGGCGGCGACCGTGGGGTGACCGCAGGCTCCATCCGGTCGGGTCCGCCGCGCGGCGGACCCGACCGGACGCATTCTCAGTCGGCCACCGCCTCCGCGACCAACGCGCCGATCCGGTCGACCGCATCGGAGGGTCCGGGGAAGAACCGGTTCTTGGTCAGCGCGAAGGCGACGCCGGTCTCGGTGTCCGCATATGCCGTGCTGCCACCCATGCCGGGCATGCCGAAGACGCTCAGGGTCTGCTGCGGGTCGGCGCCCGGGCGGCCGAGGTTGTAGCCCAGCGCCCGCGGCGCCGGGAAGCCGACCATCTGGTCGACGTCGGCGGTGGCCAGTGCGGTGGCGGCGCGCAGCCGCGCGTCGGAGATCAGCCGGACGCCGTCGACCTCCCCCAGCAACGCGGCGTACATGCGGGCGACCGCGCGGGCGGACATCGTGCCGCCCGAGGGGATGTCCGCGGTCAGCACGACCGGGTTGTTGCCGTAGTCGGCGCTGGGGGTGAGCGCGGGCGGCGTGGCCTTGACCAGCGGCATGTCGGCGGGCATCGCCGCCATCATCGCGGCGGCCCCGGGGGCGTCCTCGAGCCGGGCGAGCCGGCCCATCTCGGATTCCGGTACGCCGAAGAACAGTTCGCCGCCGATGCCCAGCGGCTTCGCCACCTCTTCGGCGAGCACCTGCGCGATCGGCTTCCCGGTGGCCCGCCGGATGATTTCGCCCATGACGAAGCCCCAGGTCACCGCGTGGTAGCCGGTCTTGGTGCCGGGCTCCCACCACGGCTCGGCGGCGGCGATCAGGGCGCACATCCGGTCCCAGTCGGCCAGGTCCCACACGGTGAGGTCGGCCGGGACCGCGGGGACGCCGAGGGAATGGGTCAGCGCGTGCCGGACGGTCGCCTTGTCCTTGCCGTGCGCGCCGAACTCCGGCCAGAACTCCACGATCGGGGTGTCGTAGTCCAGCGCGCCGCGCTCGGCGAGGACGTGCACCACCGTCGCGGTCACCCCCTTGGCGGTCGAGGCGCTGAAGAACGGGGTGTCCGAGGCGACCGGCCGCCCGCTCGCGGGATCCGCGACGCCGGCCACCGCGTCCACGACCAGCTCTCCGTGCCGGTACACCGCGACCTGGATCCCCAGCTCGGCGCCGGACTCCACAAGCTCGTCCACGACCTGCTGCACCAGTGTCTGCATGCTGTTCCTGCCTTCCCGACCTTCGGCGGCGGCGTTTCGGGGACGCCGTTCACCCGTGAGTCGGAACCGCAGGCGGAATCTTGACACCCCCACGGCGGCGGATCTGCCCGGGCGTCGCGCGGAGGTGACGAACAAGGTCACGGCGCCGAGGAACGCGCCGCGGTCCGCGCGGTCGCGGAGGTCGGCGTGCCACCGCGCGGTCTGCTCGGCACTGGCGAGGCCGGTGGCGACCGCGTGTGCGAGTGCGGGGAGCAGCCACAGCGGCTCGGCCACGGGGAGGCTGGTGAAGGTGAGCGGGACGGCGTCGACGCGGATGTCGCGGAACCCGGCGGCGGCGAGGTCGGCCATGGTGCGGGTGCCGGCGTGTCCGTTGGCGAGGCTGTCGGTGAAGCCGGCGATCAGCGTGCGGGTGAGGGACGGGTCGCCGCCGGTCAGGACGACGGAGTCGAAGTCGGGGTCGGCGAGGACGATGCGCCCGCCGGGGGCCAGGACGCGCCGGGCTTCGGCGACCGCGGCCGCCGCGTCGGCCAGGTGCAAGTAGACGCGTTCGGCCCGGTACCAGGACAACGAGCCGTCGGGGAAAGGCAGTTCGAGGGCGTCGCCGGTGGCGAACGGGAGGTCGGGGTGGCGCAGCCGGGCCGTGTCCACCATCGCGGTGCTCCGGTCGACGCCGGTGCCGGAGATGCCGCGGGCGGCCAACTCGGCGAGGGCGGTGCCGGTTCCGCATCCGATGTCGGCTCCCGGGCCCGCGACTTCGGCGAACAGGTCGTAGGTGCGGTGGCGGGCCTGCGCCATCGCGGGGAGCGCGGCGACCCGCTCCAGGTAGGACACGAAGGCGTCCGGGGCGGCCGCGTCGTCGACGGCGCTGAACTGTTCTCCCAAGATCGTCACGGGTTGTAGTCAATCACATCCATATAGTTAGTATCGGCGCTCATGGAATCCTCTGTACTGTCCCCTGCCCGAGTCCGACGTGCCGGCGCGACGCTGGCGTTGCGTGAACTCACCGTGTCCGATGCCGGTGCGTTGTCCGAGATCCTGGGCGATCCGCATGTCATGCGCCGTACTTCGTCGGGTGCGTTATCGCCCGACGCCGTCGTCGAGTTGGCGCGTCAAGCCGAGGCCGAGCAGGGCGACCCGGCTCGTGTCCGTTTCTGCATGGCCATCGTCCAGCTCGCGGACGGCTACCTCGTCGGCACGGTGACCCTGGAACTCGACCGGTACTCCGCCGTCTACAGCCACACGATCATCCTGCGGCCGGGCCTGGCGAACCTCGCGGCGGGCTACGAAACCACCCAGCTCGTCCTCGGGATGGCTTTCGACGATCTTGGCGCCGAGCGGTTCTGGTGCATGGCGGCCGAGGAGAACGCCATCGCCAACCGGCTGTTCCTGGCCGCGGGCGGCTCGCTCGACGGCAAGATCCGGCATGTCTACTTCCGCGACGGCCGCTGGTGGGACGCCAACATGTACTCCGTCCTCAAGGACGAGTGGCACGCGCGGGCGAACCTGACGCTGCGCGAGGCGCTGGCCACGCTGCGCCGGGACGAGCAAAAGGACCGGATCCCCGCGCCCGCCGCGGGCTGACCGCCCGCGTCGGGCCGACCCGCGGGGGACCGCTTAGCGGGGCTTAATGTGCGTTGCGATCTTCGTCGTTGTTCGTGCGGGGCTCGAGGGCCGAGGGTGGGAGGGCAGGAAGAGCGCCTTTCCAGGGCGCGGTCCTTTCGAGAGGGTGCGATGAGCGCGAGCGCGAGTGCGGAGTCGGACGCGCACGACGATGCGAAGGTGGCGGCTTTCCGGCTGGCGGTGATCATCGGCGGCGTGCCGGCGGATCCGGAAGGGGCCGTGCTGGGTGACTGGTTCATCCGCCGGGTGGAGGCGCATCGCGATGGGGACACGGGTGTCATCGATCTCGCCGAGCTCTGCATATCCCGGGCAGTGGCGGGTGCGGCCGTGGCAAGTCCCCCGTAGGGCAAGGAGCCTTCAGTGTATCGACAGCGCATCGACCTCCCCGCCGCCGCGGCCGGGGGCTATCAGGCGCTCGCGCGCCTCGACAGCCTGATCCGGCGGGACGGTCTGGTCGACGACCGGCTGCGGGTGCTGGTCAAGTTGCGCACGTCGCAGCTCAACGGGAGTGCCCCGCATCTGGCCGAGTACGCCGCCGACGCGCAGCGGCTCGGGGAACCGCCCGAGCGGCTGCACGAGTTGGCGGGCTGGCGCGAGTCGACGCGGTTCACCGCGTCGGAGCGTGCCGCGCTGGGGCTTGCCGACGCGGTGACGCGGCTGGGACCCGACGGTGTCCCGGACGCGGTCTACGACGCGGCGGAAAACCTGTTCGGGCCCCAGCAGTTGGGCAACCTCATCCTGACGATTGCGGTGACGAATGCGTTGAACCGGATTGCGGTGACGGCGCGGCTGCAACGTCCGGAGTGAGGTCGAGGACCCGGGTCGGGGGCACGGTCGCGGCGTCCGTGCCCTCGGCCCGTGGCTCGGGGACGGCGTCGGGTCCGGGTCCGGACTCCGCCGCGGGCGGGGCGCCGGCCCGGACCCGCCGCACGTCGGGCGACAGCAAGGCGCCGACCGTCGCGGCGACGACCAGTCCGGAGAACGCCACCAGCGCGCCGCGCGCCCCGATGACGTCGGCCAGCGGCGCGGCCGCGACCAGCCCCAGCGGACCGAACATGAACGATCCGAGCGCGTCGTAGGCGCTGACCCGGGACAGCGCCTCCCGCGGGATCTCCCGCTGCATCGTGGTCTCCCACAGCACGCCGAACACGTCGAACGCGGCCCCGGTGACGAACGCCCCGGCGACCACGACCGCCAGCGGCGCCCCCAGGCCGAGCAGCAGGTACGGCAGCGGCACGAGCAGCACCGCGAGTGTCGCCACGAACAGCGTCCGCCGGGGCCGGATCCGGATCGCCAGGAACACCCCGGCGAAGGTGCCCAGCGCTTGGCCGATGAGCACCGCCGACCAGGCCGGTGCCCCGCCCAGGTCGGCCTTCGCGACGACGGGCCCGAGCACCCCCATGCACGCTTGCAGTCCGGCGATGACGAAGGTGAACTGCAGCACGATCACCCACAGCCACTGCCGGGACCGGAACTCCTGCCAGCCTTCCCGGAGTTCCCGCAGGGTCGAGTTGGCTTCACCGCGTTCCGCGGGCGGGACTCCCAGGCTCTTGAGCAGCAGTGCCGACGCCACGAAACCCGTGCCGTTGAGCACCAGGGCCCAGCCCGGCCCGATCAGCGCGACCGCGGCACCGGCCAGCGCAAGCCCGAGCATGCGTGCGGCGTTGACGCCGATCCGCAGCACGCCGTTCGCCGTCTGCAGGTGCTCCTCGGGGACGACGTCGGGGACGAGCCCGGTCAGTGCCGGATAGAACAGGGCGAGTGCCATGCCCGTCCCGGCGGCCGCGGCGGCGACCGCGACGACCGGCGCGTGCCCGGTCAGGAACATCGCCGCGATGGCGAAGAAGCAGACCGCGGACAGGGTTTCGGAGAACGCCATCAGCCGGGCCCGGGACATGCGGTCGGCGATGACGCCGCCGAACAGCATCAGGGCGACTTCCGGCACCGCTTGCGCGGCCAGCACGATCGTCAGCGTGGTGGCGTTCGCCCCGGGGAGGTCCAGCACTCCGAACGCCAGCGCCACCGGCCCGAAAGCCGCGCCCAGGACCGAGAAGCCGCGCGCGGTGAACAGGATCGCGAACCGCCGGTCCCGGAACAGCTCGCGGCCGTTCACGAAGCGTCCACGGCCAGCACGACCTTGCCGCGTCCGTGCCCGCGTTCCACGAGCCGGTGCGCGTCCGCGGCCTCCGCGAGCGGGAGGACGGCGCGGAGGTGCACGCGCAGTTCCCCCCGGCTCCACAGGTCGGCGAGGTCGACTAGCCGGCGGGCGTCGCGGCTTGGCGTCCATTCGCGCAGTCCGAGTTCGCGTGCGGTGGCGTCGTCGATCATCGTGACGATCCGATCGCGGTCCCGGGCGAGTTCCACCGAGGCCAAAAGGGCCTCGCGGCCGGCGCCGTCGAGGACGGCGTCCACGCCGTCGGGTGCCACGGCGCGGACCCGGTCGGCCAAGCCGGGGCCGTAGCGGACCGGAACGGCGCCGAGTTCGCGGAGGTAGGCGTGATTGGCTTCGCTTGCCGTACCGATCACCGTGGTTGCGCCCCACGCGCGAGCGAGCTGCAACGCGAGCGTGCCCAGGCCGCCCGCCGCGGCGTGGATCAGGACGGTGTCGCCGGGTCCGACCTTCAGCTCCCGCAGCGCCATGTGCGCGCCTTGGCCGTTGCCCGGGAGGGCGGCGGCGACCGTCCACGGCATGGCGGCGGGTTTGCGGGCGAGGTTGGCGGAAGGGACGAGCACGTATTCGGCGTAGGCACCGAGGGTCGTGAACCCGAACACCTCGTCGCCGACCGCGAATCCGCTCTGCGGCCCGGCTTCGTCGACGACGCCCGCGAACTCGTTGCCCGGCACGACCGGATGCTCCGGCAGGCCGGGGGTGAGACTTCGAGGGAACTCGCCGGCGCGTACGCCGGTATCGAACGGCATCACCCCGGCGGCGCGGACGGCGACCCGCACCGCGGTCGGGTCCGCGGCGGGGTCGACGGCCGGGACCGGCAGGTCGACCGGGCGGAGGACGTCGGGCGGGCCGAAGTCGGCGAAGGCGATGGCGTGCATGAGGGCCCCCTATCGGAGTGGATCACTCCGTTAGGCTAAGACGGAGCGATTCACTCCGCAATGGGTTTTTCCCGCGGGGGTGAAGCGCGAGGGTTATCCACAGGCCAGGCGCACCGCCGCGCCACACCGGACCGCAGACAGGCAGACTCACGACGTCGGGCAACCCACCGAGTGCGGTCGCGGGCAGGACCCGACGGCGGAGGAGGCGGGGGAGGGCCCTTCGACGCGACACCGACACCCGCAAGTGGTGGGGGGAGGGAGGGCCCGATGAGCAGCACCAGAGGAGCCTCCAGAACCCCGCCCCCACCCCGCGCGCGCCCCCTAGCCCCACCCCCCACCCCTCCGCTTTACTTCCACAACCCGCCCATGCCGGAGGTGCTGCCGTGTACTACCCGCTGACCGTTCGGGACTTCCTGGACCGCGCGGAGCGCGTGTTCCCGGACCGGATCGCCGTCGTCGACGAGCCGGACCAGCCCGCGACGCCGCTCGGCTCCCCCACCTACCGCGACGTGGGCACGCTCGCCCGCGCGCAGGCCGCCCGGCTGGACCGGCTCGGGGTGCCGGTCGGCGGCCGGGTCGCGGTGATCTCGCAGAACTCGGCGCGGCTGTTCACGTCGTTCTTCGGCGTGTCCGGCTGGGGCCGCGTCCTCGTTCCGGTGAACTTCCGGCTGACCACGCCGGAGATCGACTACATCGTGCGGCACAGCGGCGCCGAGGTCGTGTACGCGGACCCGTCGTGTGCGGGCGTCCTCGACGGCCTCGACGTCCCGCACAAGTTCGTGCTCGGCGACGACGACGCGCTCTACCTCCACGGCGTCGAGCCGCGCCCGTGGGACGCACCCGACGAGGCCGCGACCGCGACGATCAACTACACCTCGGGCACGACCGCCCGCCCGAAAGGCGTGCAGCTCACGCACCGGAACCTGTGGCTCAACGCCACGGTCTTCGCCCTGCACGCGGGCGTCGGCGACCGGGACGTGTACCTGCACACGCTGCCGATGTTCCATGCCAACGGCTGGGGCATGCCCTACGGCGTCACCGGCCTCGGCGGCCGCCACATCATGCTCCGCCAGGTGGACGGCACGGAGATCCTGCGCCGCGTCGAGGAGCACGGCGTCACCCTCATGTGCGCCGCGCCCGCCGTCGTCAACGCGGTGCTGGACGCCGTGCCGCACTGGGACGGCGAGATCCCCGGCCGCGACCGGGTACGCGTCATCTGCGCGGGCGCCCCGCCGCCGACCCGCACGATCCAGCGGATCCTCGACGATCTCGGCTGGGAGTTCATGCAGATCTACGGCCTCACCGAGACGTCCCCCGTGGTCACCGTCAACCGGATGCGCGCCGAATGGGACGGCCTCGACAGCACCGAGCGGGCCCGGCGGCTCAGCCGCGCGGGTGTCCCGGCGCTCGGCGTACGGGTCGACGTCGACGTCGACGGCGAGGTGCTGACGGCGTCGAACCACAACCTCGACGGCTACTGGGAGCAGCCGGAGGAGACCGCCAAGGCGCAGGCGGGCGGCTGGTTCCACACCGGTGACGGCGGCTACGTCGACGACGAGGGCTATGTCGTGATCTCGGACCGGAAGAAGGACGTCATCATTTCGGGCGGCGAGAACGTGTCGTCCATCGAGGTCGAAGACGCCCTGATGTCGCATCCGGCGATCCGGGAGGTGGCGGTGATCGGCACGCCGGACGAGAAGTGGGGCGAGCTGGTGACCGCCCTGGTCGTCACCGACGGTTCGGCGGTGACGGCGGAGGAGCTGATCGCGCACTGCCGCACCCGGCTCGCGGGCTACAAGTGCCCCAAGCGGGTGGACTTCGCGGAGAGTCTGCCGCGCACGGCGACGGGCAAGCTGCGGAAGTTCAAGCTGCGCGAGCCGTACTGGGCGGGGCACGACCGGCAGGTGCACTGAGCCGGACTGAGCATGCGCGGCGTCGGCGGTCCTTCCGTGGGGCCGCCGACGCGCGGGTTATGCGCCGGTCGACACGGGTATCCGCGGCGGGTTCCCACCCGGCGGAGGTCGCGTGACCGGCGTACCGCGAGCGGCGTGCCCGCTAGGCCGTCCTGTCGGCCAAGTCCGCGGGCTGCCCGGATTCTTCGGCGCGGCCCGCGGGGGTGAGTGCGGCCTCGACGTCGCGCACGACGCGCCACATCGGGGTGCTGCGGCGGGCCACGAACACCACGACGTCGTCGGGTTCGGGGGCCGCGGCGCCGGCCGGGGAGCCGTCCGGGTGCCAGGCGCTGCGGACCAGGTCGAGGGCTTCGTCGACGGCGGCCCACACGTCGCCGTCGCCGTCGGCGCGCAGCCAGGAGCGCAGGGCGTGGTTGTGCGCGGCGACCACGGAGGCGGAGATGACGTCGGCGCGCAGGGTGCTCTGCGGGGAGCCGGCGAAGCGGGCGCGCAGGTACGTGGCGAGGGCCTGCTGGTAGCGGCGGACGACGGAGAGCTCGTAGGCGCGCAGGCCGGGGACCTGGCGGGTCATGCGGTAGCGCTGGACGGAGAACGCGGGTTTGTCGGCGTAGAGGCCGAGGACCATGCGGGCGGCGTCGCAGACCTTGGCGATCGGGTCCTCGTCGTCGCGGGCCGCTTCGAGGAACTCCCGCATCTCGGTGAGCGAGTGCTCGTGGTCGGGGAAGACCACGTCTTCCTTCGTCGGGAAGTAGCGGAAGAACGAGCGCCGCCCGACGCCGGCGCGGGCCACGATGTCGTCGACCGTCGTGCCGTCGTAGCCGCGGTCCGGGAACAGCGCGAACGCCGCCTCGATCAGGGCGTCGCGCATCGGCACTTTGGTCATGGGCCCCAGCCTAGTCGAATGACACTCGATACCCTTAGAGTAGGGAACTCAGTTCCCTACGCGTGTTCCGCACGGCCGTGTTCCGTGCACCACCGCGTGTCCGCTCCCCCACAAGGGGCCGCCGGGCACACCTGGAGTGAGGAAGCTTCATGACGACCTCCCTGCGCCGGATCGGCGTGGTCGGCGGCGGCCAGATGGGCGCCGGAATCGCCGAGGTCTGCGCCCGCGCCGGCCTGGACGTGATGGTGTGCGAGACCAGCCCGGACACCGCCGAGCAGGGCCGCAAGCGCATCGCCAAATCGCTCGACCGCGCCGTGAAGGCGGGCAAGATCGACGAGCCCGAGCGGGCCAAGGCACTCGATGCCATCCGCTTCACCACGTCCCTCGCCGACTTCGCGGACCGCACGCTGGTGATCGAGGCCGCGTCCGAGAACGAGGACGTCAAGCTCGGCATCTTCACCGAACTCGACCGCGTCGTCACCGACCCGGAAGCGGTCCTCGCATCGAACACCTCGTCGATCCCGATCATGAAGCTCGGCACCGCGACCCGGCGCCCCGAGCACGTCGTCGGCATGCACTTCTTCAACCCGGTCCCCGTACAGCGCCTCGTCGAGGTCATCCCCTCGCTCGTCACCTCCGACGAAACCACGCGGCGCGTCGAGGAGTTCGCCACCGCGCTGCTCGGCAAGACGGTGATCCGCTCGCAGGACCGGGCCGGCTTCGTCGTCAACGCGCTGCTCGTCCCCTACCTGCTGTCCGCGGTGCGGATGCTGGAGTCCGGGTTCGCGTCCGCCGAGGACATCGACAACGGCATGGTGCTCGGCTGCGCCCACCCGCTCGGCCCGCTGCGCCTCGCCGACCTCATCGGCCTGGACACGCTCAACGCGATCGCCGAGTCGATGTACGCGGAATTCAAGGAGCCCCTGTACGCGCCGCCGCCGCTGCTCCTCCGCATGGTCGAAGCCGGGCTCATCGGCCGCAAGAGCGGCCGCGGGTTCCACGCCTACTGAGGCACGCCTCCCCCCCTTTTCCATCCTTTTGTGCACGTCGTTGGAAGGCAGAACCTGATCATGGCCGGTCGTAGTGATTTCGATCTGTTCCGGGTCTCGGAGGAGCACGCGATGCTCAGGGACACGGTGCGCGGGTTGGCGGAGGCGAAGATCGCGCCGTTCGCGGCCGACGTGGACGAAGCCGGCCGGTTCCCGCAGGAAGCCCTCGACGCGCTGCGCGCCGCGGACCTGACCGCGGTGCACATCCCCGAGGAGTACGGCGGCGCCGGTGCAGACGCCCTCGCCACGGTGATCGTGATCGAGGAAGTCGCCCGGGTGTGCGCGTCGTCGTCGCTCCTCCCGGCGGTGAACAAGCTCGGCACGATGCCGCTCATCCTGTCCGGCTCGGAGGAGCTGAAGCAGCGCTACCTCACCCCGGTCGCCGCGGGCGAGGCGATGTTCTCGTACTGCCTGTCCGAGCCCGAGGCGGGCTCCGACGCGGCGTCGATGCGCACCCGCGCGGTCCGCGACGGCGACTTCTGGGTGCTCGACGGCGTGAAGCGGTGGATCACCAACGCCGGGGTGTCCGAGTACTACACGGTCATGGCCGTCACCGACCCGGACAAGCGCTCCAAGGGCATCTCCGCGTTCGTGGTGGAGAAGTCCGACGAAGGCGTGTCGTTCGGGGCGCCCGAGAAGAAGCTCGGCATCAAGGGCTCCCCCACCCGCGAGGTCTACCTCGACCGGGTGCGGATCCCGGCCGACCGCATGATCGGCGCCGAGGGCACCGGCTTCGCGACCGCGATGGCGACGCTCGACCACACCCGCGTCACCATCGCCGCCCAGGCGCTGGGCATCGCCCAGGGCGCGCTCGACTACGCCAAGCAGTACGTCCAGGAGCGCAAGCAGTTCGGCAAGGCGATCGCCGAGTTCCAGGGCATCCAGTTCATGCTCGCGGACATGGCCATGAAGCTGGAGGCCGCCCGCGCGCTGACCTACCAAGCCGCGGCCAAGTCCGAGCGCGGCGACGACGACCTCACCTTCTTCGGCGCCGCCGCCAAGTGCTACGCGTCCGACGTCGCCATGGAGATCACCGTCGACGCCATCCAACTCCTCGGCGGCTACGGCTACACGCGGGACTACCCGGTCGAGCGCATGATGCGCGACGCGAAGATCACGCAGATCTACGAGGGCACCAACCAGGTGCAGCGGATCGTGATGGCACGGAACCTGCCCAAGTAGGCCCTGCGGCTTCTTGCCTCGTCGCCCCCCGCACAGCACGTCCGTGCGGGGGCTTCGGCGTCGTGCGGCTTCACGGCCGCGGCGGTTCCGTCGGCCTGCCGCGCAGCGCCGCGTGGTGCTGGAGGCGGGCGATGTCGTCGTGGGTGACCATGCCGACGAGGCGGCCGTCGTCCAAGACCAGGGCAGCGTGGCTGCCCGAGGTGAGGGCGGTGAGGACCTGGTCGGCGGGCTCGTCCGGGGCCAGGAGCCGGTGGACCGGGCGGGCGAGCGCCTCGACACGGGTGTCGGCGCGCAGGCGGGCCGGGACGGTGGCGAGCATGCGGAGGGTGACGACGCCGACCGGCTGCCCGTCGAAGCCGACGACCGGGAAGACCGACTGCCGGGAGCCGGTGACCAGGCGTTCGGCGCAGTCGGCGACGGTGGTCCACGAGCCGACGGTGTCGGGGGCGGACGTCATGACGTCGCGCACCAGCAGCCCTTCGAGCCCGCGGCCGAGCGTGCTGCGGGCTTCCTCACCGGCCGCCGCGCCGACCACGAACCAGCCGATCAGCATGAACCACAGGCCGTCCGCGGTCACCCCGGTCAGCACCAGGAACGCGCCGCCGCCGATGAACACGGCGCCGAGGATCCGTCCGGCGCGGGCGGCCGCGCGCGCGGCGCGGTCGCGTTCGCCGGTGCGCCGCCACATGACGGCGCGCAGCACCCGGCCGCCGTCGAGCGGGGCGCCGGGCAGCAGGTTGAAGACGGCGAGGAGCAGGTTGGTGCCGCCGGTCCAGAGCAGGGCCAGCGCGAGGACGTCGGGCAGGTCGGCGGCCGCGGCGGCATAAGCGAGTCCGACGCCGGCCGCGCCGGCCGCGAAGCTGGTCGCGGGGCCGGCCAGGGCGACGCGCAAGTCGGTACGCCAGTCCGGGGGTTCCTCTTCGAGTTCGGCGACGCCGCCGAGCAGCCACAGGGTCACGGACTTGACGCGCATGCCGTGCCGGCGGGCGACCACGGCGTGGGCGGCTTCGTGGGCGAGCAGCGAGGCCAGGAACAGTGCGCCGGTGGGGATGGCGACGGCCCACGCGACGACGGGCGACGGGTTGCCGGCGGCGGCGGGCAGGATGCGGGTGGCGAGGAGTGCCACGATCAGCCCGAAGATGGCCACCGTGGACCAGTGGGCGCCGACGGGTACGCCTCTGATGCTGCCGAGCCTGACGCTTTGCCTCATCGCCCGCTCCCGGATTTCCCCGCATCTCGCGGCGAGGCCCCGGACCCCGAGGCCCCTTACTCCAAGACTGCGTCGCCGGGACGCGGAACGGGGGCTCCGGCGGGGGCGAATTCCGCGGAACACGGCGATATGCGCGCCGTTGCCGGGTTCCGCGGGGCGCCGAAGTTAGCGTGGACGGGTGATCAACGGCACGCACGTCATCATCTACAGCCGCGATGCCGACGCCGATCGGGCGTTCCTCAAGGACGTCCTCGGTTTCGCGCACGTCGACGCGGGCCGCGGCTGGCTGATCTTCCGGCTGCCGCCCGCGGAGGCGGCGGTGTATCCGGCCGAGGGGTTCGCGCACGAGGTGTTCCTGATGTGCGACGACGTGCGCGCGACCATGGCCGAACTGGCGGCCAAAGGAGCGGAGTTCACCGAACCTGTGACGGACGCCGGGTGGGGGCTCAAGACGTCCCTGCGGCTGCCCGGGGGCGGCGAGCTGGGGCTGTACGAGCCGCGCCACCCGGTCGCGCACGACTAGCCACCCGCCCGTGGCCCGGCGCCGGGTGCGCTCTACGCTCCCGCCATGCCGTCCTTCGAGCTGGTCACCCGCATCGCCGCTCCCCCCGAGCGCGTGTTCGACGCCTCGCTGGACGTGGACGTGCACACGGCGTCGATGGCCGACTCCGGCGAGCGCGTCGTCGGCGGCGTGTCCGCGGGCGGCATGCGGCTGGGCGACACGGTGACGTGGCGGGCCCGGCATTTCGGGGTGTGGTGGCGGATGACCTCGGCGATCACCGCGTACGACCGGCCGGGCTTCTTCGTCGACGAGCAGCGGCGCGGCCCGTTCCGGCGGTGGCGGCATGAGCACCACTTCGCCGCCGACGACGCCACCCGGGACGGGAGCGGGAGCGGGACGGTGATGCGCGACGTCGTCGAGTTCACGTCCCCGCTCGGCGTCCTGGGGCGCGCCGTGGACGCTCTCGTCCTGCGGCGCTACATGCTCAAGCTGATCGCCGAGCGCAACGCGCACATCAAAGCACTCGTGGAAGCCGAAGCCCGGCGCTGACCCGCGGGCCGGTGCCGGCGGCACCGCCCGCTACCGGAACGCCGGGATCACCTCGCGTCCGAACAGCTTCACCATGGCGGCGATCTCGTCGAACGTGCCGAGGGACGCGCGGGCGTGGTTGCCGGGCAGGCCGGCGCCGAAGGCGGCGTGGACGTGGGTGCAGCCGGTCGCGTCGGCGTAGCGGCGCACCTGCCCGATCACGTCGTCGGGGCTGCCCCACAGGAGGCGGTCGGCGGCGATCTCCTCGGCGGAGATCTTCTCGCCGGCGTCGAGGCGGGCGAACAGGGCCTTTTCGGTGTCGTCCTCGGCGGACTCGCGCCAGTGGTCCATGAGGCCGTCGACGTAGTGCGGGAGGACGTCGGCGGCGACCTGGTCGTGGTCGGTGCCGAGCCACGCGTAGCGGCGCAGGATCCAGTCGGGGCGGGTGCCGTGCGCGGCGCAGGAGGCGCGGTAGACGTCGAGGCAGGACTGGGCTTTGCCGAGGGATTGGACCGGGCCGCACAGCCAGGCGTCGCCGAGGCGGGCGGCGCGGTCGACGGCGACGTCGGCGACGCCCGCGACCCACAGCGGCGGGTGCGGGTCCTGGACCGGGCGGGGGTGCACGGTGAGGTCGGGGAAGGACCAGAATTCGCCCTCCCAGCCGGTGTTCTCGGTGGTCCAGACGTGGCGGAGGATCTTCAGGGCTTCTTCCATGCGGGCGCCGCGGCGGCGGAATTCCGAGCCGTGGACCTCGTACTCCAGCGGCCACCAGCCCATGCCGACGCCGAGGGAGATGCGGCCACCGGATATCTGGTCGATGAGGGCGACCTGTTCGGCGACCCGGATCGGGTTGTGCACGGGCAACTGGAAGATGCCGGTGCCGACCCGGAGCGTGTCGGTGCGGGCGGCGACGGCGGCGAGGAAGGTGAGGGGGTCGCCGAGGTTGCCGGGCATGAAGTGGTGGTGGCCGATGGTGACCGTGTGGAAGCCGCTCGCTTCGGCGATCCGGGCGAGTTCGAAGGTCTCGCGGTAGGGGTCGCGGCCTCCGGGCTCGACCAGCAACGGCAGCGACATGGAGAAATCCACGGTCATCTCCTCTCGGCCCGCGCCGCGGCGCGGAGGTGACGGGTCATCAGACCCTGCCCCAGATCCGGTGAGTGATCAACAGCGATCGGGGTCCGCGGCGTTTGGCCAGGGGGCGCCACGAAAATCCACCCGAACGGGTCAGCGGAAACCCCTCTTCCGGGTGGCGCTTGATCCTTAGGAGTGAACTGCCGCAACCAAATTGCGAGTTGCGAGTTTGTTCAGGGTGCGTAGGCAGTGCGTGAGCAACGCCTGGGCAGCAAACGCAACACCCGCTCGATCACCCTCCTCCTGAGAAGGATTACCGATGGCCCACGTGCTCAAGAAGGTCGCCGCCTCCTCCGCCGTTGTCGCGGCAGCGGTCGGCGTCGTGGCGACGGCCGCTCCCGCCGCGATGGCGGGCGGCAACGACGGCCAGCACACCAACTTCGTCGGCAACTCGGCCAAGCAGAACATCGGCAACACCTCGAGCGACGGCTACTTCAGCCCGAACTTCGCTCTGGTGAACGGCGGCGTGCTCGACTGCTTCGACGTCCAGAAGGTCACCGCCCAGGTCCCGGTCGGCGCTCTCATCGGCGCGGGCATCGGCGTCCAGGACATCCTGAACGACCAGACCAACCAGACCTGCACCAACAACTCGGTGCAGCAGAACGGCGACGACCCGCTGTCGCACGTCCTGTCGGACATCCTCTCCGACAACGGCTGACGCACCGGCCGATCACGGATCGGACGGCCGGGTCCCGGAACGCCGGGTCCCGGCCGTCCGGCCGCGCAACACCGCACCACACCCCTCCTGCGTAATCGCGAAAAGGAATACCGATGTCCCAGACCCTCAAGAAGGTCGCCGCGTCCGCCTCCGTCATCGCCGCGGCGGTCGGCGTGGTCGCCGCTGCCGCCCCCGCCGCGATGGCGGGCGGCAACGACGGCCAGCACACCAACTTCATCGGCAACTCGGCCAAGCAGAACATCGGCAACACCAGCACCAACGGTCTGGGCAGCCCGAACTTCGGTGTGGTCAACGGTGGCGCCCTGGACTGCTTCGACATCCAGAAGGTCGACGCCCAGGTGCCGATCGGCGCGCTCGCGGGTCTGGGCGTCGGCGTCCAGGACCTGCTGAACGACTCGCAGAACCAGACCTGCACCAACAACTCGGTGCAGCAGAACGGCGACGATGTGCTCGCGAACGTGCTGTCGGACATCCTCTCCGACAACGGCTGACACTCCGCCGTCGCCCGCCCGCCCCGCAGCGCGGGGCAGGCCGGGTAGGACCGCAGGCCGCCGGGTGGCTTCCGTCCCCGGCGGCTTCGCCGTGTCCGGGGGCGGGCAGCCGGTCGGGGGTCGTCACCCGGTCGGGGGCGGTCGGTCGGATGCGGCGCGGCGGCTCTTGGGTGCCGCCCGGACGTGCATGCGCTCGCCCTGGCGGCCGAAGAGGCTGAGGATCTCCACCGGGCGCGCGTCGGCCGGGCCGAAGCAATGCGGCAGCCGGGTGTCGAACTCGGCGGCCTCGCCCGTGCCGAGGACGAGCGTGCGGTCGCCGACGACCAGGCGCAGGAGGCCGGCCAGGACGTACAGCCACTCGTAGCCTTCGTGGGTGACCGGCGTGCAGTCCGTCGGGCCGCCCGGCATCACCGTCTTCCAGGCCTGCAGCGGCCCCGGCTGGCGGGTCAGCGGAATGACCGTGCGGTCCGGGAGCTTGTGCGGCGTCAGGCGGACCCGCGGGTCGCCGACCGCCGGGGCGCCCACGAGTTCGTCGAGCGGGACCTGGTACGCCTGCGCGATCGGCAGCAGCAGTTCCAGGCTGGGGCGCCGCCCGCCGGACTCCAGGCGGGACAGCGTGCTCTTGGAGATCCCGGTCGTCTCCGCGAGCGCGGTCAGGGTCACGCCGTGGTCGGTACGGAGCCGGCGCAGGCGCGGGCCGACGCCGGACAGGGCTTCGGCGATCGGGTCGGGGCTCGGGCCGGGGCTCGGGCCGGGGCTCGGGCCGGGGCCGGTGCTGGTGCCGGTGCTGGGATCGTCGGTGGGTTCCACGGTTCGATTGCACCCCGGGTGTTCCGGTTCCGGCAAACGCTGTTGCCGAAACCGAAACGGCGCCGAACCCGGAACTGCGCCGAACCGGGACAGGGCCGGGTCGCGCCGGGGTCGGCTACAGCTCGTGCAACCGCCCCGCCTCGGGCCGGTACGTCCAGTGCCAGGCCTCCTGCGCCCACTGCTTCTTGAGCGCGGTGCGGTGTTTCCCGAACGCGGCCAGTCCGGTCTCGACCGCGGTCCCGAGGCCGCCGGCGAGGTCGTCGGCCGGGACGGGGACGCGGGCGAGCAGGTGCTGCTTGTCCTGCGCGAGGACGAGGTCGCCGTCGGGCGAGCAGCCGAGCAGGCTGAAGTTCTTCAGCAGGCTGAACGGCTTGATGCCGGTGGAGACCTTGGCGAGGAGTTCGCCGTCGGCGTCCCAGGCGTAGAGGCCGTAGCGGTTCAGGTGGTAGACGCGGCCGCGCGCCGGGTCGGTGGCGACCTGGTAGCACCCGCCGGTGTACGGGCTGTCCTGGTAGGCGTGCATGCCGCGGAGCTTTCCGAGGACGGCGCCCTTGTCGTCGACGAGCGCGAACGTGAACGCGTTCCCGCGGTTGCCGCTGCGGAAGAGTTCGGCGAACACGGGGATGACGAACCGGTCGTCGGCGAGCGGCCGCGGGGTGCCGAGCCACTTGCGGCGCCGCTGGTAGAGCCCCGCCCATTCCTCCGCGACGAGGTCGCCGAGGGCGGGTTCCGGACGGTGTTCCAGGCCGACGGGGCGGCCCTCGTGCATCACGTAGGAGCTGACGTCGAGTTCCGGCAACTGGTGCTTGGGCCGCGCGTCGAGGGAGGCGAATGCGTGGATGGCCGGGCGCTCGCCGGCGGTCGGCGCGGTGTCGGCGATGCCGATCAGGTTCGCGGAGAAGTTGCCGTATTGGTTGGTGCCGTATTCGGCGGTGACGCACAGCAGGCGTCCGCCGGGTGTCACCGCGATGCGGGAGGCGAACGGCGTGCCGGGCTCGTAGTCCTCGTACGCGCGCCGGTGCGAGTTCTGCGTGTACGCGCCGATCTCGCGGGTCAGCTCCGCATCGAACAGGTAGGTGTTGTCATGCCGCCCGCACAGCGCCACCGTGCCGTCGGGGAGGACGGCAAGGCGGAAGTCCCACGCGTCGCCGAACTTCGACCACCGGGTGCGGCGGCGCACGACCGCCATCGAGGCCGGTTCCCCGCCGCCGTCCGCCGCGTAGCGGGCGAGCAGGCTGAGGGCCACCGTCCGGTCGTGCGGGTTCTCCGCTGCCTCCCCGCCGGGCTTGTAGCGGCCGAGGCCGGAGAGGACGTACAGGTCGCCGCCGGGGCCGTAGGCGGCGTCGAGGTGCTGGTAGCCCCAGCCTGCGGTGTACGGGGCGGCCAAGTCGATGGCGTACGTGTCGACGACTTCGGCGGGCAGGGGCAGCGGCAGGGTGGGAAGCATGGCGCCAGTTTGCCGGGTGGGACCGACAGCGTTCGCGCCGGCGGGGCGGCCTCCGATCGGCCGCCCCGCCCGCCCCCGCCTCAGATCAGCGGCCGCAGTTCCGCCAGGATCCGCTCCGCGAACTCGACCCGGCAGATCACCAGATCGGGGAGCTTCGGGTCCTCGCGGTTGTAGGCGAGGGGTGACCCGTCGATGCGGCTCGTGTGCAGTCCGGCGGCCCGGGCGACGGCGACCGGGGCCGCCGAGTCCCACTCGTACTGTCCGCCCGCGTGCACGTAGGCGTCGCTCTCGCCCAGCACTACGGACATGGCCTTCACGCCCGCCGAGCCCATCGGCACCGTGCGGGCGCCGAGGGCCTCGGTCAGGTCGCCGACGAGGGCGGGCGGGCGGCTGCGGCTGACCGCGAGGCGGATCGGCTCCCCGTCGGGCCGGGCCGGGAGCGGCGGGTGGCCGTCGGCGCCGCTGGTGAGGACGGCGTCCCGCGCGGGCAGCGCGACCGCGCCCGCGGTCAGGGTGCCCCGGGACCAGAGGGCGACGTGCACGGCCCAGTCGGTCCGGCCGGGTTCGCCGTACTCGCGGGTGCCGTCGAGCGGGTCGACGATCCACACCCGGTCCGCGCCGAGCCGCACCGGGTCGTCGGCGCCTTCCTCGGACAGCACGGCGTCGTCCGGGCGCAGCCGGGCCAGTGCGGCGACGAGGAACTCGTGCGCGCCGCGGTCGCCGCGCTTGCCCGCTTCCTTGCCGCCCTCGCCGCGGAGCCCGAGCAGGATTTGCCCGGCCTCGCGGGCGAGCCACCCCGCGCATGCGACGTCGTCCGCGTCCGGCGCGGGCCACACCAAGGCGTCCATGTCCAGCGAAACCCGGTCTTCACCCGCAGTGACCACTGTCTCCTCGGTCATCCCCAACCCTTCCCCGATACCTTCTTGATAAGTAACTTCATTAGAAGATACTTTGCAGGAACTGACAAGCCGTCAGGTTCGCGGCGCGGCAGCCTAACGACTGCGGGTCGTGCGACGAGAATCGGAGCCCCAGTGACCTACCGGCTCACTCACTTGAAGGCCTTGGAGGCCGAGGCCATCCACATCATCCGCGAGGTCGCGGCCGAGTTCGAGAACCCCGTGCTGCTGTTCTCCGGCGGCAAGGACTCGGTGGTCATGCTGCACCTCGCGCTGAAGGCGTTCGCGCCGTGTGCGCTGCCGTTCCCCGTCATGCACGTGGACACCGGGCACAACTTCCCCGAGGTGATCGAGTTCCGCGACCGGCGGGCCGAGGAGACCGGGGTGCAGCTGGTGGTGGCTTCCGTGCAGGAGTCCATCGACAGCGGCCGGGTCGTCGAGGAGAAGGGGCCGCGCGCGTCGCGCAACCGGCTGCAGACCACCACGCTGCTCGACGCGATCGAGAAGTACCGGTTCGACGCGGTGTTCGGCGGCGCCCGGCGCGACGAGGAGAAGGCCCGCGCCAAGGAACGCGTGTTCAGCTTCCGCGACGAATTCGGCCAGTGGGACCCGAAGAACCAGCGCCCCGAGCTGTGGAACCTCTACAACGGGCGGCACCGGCACGGCGAGCACATCCGGGTCTTCCCGCTGTCCAACTGGACCGAGCTGGACATCTGGCAGTACATCGCCGAGGAGGACATCGTCCTGCCGCCGCTGTACTACGCGCACCGCCGCACCGTGTTCGAGCGGGACGGCATGCTGCTGGGCGTCACCGAGTTCCTCACGCTGCTGGACGGCGAGGAGCCGTTCGAGGAGACCGTCCGGTTCCGCACCATCGGCGACGCGACCGGCACCGGCGCGGTCCGCTCGACCGCGGCGGACGCCCGCGAAGTCGCCGCGGAGATCGCCGCGACCCGCATCACCGAGCGCGGCGCGACCCGCGCCGACGACCGGATATCCGAGGCCGGCATGGAAGACCGCAAGCGCGAAGGGTACTTCTAGACATGACCGACACCCTGTCCCCCGCCGCCGCCCCGGACACCGGCGAACGCCCCGTCGACATGCTCCGCATCGCCACCGCGGGCTCCGTCGACGACGGCAAGTCCACGCTCATCGGCCGCCTGCTCTACGACTCCAAGGGCATCTTCGACGACCAGCTCGCCTCCGTCGAGGACACCTCGCGGCGCCGCGGACACGCGCAGACCGACCTGTCGCTGCTCACCGACGGGCTGCGCGCCGAGCGCGAGCAAGGCATCACGATCGACGTCGCGTACCGCTATTTCGCCACCCCGCGGCGGAAGTTCATCATCGCGGACACCCCCGGGCACATCCAGTACACGCGCAACATGGTGACCGGCGCGTCCACCGCCGACCTCGCGATGGTGCTCGTGGACGCGCGCAAGGGCCTGCTGGAGCAGTCCCGGCGGCACGCCTTCCTCGCGTCGCTGCTGCGCATCCCGCATTTGGTGTTGTGCGTCAACAAAATGGATCTCGTCGACTACGACCAGGCCGTGTTCGAGGGCATCCGCGACGACTTCACCGCGTTCGCCGAGCGGCTCGACATCGCCGACATCACGTTCGTCCCGATGTCCGCGCTCAACGGCGACAACGTCGTCACCCGCAGCGAGAACATGCCGTGGTACGAAGGCAGTTCGCTGCTGCACCACCTGGAGACCGTGCACATCGCGTCGGACCGCAACCTCATCGACGCCCGCTTCCCGGTGCAGTACGTGCTCCGCCCCCGCGACAACGACTACCGCGGCTACGCCGGCACCATGACCGGCGGCGTCCTGCGCCCCGGCGACGACGTCGTGGTCCTCCCGTCCGGCCTGACCAGCCGCGTCGCGGGCATCGACGGACCCGACGGGCCGGTCGAGGAGGCGTTCGCGCCGATGGCCGTCGCGATCCGGCTGGAAGACGAACTCGACGTGTCGCGGGGCGACATGATCTGCCGCCCGCTCAACCGGCCGCGCACCGGCCAGGACCTGCACGCGATGGTGTGCTGGCTCAGCGAGCAGGGCGACCTGCGGCCGGGCGCCACCTACGCGCTCAAGCACACCACGCGCACGGTCCGCGCCAAGATCGGCGAACTGCGCTACCGGCTGGACGTCAACACCGGCCACCGCGACCGCGACGCCGCCGCGCTCGACCTCAACGAGATCGGCCGGATCACCCTCCGCGCCACCACGCCGGTCATGTACGACGCCTACCGCCGCAACCGCGCCACCGGCGGCTTCATCCTCATCGACGAAGCCACCGACAACACCGTGGCCGCCGGCATCCTGCTCGACGACGAAGGAGCCTCGTGATGACCGGCCAGGACTGGACGCCGGCCGAACCCGACACGTGGGTGCGCGACGTCAACGCCGGACGCGTGCCCCTCCTCGCGGAGGAGTACGGCCGCCCCCTCGACGTCGCCGACCTGCTCGGCGAAGCCCGCGCGACGACCGGCCTCGACGACTTCGGCGACTTCGACTTCGGTGCCCCCGGCGGCTTCGAGGAACCGCTCCGCATCCTCGTCGACTCGCTGGAGGCCGAAGGCCGCCTCAACGTCCTCGGACGCTACGAGATCCGGCAGCAGATCCTGCGGCTCCTCCAGGTGCGCCTGCACATCGCGCGCTACCTGCGCGACGACCCGGGCGTCCTCGACGAGCCCGTCGACGCGCCGCTGTTCGTCACCGGCGCGCCGCGCACCGGCACGTCGATCCTGCACGCCCTCCTCGCCCAGGACCCGGCCAACCGGGTCCCGGAAAGCTGGGAGTTCCTGCGCCCCGTGCCGCCGCCGCGGCCCGGCGGTGTCGACGAGGACGGCGCCGACGACCCGCGGATCCCGCTGGTCAACCGCGAACTGCGGCTCACCGCGATGATCGCGCCGGGGTTCGACGCGATGCACGAGCGCGGCGCGCGCATGCCCAAGGAGTGCATTTCGGCGCAGGCGATCGCGTTCCTGTCCGAGGACTTCCCGGGCAAGTTCCGGGTGCCGGCGTATGCCGCGTGGCTGGCGTCGTGCGACATGCGCCCGGCGTACCGGGCGCACAAGGTCGTGCTGCAGATCCTGCAGCGCCGCTACCCGGCGGGCCGCCGCTGGGTGCTCAAGGCGCCGCCGCACCTGGGCACGCTCGACGCGCTGCTCGACACGTACCCGGACGCCCGGGTGGCGGTCACGCACCGCGACCCGCTGAAGGTCCTCGGGTCGCTGGCGAGCCTGCTGGCGACCATCCACGCGACGCACAGCGACGCCGTCGACGCGCCGGAACTCGCGCGGACGCAGGTGGACTTCTATGCGGGCGTGCTCAGCCGGTACACCGCGCTGCGGCGTTCGGACCGGGTGCCGGCGGAGACGTTCCACGACTCGCACTACGCGGACTTCCTGACCGACCCGATCGGCACCGTGGGCGCGCTGTACGAGCGGTTCGGGCGGGAGCTGACGGACGAGGCGAAGGACGCGATGAGCGCGTACCTGGCCGGGCGGCCGCGCGGCAAGCACGGCGCGCACACGTACCAGCTGTCCGACTTCCGGCTGGACGCGGCCGAGCTGCGCAAGGAGTTCGCGGACTATAGCGCGTACTTCGCGGTCCCCGAGGAAGGCGGTGCGGCGTGAGCGGCGAACAGTCGAGTGGCGCGAGCGGGGAGCGGACGCCCGGCGCGGACGTGCTGTCCGGTGCCGCGTGGCGGGAGTTCTGTACGCGGATGGCCGACGTCGGCGACCGGATCCTGGGCCCGGAGTTCCCCGGGTCGGACCGGGACCGGGCCGAGGGCTTCCGGCATCTGGCGAACCAGGTGGCGTGCTGGCTGACATACCAGCTGGCGGCGACGGATCCGCGGCATCCGGCGCTGTTCACGCACAACAACCTCGTCTACCGGTGGGGCGGGCCGAACGTCGACCAGAACGCGCGCCGGGCGCCGGTGGCGGGGGACGGCACGTACCGGCTGAGCGTGGCGATGAACGCGTGCGAGAAGTTCATCGTGCAGATCAAGGCCGGGAACATGCACATGGGCGTGAAGGGGATCTCCGCCGAGGTCGACTCGGCCGCGCTCGGCATCGGCCCCGGCGACACCGCCGAGATCCTGGTGTGCGCGGAGCGGCCGGACGGCTACGACGGTCCGTGGATCCCGCTCGCCCCGGAAGCGGCCGTACTGCACGTGCGCGACTTCTACTACGACTGGAAGCCCGCGCAGCCCGCGATGTTCGCCCTCGAACGGCTGGACAACCAGGGCGAACCGCAGCCGCCGCTGACCCCGGAGCGGGTCGCCGAGATGCTCGACGGCGCGGCGGCGATGGTGGAGAACTCGGTCTCGTACTGGAACACGTGGGTCGAGGAGACCGCGACCGCGCAGCCGCCGAACACGTTCTCGTCGCCGGACGTGGTCGAAGGCGGCGTGCAGGACGTCGTGTACGCGTTCGCGGACGTGCGGGTCGGCCCCGGCGAGGCCCTGGTCGTCGAGGTGGTGCCGGACGAGTCCGCGCAGTGGAACGCGCAACTGCAGTCGATCGGCTGGTTCGAGTCGCTGGACTTCCCGCACCGGACGACGTGCGTGAACCACCGGGAGGCCTACCGCGGCCCCGACGGGCACGCGTTCCTGGTGATCGCCGCGTCGGATCCGGGCGTGCCGAACTGGCTGGACACCGAAGGCCGCGACCGGGTGTTCTGCACGCACCGCTGGGTGGGCGCGCGGTCCCGGCCGACGGTGCGCGCTGCGCTGGTGCCTTTGGCGCAGCTCCGGGAGCACCTGCCCGCGGACACGCCGACGGTGTCGGCGGAGGAACGCGCGGCGCAGATCCGGGCCCGGGCCGCGCACGTGGCCTGGCGGTTCCGCGCCTGACGGCGCACCGACTCGGTTCACGGCTCATGCCGACGCCGTGAACCGGACCGGCGCCCGGTCCGTTCCGCTCCGAGCCGCGGAGCGGGCCGGGCGCCCCTTCGTGCCGGGCTCCGCGCTGCCGCCCGGTCCCGCCTCCCCCGGGGACAGGCAGTGCGGAGCCCGTTTCCTTCCTGCGTCCGGGTTTCCTGCTTCCGGGGTCCCTGCTTCCGGGGTCCCTGCCGCTAGGCGAGCCGCGGGGCGAGTTCGGTGCAGAGCACCCGGACGTGTTCGCGGACCAGGTCCTCCGGCATGCCGCCGAGGGTGGCGAAGAACCAGATGGTGTCGACGGGAGCGTCGCCGAGGTAGGCGCGGATATCGGTCGCGGCCTGCTCGGGCGTGGCGTGCAGGAAGTGCGCGGGCTTGGCGCTCGCGCCGCGGGCGCGCCAGCGTTCCGGCTTGATCGGCGGCGGCACGGGCATGTCGGTGCCTTCGACCGAGTAGCGGTGGTACTGGTTCCACTGCCGGGCGAGCGCCTCGGAGACGACGGGCCAGTCGCGTTCCGGGTCGTGGGTGATCCAGCCGTTGAGCAGCCCGGCCATGCGCGCGGTGGCGGGGTCGTGGCCGCCTTCCGCGAGGCCGTTGCGGTAGGCCACGGCCAGCTCCGGGTTCGCGGACAGCAGGCTCTCGCCGAGCAGCCCGGCGCGGCGTGCGCCTTGCGGGCCTTGGT
This sequence comes from Yinghuangia aomiensis, assembly GCF_039542225.1. Classification (NCBI taxonomy): domain Bacteria; kingdom Bacillati; phylum Actinomycetota; class Actinomycetes; order Kitasatosporales; family Streptomycetaceae; genus Yinghuangia; species Yinghuangia aomiensis. The sequence goes on along the minus strand of NZ_BAABHS010000010.1, from coordinate 151,946 downwards.
AGCCGAGCCAGATGCGGGGGCGGTCCTGGACGGGCGGCGGGGTGATGGCGCCGGTGTCCCAGAGGCGGCGGATGTCGCGGGCGCGGGCGTCGGTGGCGCCGTAGCGGGCGCGGCCTTCGTCCTGCGCGTCGAAGAGCGCGTACTCGGGGACGCGGTAGCCGGTGCCGAGGCCGAGTTCGAGGCGGCCGCCGGACACCAGGTCGACGATCGCGGCTTCCTCGGCGATGTGCGCGGCGTGGCGCAGCGGGGCGATGGTGACGCCGGTGCCGATCCGGGCGTTCCGGGTCCGGGCGGCGACGGCGGCGGCCATGGTGAGGGGCTGCGGGAGGTAGCCGTCCTCGAACTGGTGGTGCTCGGTGAGCCAGATCGAGTGGACGCCGAGGCGGTCGGCCTCTTCGCACAGCTCCAGCGTGAAGGCGTAGAGACCGGCCCAGTCTTGGCGTATCGGGCCGGGGTTGCGCAGGTCGAAGTAGATGCCGACGTTGACCACGGGTGTTCCTTTTCGGTCGGGCGTGCCGAGGTGCTGCTGTGCTGATGTGCTGATGTCCTGCCGTGCCGATGTCCTGCTGTGTTGATGTCCTGCTGTGCCGACGTCCGGTGCTCAGCCGTTCTTCGGGGTGCGGAGGTCGTTGCCGAAGCGGGACATCGTGGCGGCGAGGGTTTCCAGGTCGCCGTCGGTCCAGGTGTCGAGGGAGCGGGCGAGCCAGTCGGACCAGACGCCGCGCAGGCCTTGGGACAGCGCGACCCCCTCGTCGGTCGCGTGCAGGAGCTGGGCGCGCCCGTCGTCGGGGTCGGCTTCCCGCCGCACCAGCCCGCCCTTGACCAGGGTGTCGACCTGCCGGCTCGCGATCGACCGGTCCTGCCCGGTCAACTCCGCCAGCGCGGAGAGGCGCAGCGGCCCGAACGCGACAATGTGCCCGAGCGCGAACGCCTCGGTGCGCGTGAGGTTGCCGCCGGCCCGGGCGGCCAGCTCGCGGTGCAGGCGGGTGCTGCGGGTGGCGGCGAGCAGGGCTTCGAGCGCACGGTGCACGTTCTCCAACGAGACGTCACGCGGTGCGGGGGGTGGAGCGCTCATAATAGTTGATATACATCACGCAACTATCCGGGGGAAGATCCACTCCGGGGACGGGGCGGGTGAGAACGGACACGTGGGCGCTGCTTCGCCTTCTTGGGCCTGGCACGCCTCGCGCACGGATGCGGCAGGTCACGGCGATGTCCCCACTCGGCAACAACTCCCTCTGCCGCGCATCGTTCCACCCCCGCAGCGCTTCTTACCTTCTATAGGCGCACCGCCACCGCGGCACACTCACACCCAGGGGGACCCATGCCGGCCAAGCCCACCACACCGACCGCACCCCGCCGCCACCACGACGCGGCCGCAGTCCGGGCCCCCGGCACGCAGCCCACCCGCAGCAAACTCCGCCGCCGCCTGTCCCAGATCAGCCCCCTCCTCCAGATCGGCGCCCTGATAGCCCTCGCCCTGCTCGCGGCGAACCATCCCGACACCACCCGCGATTGGGTCGACAAGACGTGGCTGGTCATCGACCGGCTGCAGTAGGGCTTTCGCTCTGCCCCAGCACCCCCACGACCGGGGCAGCCTGCCTGTCAAACCTTCGTCAAGACTGCTTGACGTCAAGGCAGCTTGACGGCACGCTCGTGTCATGACTACTCCTGACGAGCTTGAGCGGGCTTTCACGCTGATGACGGCTGCCGCGCGCTACGACGCTCTGCGGACACGGGACTCTCTCGCGTTCGGGGACGACCAAGACGCGGCGCTGAGCCGAGCGGAAGTCCTGGAGATGCTGGCGTTGAGCGAAGTCGTCGCACGCAAGGCCGGTTACGGGCGCCAGCTGGCGGTCCGGTCGGCGCGGCAGGCGGGGGCCTCGTGGGCACAGATCGGGGCCGCGCTCGGGACGAGCAAGCAGGCGGCCTGGGAAGCCCACAACCGGTGGATCGACGACCAGGCCCAGCAGCACGACAACCCGGGCCACCTGGGCTGGGACGCCGACGACATCGCCGCAGCCCACGCCTTGGCCGACGCCCCGGACGAGGAAAGCGAGGCCGGGGGCGGAAAGCAGGACACGGGCAAGGGCGCGGCTACGGACGGGGCGACGCCGGATCGCGCGTGAGCCGCGATGCCGCGCCGGGGTGAGGGCCGCCGCGCCGCGGGGACGGGCCCGGCCGGCGCCGGGCGACTTGGTCGCACAGTTGTCCGACGGCCGCCGCGCCGCGGGCCGGACTCGGCATCACCGCGACATCAGCCCCTTGCGTGCCGACGGTCGCCGCCTGAGCCGCGCCCGGAGCCGACCCGCCACCGCAGCCGACCCCGCGCGCACGCCTGGCACTGCGCCCCGCCTCACCTCACCACCGCACGCCGCGTCCACGCCGAGGCCTGCCACCGCATGTCCCGGACCCACTCCCCTCCCCGCCACCGCGTGCCCCACCACGCGCGGCCGGCAACGCCACCGTGCGCCCGGCGTCCCCTTCCCCCGCCCACCGCCCGCACGCGGCACCAGCCGTCCCCTCCCGCCCCTGTCGTACCCTGGCCCGCATGCAGAAAGCCGCAGGTGGGCAGTCGGGTGAGGTGTGGTCGGCGATGGTGTCGCCGCCTACCGATCGGGTGATTGCGGTGACCGAGTTTCTTGCCTCGCGGCCCGGGGAGCCGGCGACGGTGGCGGAGCTGGTGCGGCATCTGGGGTTGACGCGGGCTACGTGTCACGCGGTGTTGGCGGCCCTCGTGCGGGCCGGGTGGGTGATTCGGGACCCGGTCGACCGGACGTTCACGCCGGGTCCGGCGTTGATCGCATTGGGGCGCTCGGCCGAGACCGGCGTGCCCGCGGCGCGCGCCGCCGATCGGGAACTGGCGGCACTGGCCGACGAGTTGGGCATGTCGGCGTCGGTGGCATATCCGAGCGGCGAGCACATCGTCGTGGGCGGCTACCGGGCAGCGGCCAACGCGGAGGAACCGGAAGGGGTGCGCGTCGGGCAGCGGATTCCCTTTGCTCCGCCGTTCGGGCCCGGGCTGGTGGCGTGGGGCACCGAGGACGACGTCGCGGAGTGGCTGGCCCGCGCCCCGCAGCCGGATGCCGGGCGCGCCGATTTGTTCGCCCGGGTGCTGGCCTCGGTGCGGGCGCGCGGCTACACGATCGAGAGCCACACGCCCGCATCCGTCCGACTGCGGTCCCTGCTGGTCGAGTTGGACTCGCTGTCGCCGCGGCAGCGGCCCGCCGTCGCCGAACTGCTGTACGAGATCGGCGCGATCGACTACCTCGCCGACGACCTCAAGGAAGGCCGCACCTACCCCACCGGGGTCATGTCCGCCCCCGCCTTCACCGCCGACGGCCGCGCCGCGCTCAACATCAGCGTGTACGTGTGGGCGGACCTCGACCCGGCGGCCATCCGCGCCGTCGGCGACCGTCTGCTGCTCGCCGCGCGCACGGTCACCAGGGAATTGCGCGGAACCCCGCCCGCCGGGTTCCCGGCCGTCAGCCGCTGATCGGGTAGTCCACGTAGCCTTCGGCGCCGCCTATGTAGAACGTCGCGGGGTCGCCGGCCGCCGGTGCGCGGTCCAGCGCGAAGCGCGTCACCAAGTCGGGGTTGGCGATGAAGCCGGCGCCGTAGGCGACCGCGTCCGCGATGCCCTCCTCGACGGCCGCGTTGCCGGACGCCCGGTCGAAGCCGTTGTTGACGAGCACCGGCCCGCGGAACAGCTCCCGGTAGCGCCGGAAGGCCGCGAAGTCCGGCCGCCCGGGCGCCTCCGGGTCCGGGCCGCGCAGGTGCAGGTACGCGACGGGCCGGTCGTTCAGCGCCGCCACCGCCGCGTCGTAGTCGGCCAGCAGCGCCGCGTCCGGGCGGAACCGCTTGGCCGTCCAGTACGGCGACAGCCGCACCCCCACCCGCCGCTCCCCCGGCCACGCCTCCGCGGCCGCGTCGACGATGCGCAGGAGCAGCTGCCGACGGCCCTCCGCGTCGCCGCCGTACGCGTCGGTGCGCCGGTTCAGCTGCGGGTTCAGGAACTGCGGGATCAAGTACGACCCGACCGCGTGGATCTCCACCCCGTCGAACCCGGCCCGGCGGGCGTTCCGCGCCGCCGAGGCGAAGTCCTCGACGGCGGTGTCGATGTCGGCTCCGGTCATGGCACGCGGCGTCCCGGTGGGCTGGAACCCGTCCGCGGTGTAGGCCATTTCCTCGGGGTCGATCGCCGAGGGCCCGGCGGGCCGCGCGCCGCCCAGCAGGTCCGGGTGCGACGCGCCGCCGATGTGGCACAGCTGCGCGACGATCCGGCCGCCCAGTGCGTGCACCACCCCGGTGACCCGGCGCCACCCCTCGACCTGTTCCTCGGTGAACAGCCCGGGCACGTGCACGAAGCCGATCGCCCGCTCGCTCACCGACACCCCTTCGGTGACGATGAGCCCGGCCCCGGCCCGCTGCCCGTAGTAGAGGGCATGCAGGTCGGTCGGCACGAGCCCGTCGTTCTGCGCCCGGGCCCGGGTGAGCGGCGCCATGACGACCCGGTTGGGGAGGGTGAGGGAACCGAGGGTGAGGGGACGGAGGAGGGGCTGGTCGGTCCAAGCGGGGTCGGTCCAAGCGGGGTCGGGGCCGGGGAGGGGGCCTGGGGCGGCCGGGCTGCCCGACGCGGCGGGCCGACCCGCACGGGCCGAAGCCGGTGCGGCCGCGACCGACGCCGCCGCCCCGAACTCGACCGTCGCGTCAACCGCCGCACTTGCGGACGCGTCGGCCGACGTGTCCGCGGTCACGACTGCCCGACCGCCGGTCTCTCCGCCCGTCCACGCCCCGTCCCCACCCCCTCCCGGACGGCTCGCGGGCTCGGCGGACGCGGCTGCGTCGTCGGCGTGTCGGCGGGCGTGGGTGTCGGCAGGCATGGTGATTCCTCCGTGGTGGTCATCGGCGCCGGAGTCGCCTCCGGGCGCCCCGATCCGCTGTCCCGATCACCCTCCGCCCTCGCCCGCCCACGCACGAGAGCCCGCCTGAAGCGGGTACTCGCAGGGCGACCCTCCGGCCACCGCGACCGGTCAGAATGAACCGCATGGACGACGAACTGGGCACCTGCCTCCGCGCCTGGCGCGACCGGCTCGCCCCCGCCGAGGCCGGGGTGACGGTCGGCCCGCGCCGCCGGGCGCCGGGGCTGCGCCGTCAGGAGCTGGCCACGCTCGCGGGGTTGTCCGTCGAATACCTGGCCCGGCTGGAGCAGGGCCGCGCCGGGCGGCCGTCGGCCGAAGTCCTGGCGCCGCTGGCCCGGGCGCTCCGCCTCAGCGGCGACGAACGCGACCACCTGTTCCGGCTCGCCGGGCACGCCCCGCCCGCGGCCGGCGCGCCCGGCACCCACATCACTCCCGGGCTGCACCGCATCATCGACCGGCTCGGCGACGCCGCGGTGATGGTGATGGACCGCGCCTGGACGGTCGTCCTCGCGAACCCGCCCGCCGTCGCCCTCCTGGGCCCGGAAGCCACCGGCGACGACGGCGAACGCAACGTACTGCGGCGGCACTTCCACGGGCTGCCGTCCCGGGTGACCCGGAATCCGGCCGAAGTCGCCGCGTTCCGCGCCTACGCGGTCGCCGACCTGCGCTCCGGCCTCGGCCGCTTCCCCGGCGACCGGGGACTGCGTGCCCTCGTCGAGGAACTGCGCTCCGATTTTCCCGAGTTCGCCGAGCTGTGGGCCGCGGGCGCGGTCAGCCCGAGCGCGTACCAGCCGAAGACGGTCGACCATCCCGAGGTCGGGCGCCTGATCCTGGACTGCGACGTCCTGGAAGCCACCGGCACGTCGCTCCGCCTGGTCGTCTACACGGCCCCGCCGGGATCGGCCGACCACGCGTCGCTCGCGCTGGTGTCGGCACTCGGCACCCAGCACTTCGGCGGACGGGGAGCGCCCGCCTAGGCGGCGCCGAGGCCCGCGACGGCGGCGACCTCCGCGGCGACGTCGGGCCACAGCGCGGCGGGCAGATCGTGGCCGACTCCGGGGAACGTCACCAAGCGCGCACCGCGGATCGCTTTGGCGGTGGCATGCGCCGCGCGGACCTTGAGGATCGGGTCCTGCTCGCCGTGCAGCACCAGGGTCGGGTGGTGCAGTTCCGACAGCTTGGCGCCGTGCCACTGGGCGCCGATCTGGCGGCTCTGCGCCTTCGTGTCGCGGGGCCCGCTGTCGACTTCGGCCTCGACCCACGCCCGGGCGGCCTCCTCGTCGAAGGGGTAGCCCGGGGACGCGATTCCACGCCATACCGCGAGCGAGGCCTCGATGTCGCCCTCGCGGCCTTCGGGGAACTTGGTGCGGGCCAGCTTCGCCAGCAGCCCGAAGCGCAGATAGCGCAGCACGCCGAGCCCGGCCACGTCGCTGGGGAGCGCGGCGGACGACGTGACGCTGAGGACGCGGTCGGGATGCCGCAGCGCCACCCGCTGGGCGATGAGCCCGCCCATCGAGTGCCCGAAGATGTGCGCTTGCTCCCAGCCGAGTTCGTCCATCACGGCGATGGCGTCGTCGACCATGTCCTCCGAGGTGTACGCCTCGCCGCGCTTGCCGAAGAGCGCCTTGAACGGGTTGCCGGTCTTCGTCTCCGGCATCCGGGTGGACTCGCCGGCATCGCGCTGGTCGTAGCGGACGACCTCGAATCCGGCGTCCGCGAACGCGTCGACCAGGCCGTCGGGCCACCAGAAGCGGGCGGTGGCGAGGCCCATCACCAGGAGCAGCGGCGCTCCCGACGAGCCTTCGAGGCGGTCGTACGCGATGGCGACATCGCCGTTGCGGGCAAACCGCGTCGCCGTCCAGGAGCGGGCCGCCGGCCGCTTCGGCACGGCTTCCCCGCCCCCGTCCGCGCGCGCAGGCCTGCCGGTCTCGGCGAATCCTCCGGTCGTGGCGGTCATGGCGCACTCCTCTCCAGGCAATCTCCGACGATCCCCGGTAACTGCGATCCTTGTTCGCAGTTACCGGGCACTACTCTACTGCATACATCGTTCGCAGAAAGAAGGAGGCGCGTGCCGTGGCCGCCGCCGACAGCATCTGGCTCCGCCCGGAACGCGCCTCGCGGGGCCCGGCGCCCGGCTACGACCGCGACGCGCTGGCCGCGGCGGGCGTCGCCCTCGCCGACGCCCAGGGCCTCTCCGCCGTCACCATGCGGGCCGTCGCAGACGCCTTGGGCGCGGGTCCCGCCTCGCTCTACCGGTACATCACCACGCGCGAGGAACTGGTCGAACTCATGATCGACCGCGCCCACGCCGAGATCCGGCACCCGGAGCGCACCGGCGCGTGGCTCGACGACCTGCTCGCCCTGGCCCGGGAATCCCGCCGCGTCACCCTCGCCCACCCCTGGCTGCTCGACGCGACCGCCACCCGCACACCGATGGGCCCGAGCACCGTCGGCTACCTCGAACACGCCCTGGGCACCCTCGCCGACCTGGACGTGCCGACCCGCGACAAACTCGAAGCCATCGCCGTGCTGAGCGCCGTGGTGTCGGCACTGGCCCGCACCGAGGTGGCCCAGTCCCGGAACGGCCGCACGATCCCGGACTGGCAGCAGGCCCAAGCCGCCTACCTCGCCCACATCGCCGCCGAAGGCCGCCACCCCCACCTGGCCGCCGCATTCACCCACCAGACCCAAACCCCCGAGCCCGTGGACGACCTGTTCACCCGCATCGTCACCGGTGTCCTCACGGGCCTGCTGAGGTAGCGGGACCGCCACGAGGAGGCCGCACCGACACCGTCCACACGATGCGGAACAAACCTTTCCTATTTCGCGCCTACCGTCGTTCTCGAAGCCGGAAGACGACTCGTTGGGGAGCGATCATGATCCTGATCACCGGTGCTACCGCGCACTTCGGACGTGAAACGGCCGAAGTGCTGGCCGCCGCGGGCGAGCGGGTGCGGGCGCTGAGCCGTACGCCGGAGAAGGCCGGGCTGCCCGAGGGAGTCGAGGTCGTGCGCGGGGATCTGACGGACGGGGCGAGCCTGCGGCCGGCACTTGCGGGAGTCGAGGCGGTCTTCCTGGTCCTCCCGTACGGTCTCGACCCGTCGGTGCTGCTCAAGGAGGCTGCCGATGCCGGCGTTCGGCGTGTCGTGTTCCTGTCCTCAGGCGCGATCGTCGACGGGGCCACCGAGCAGTCCGACGTCATCGCGGCCTACCACGCGCGCGTCGAACAGGCCGTCGTGGACGCGGGTTTCCGGTGGACGTTCCTGCGGCTGATGTTCCCCGCGATCAACACCCTGTCGTTCGCCATGCAGCTCGGCGGCTCGGTTACCGTGCGCGCCCCCTACGCCCGTGCCGCCGCGTCGCTGGTGCACGAGCGCGACGTCGCCGACGCGGCGGTTGCGGTCCTGACCGGACCCGGCCATGCCGGACGGACGTACCGGCTGGACGGCGCGCAGTTCCTCACCCAGGCCGAGCAGGTGCGGGTGTTGGGCGACGTGCTCGGACGCGATCTGGCGTTCGAGGAACTGGACGACGTCCCGGTGCGCGAGCAGATGTCCGCGTTCATGGAACCCGCTTTCGTCAACGCCCTGTTCGACCTCATGGCCGCCACCGTCGGCAACGATGCCCCGCTCGACGACGCGATCACCCGGCTCACCGGCCACCCCGCCCGCGGCTACGCCGAGTGGGTCGGCGACCACCGGGCCGACTTCGGCTGAGGGAGCCCCGGCTCCCCCGATCCGGCTGCCGCCGATCGGGGGAGCCGGGCCCGCGGGAAGGCTGCGGCACCGGATTCCGGGGAACGCGCGGGCTTGTCCGCGATTCGGCATCCGAGCGCGCCGGCGCGGAAGTCGGCGCTCGGGAAAGGAGCAACCGGTGCACGCAACAGTCGGCGACCGCATCCACATGCACAGCAACACCGTCGGCCAGGCGGACCGCAGCGGCGAGATCGTCGAGGTCCGCGGCACGGACGGCGAACCGCCGTACGTCGTCCGCTTCGAGGACGGCCACACCAGCCTTGTCTTCCCCGGCCCGGACTCGGTCGTCGAACCGGCCTCCGCCACCCCCGCAAGGGGCGCCCGCAGCTCGTGATCGTCGCCCCGTGAACCGGGTCCGACGCGCAGGTCGGCACGGTCATGCGGCGGCGGCGATCTCCCGGGGCGGGGGCGCCGCGGCAACGCTCGCGGGGCCCGCGCCCCGCGCGCGGACACACGCGCCGCAGATCCGCACCGCCGCTGAGCGCACATCGTCTCCGCGCACAGCGGCGCCGTGCGCACCGGCAGAACTCGCCGCCAAGCCCCACCCGACGGCGAAGACCGGCACCTACACCTCGTCGTCCGGCACCGTATGCATGGCCGCTTCCTCCGCCGTAGCCGCTCCCCCGTCGATCCCGACGTCGTGTGCGACGGTACGCATGCCGCGCAGGCCGTCGTCGAAGTCGACGGAGAGGCGGCCGGTGCGGGCGTCGCCCACCTGGTCGTCGCGGGCTTCGCCGTCACCGTCGGCCAGGTCCCCGATGCCGTCGCCGTCCTCTGCCGCGATGTCGGGGCTTTCGCGGGTCAGGCGCCGGTCGAGGGACTCGCCCGCCTGCTGCTCGTTCTGCGTGGTGCCGTAGTCGAGGACGGCGAGCGGGCGCTCGGGCGGCGAGTAGCCCTCGTCGAGGGTGGCGTCGAGGTCCGCCTCGTCCAGCGCGTTCTCCATGTCCAGAGCGTCGTCGGGAGGGTTGTCGACGCCGCTGTTCACCGGCTGGTAGACATCGTCGCCCCGGGCGTCGTCTGCCATGGTCGCTCCTTCCGCGCCCCGTTCCGTTACTCGCCCGGTACCCCGTGATCGGCCGAATGACGCCCCGCGGTGTTTTCCGGCCCCGTCCCATGGCCCCGTCCCACGGCCCCGCCGCATGGCCACACCAGCCCGATCCGGAACGCCGCAGGTGGCGGGCGCCAGTGCCCCCGATCGTGGGTTCGGTCGTAACCCGGCGGCCGGTAACGCGTTGGACACGGCATGATCAAGCGCACTGTTGCGGCCGGCCTGCTGGTCGGCGGCATTTCCGCGGTTCTTCTGCCCGCCTCGGCCGCCCAGGCGGCCGACATGCCGTTCCCGCCCCCGAACGGCGACTGGACGGCGTCGGACATGCTCCAGCAGGGCACCGGCGAGGTGTTCACCGCGATGGGCGAGACCGTGGCCCCCGTCGGCGACACCCTGGCCCCTGCCACGCAGGCGATGCCGGACCTCCACGCCGCCACGCAGGCGGTGCCGGACCTCGAGACCGCCGCGCAGGCGGTCCCGCACGTCGGCGGCCTGAAGCACGCGGTGCCGCTGCAGAACCCGCTGGGCGGCCTCGGCCTGCCGCAGTGAGCCGCGGCCGGAACCGGAGGCCCGACCGGCCCCGGCATCCGGCCGCTTCGGGAAGCCCCGGCCGCGGTACGGAGAACTCCGTACCGCGGCCGGGGCCTCTCCCGTATCCGCAGGCGAACGGACTCAGAGCAGCTCGCCGAGCGGCACGTCCGGGTCGGCCAAACGGTCCGGGTCGACCGGGCGCTTGGCGGTGATGAGGTCCCGGATCGGGTCGGTGACGTCCCAGACGTTGACGTTCATGCCGGCCAGGACGCGGCCTTCCGCGGTCCAGAAGGCGATGAACTCGCCGGAGGCGGGGTCGCCGCGGAAGACGACGCGGTCGTAGCCGCCGGGGTCGACGTAGCCGCTGTACTCCATGCCCAGGTCGTACTGGTCGGTGAAGAAGTACGGCACCCGGTCGTACACGGCGTCCTTGCCGAGCATCGACTGCGCGGCGACGCGTGGCTGGTTGAGGGCGTTCGCCCAGTGCTCGACACGCAGGTGCTTGCCGAGGAGCGGGTGGAACGCGTTGGCGACGTCGCCGGCCGCGAACACGTCCGGGTCGGAAGTCCGCAGGTGGGCGTCGGTTTTGACGCCGTTGTCGACGGTGAGTCCGGCGGCTTCCGCGAGTGCGGTGTTCGGGATGATGCCGATGCCGACGATGACCGCGTCGGCGTCCACGACCGTGCCGTCGGCGAGCCGGACGCCGGTGACTTTCCCGCCGCTGCCGGTGAACTCCTCGATGCGGACGCCGAGCCGCAGGTCGACCCCGTGCGCCCGGTGCAGGTCGGCGAACACCTGCGCGACTTCCGGCCCGAGCGGCCCGAGCAGCGGCAGCTCCGCGGCCTCCAGCACGGTGATCTCCACCCCGGCGGCCCGTCCCGCGGCGGCGCATTCCAGGCCGATCCAGCCGGCGCCGACGACGGCGACCCGGTCGGCGGCCGCGAAGGTCTCCTTGATGCGGTCGCTGTCCGGGAAACGACGCAGGTAGAGGACACCGTCGAGGTCGGCGCCGGGCACCGGGATACGGCGCGGGCCGGAACCGGTGGCGAGGAGGAGTTTCGCGTACGGGACGGTGCCGCCGTCCGCGAGCGCGACCGTGTGCGCCGCGGGGTCGAAGGCAGTGGCGGCGGTGTCCAGGCGCAGGTCGATGTCGTGCTCGTCGTACCACTCCAGCGGGTGGACGTACGCCTTCTCGCGCTCGTCGGTGCCCAGCAGGTAGCCCTTGGACAGCGGCGGTCTTTCGTACGGGCGTTCGCGTTCGTCGGCGAGCAGCACGACGGGGCCGTCGAACCCTTCGTCGCGAAGTGCCTCGGCGGCCTTGGCACCGGCCAGGCCGCCCCCGACGATGACGAATGCCTGCGTTGCGCTCACTGCGTGCTCCCGATGGCGCGGGGATGGAGGAAGACGGCGGGCCGCCCATGCGCGCCCTCATGCTCCCCTCCCCGCACCGCGCGGGGGCCATGCCACGGACCAGGCAAATCAGTACGACTTGGGCAAACCCAGGCTGTGCTGCGCCACGAAGTTGAGCACCATCTCGCGGCTGACCGGTGCGATGCGCGCGGCGCGGGCCGCGCCGATCATCGCGCCGAGGCCGTATTCGGACGCCAAGCCGTTGCCGCCGTGCGTCTGCACCGCCTGGTCGACGGCGTGGTTGGCGGCTTCGGCGGCCGCGTACTTGGCCATGTTGGCGGCTTCGCCCGCGGCGAGGTCGTCGCCCGCGTCGTAGAGCGCGGCGGCTTTCTGGGTCATCAGGCGGGCGAGTTCGACTTCGACCTTGGCTTGGGCGAGGGGGTGGGCGATGCCTTGGTGGGCGCCGATCGGGACCTTCCACACCGTCCGCGTCCGCGCGTACTCGGCGGCCTTCTCCAGGGCGAGCCGCGCCATGCCGGTGTAGAACGACGCGACCATGATGCGTTCCGGGTTGAGTCCGGCGAAGAGCTGCTGGAGGGCGGCGTCTTCGGAGCCGACGAGGGCGTCGCCGGGGACCCGGACGCCGTCGAGGACGACCTCGAACTGCCGGTCGGTGGCGATCAGGTCCATCGGGATCGGCCGGTAGGTGAAGCCCGGTGTGCCGGTGGGGACGACGAAGAGGGCGGGCTTGAGGCGTCCGGTGCGGGCGTCCTCGAGGCGGCCGACGACGAGGACGGCGTCGGCCTGGTCGACGGCCGAGATGTAGACCTTGCGGCCGGTCAGCACCCAGTCGGTGCCGTCGCGGCGCGCGGTGGTGGTGATGTTGTGCGAGTTGGATCCGGCGTCGGGCTCGGTGATGGCGAAGGCCATCTTGAGGTCCGCGGTGGCGAACCGCGGGAGCAGCGCGTTCTTCTGTTCGTCGGTGCCGAAGCGGGCGATGACGGTCGCGCAGATCGCGGGCGAGACGACCATGAGGAGCAGCGGCACGCCGGCCGCGGCCAGTTCCTCGCAGACCGCGGCGAGGTCGCCGATGCCGCCGCCTCCGCCGCCGTATTCGGCCGGGACGTTGACGCTCAGGTAGCCGAGGGCACCGGCTTCCTGCCACACCTCGGTGGTGTGGCCGCCGCTGCGGGCGAGGTCGAGGTAGTAGCCGTGGCCGTATTTGCGGCCGAGGGCTTGGACGGAGGCGCGCAGTGCAAGGCGTTCGTCGGACTCGGTGAAGCGGGTCACGGTGTCCTGCCTTCCGGTGCGGTGGGAGGTGCGGCGGGAATTTCGGCGGGACTCTCGGCGGGAGGGGTCGCGGCGCCCGGTGCATCAGGCGCGTCGGGGTGCGCGTGGACGATCGCGAGGACCGCACCCATGTCGACCTGCTGCCCGGCGGCGACCGCGATCTCGGAGACGACACCGGCGTGCGGGGCGGTGATGCGGTGCTCCATCTTCATGGCCTCCAGCCACAGCAACGGCTGTCCGGCGGCCACCGGGTCGCCGGGGGCGACGGCGACCCGCAGCACGTTGCCGGGCATCGGCGCCAGCAGCGAGCCTTCGGCGACGGCCGCTTCGGGATCGCGGAACCGCGGCTGCGGCACGAGCGCGGCGCCGCCGAGCGCCGAGTCGACGCACACAAGCCCCGGGTAGCGGGCCACGTCGAAGACCCGCCGGACGCCGCGCACGGTCAGCACGACGCGGTCCGGAGCCGCCTCGGCCACGGAGACGTCGGGGAAGTCGACGGCGGAGTATCCGTCGCGCCCGCCGCGGTAGGCGACCACGTGCTCCTCGTCGCCGATCCGGTACGTCTTCCGCTGCGCCTGCGACGGCACGTTCCGCCACCCGCCGGGCAGTTGCCCGAGGACCTTGGCGTGCGCCCGGTTGTGCGCCGCGTCCGCCAGAGCCGCAGCCAGCGCGGACAGCTGCCGTGTGTCGGCGTCGGCGAGCGGCGCGGCCAGGACGTCGAGCCCGTGCCGGTCGAAGAACGCCGTGTCGGTGTCGCCGGCCAGGAACGCGGGATGGCGCAGGACGTTGACCAGCAGGTCGCGGTTGGTGGCGACGCCGTGGATGCGGGCGGCGGCCAGGGCGCCGGCGAGCGCGCGGGCGGCTTCGGCCCGGGTCGGGGCGTAGGCGACGACCTTGGCGAGCATCGGGTCGTAGTGCACGCTCACCGGGTCGCCGTCGGCGAACCCGGCGTCGAGGCGCACGCCGGGTTCGCGCAGCACGGTGAACGCGGCCGTGGCGCGGGGCACATCGAGGCGGTGCAGGGTGCCGGTCTGCGGCTGCCAGTCGCGGGCCGGGTCCTCGGCGTAGAGGCGGACTTCGAGGGCGTGGCCGTGCGCGGCGGGCTGTTCCGCGGGAAGGCGGTCGCCTTCCGCGATGCGGATCTGCAGGGCGACCAGGTCGAGGCCGGTGGTGCATTCCGTCACGGGGTGTTCGACCTGGAGGCGGGTGTTCATCTCCAGGAAGAAGAACTCCCCGTCGGCGGTGGCGAGGAACTCCACGGTGCCCGCGCCGACATAGCCGATGGCTTCGGCCGCGGTGCGGGCGGCGTCGAAGAGGGCGGCGCGCATGCGGCCGTCGACGAACGGGGACGGGGCTTCCTCGACGACCTTCTGATGCCGGCGTTGGAGTGAGCACTCGCGCTCCCCCACCGCCCAGACGGTGCCGAACCGGTCGGCGAGGATCTGGACTTCGATGTGCCGTCCGGCTTCGACGTAGCGTTCGCAGAACACCGCGGGGTCGCCGAAGGCGGAGGCGGCTTCGGCGCTCGCGCCGGCCACCGCGTCGGCCAGGTCGGCGAGGTCGCGGACGATGCGCATGCCGCGTCCGCCGCCGCCCGCCGAGGCTTTGACGAGGACGGGCAGGTCGGCGGCGGTGACCGCGGCCGGGTCGAGTTCGGGCAGCACGGGCACGCCCGCGTCGGCCATGGTCTTCTTGGCGGCGGTCTTGGAGCCCATCGCGGCGATGGCTTCGGGCGGCGGGCCGATCCAGACCAGCCCGGCGTCGAGCACCGCGCGGGCGAACTCGGCGTTCTCGGACAGGAATCCGTAGCCGGGGTGGACGGCGTCGGCGCCCGCGTCGCGGGCGGCGCGGATCAGCAGGTCGGCGCGCAGGTACGTGTCCCCCGGCGCGCTGCCGGGCAGGCGGACGGCGGCGTCGGCTTCGCGGACGTGCGGCAGGCCGGCGTCCGGGTCCGCGTACACGGCGACCGTGCCGATGCCCAGGTCGGCGCACGTGCGGAAGATCCGGCGGGCGATCTCGCCGCGGTTCGCGGCCAGGACGGCAGTGATGGCGGTGACCATGGGGCGCGGCCTCACATTCGGAAGACGCCGAAGCCTTCGGCGCCTCGGTACGGAGCGTTGTGGATCGCGGACAGGCTCAGCCCGAGCACGGTGCGGGTGTCGCGCGGGTCGACGACGCCGTCGTCGTAGAGCATCCCGGACAGGAACATCGGCATCGACTGGGCTTCGATCTGGCCTTCGACGAGGGCCCGCATGGCGGCGTCGTCGGCGTCGCTGTACGGCTGTCCGCGTCCGGCGGCGGCCTCACGGGCGACGATGGACAGCACGCCGGAGAGTTGCTGCGGGCCCATGACGGCGGATTTGGCGCTGGGCCAGGCGAACAGGAAGCGGGGTTCGTAGGCGCGGCCGCACATGCCGTAGTGGCCTGCCCCGTAGGACGCGCCGACGAGCAGCGAGATGTGCGGGACGGTGGAGTTCGCGACGGCGTTGATCATCATGGCGCCGTGTTTGATGATGCCCTGCTGCTCGTAGTCCTTGCCGACCATGTAGCCGGTCGTGTTGTGCAGGAACAGCAGCGGGGTGTCGGTCTGGTTCGCGAGTTGGATGAACTGGGCGGCTTTCTGGGACTCTTCGCTGAAGAGGACGCCGCGGGCGTTGGCGAGGATGCCGACGGGATACCCGTGGATGTCGGCCCAGCCGGTGACGAGGCTGCCGCCGTAGAGCGGTTTGAACTCGTCGAAGTCGGAGCCGTCGACGATGCGGGCGACGACGTCGCGCGGGTCGAACGGGACCTTCAGGTCGGCGGGGACGATGCCGAGCAACTCGTCCGCGCCGTAGCGCGGTTCCGCGTAGTCGGGCTTCGGTGCGGGTCCGGCTTTGCGGTGGTTGAGCCGGCGGACGATGCCGCGCCCGATGCGGATGGCGTCGGCTTCGTCGGCGGCGAGGTAGTCGGCGAGGCCGGAGCGGCGGGCGTGCATGTCGGCGCCGCCGAGGGATTCGTCATCGGACTCTTCGCCGGTGGCCATCTTGACCAGGGGCGGGCCGCCGAGGAAGACCTTGGCGGCGTACTTGACCATGACGACGTAGTCGGACATGCCGGGCAGGTAGGCGCCGCCCGCCGTCGAGTTGCCGAAGACCAGGGAGATCGTGGGGATGCGCGCGGCCGAGGAGCGGGTCAGGTCGCGGAAGACCCGGCCGCCGGGGATGAAGATCTCCTTCTGCGAGGGCAGGTCGGCGCCGCCGGACTCCACGAGGTTGATCAGCGGGAGCCGGTTCCGCAGGGCGATCTCGGCGGCCCGCAGCACCTTCTTGAGGCTCCACGGGTTCATCGCGCCGCCGCGCACGGTGGGGTCTCCGGCGACGACCATGCATTCGGTGCCTTCGACGACGCCGATGCCGGTGACGACGCTGCCGCCGACGGTGTACTCGCTGCCCCACGCGGCGAGCGGGGACAGTTCGAGGAACGGTGCGTCTTCGTCGAGGAGGAGTTCGATGCGTTCGCGGGCGAGGAGCTTGCCGCGTTTGCGGTGCCGTTCGACGTACTTCGGGCCGCCGCCCGCGAGGGCTTTGGCGTGTTCGGCGTCGATCTCGTCGAGTTTGGCGAGCATCGCGTCGCGGTTGGCGCGGTAGTCGGCGGCGGTCGTGTCGACGGCGGAGTGCAGGGTGGTCACAGCAGGTCCTCCGGGATGTCGGCGTGGCGGGCGCGCAGCCATTCGCCGAGGGCTTTCGCCTGCGGGTCGAAGCGTGCGTGTGCGGCGACGCCTTCGCCGAGCAGGCCGTCGACGACGAAGTTGAGGGCTTTGAGGTTGGCGAACACGTGCCGCTCGACCGGGAGTTCCGCGGTCTCGGGGAGCAGGCGGCGCAGTTCGTCGACGGTCAGATACGCGGCGAGCCACTCCCACGCGGCGTCGGTGCGGGCCCACACGCCCAGGTTGGCGCTGCCGCCCTTGTCGCCGCTGCGGGTGCCGAGGATGAGGCCCAGGGGGACGTGGCGGGTTTTGCCTGGTGGTGCGGGGGTGGGCTGCTTCCGGTCCGCCGTCGGGCGTGGTTCCCGGGTCTCGTGCGGCGGATCGACGGTGATGCGGCGGCCGTCGGGGAGGACGGCGGTGTGCGGGACGTCCTTGGCGTCGACGTACGCCGCGGTGAAGACGCCGTACGGGGCCGCGTCCCCCGGCGGTGCGGTGACGTGGAAGCCCGGGTAGCTCGCCAGGGCGAGTTCCACGGCGGCGCCGGTGAACGCGCGGCCGACGACCGCCGGGTCGGGATCCTTGACGGCGCAGTACAGCAGCGCGCTGGCTTCTTCCTCGGTGGCCGCGTCGGCGTGGTCGGTACGGGCGAGTGTCCAGCGTGTCTCGGCGGGCGGCCGGGCGGCGAGGGCCGCGGCCATTTGGCGTTCCACGAGGTCGGCTTTGGCGGCGATGTCGAGGCCGGTGAGGACGAAGGTGACGGCGTTGCGGTAGCCGCCGATGGTGTTGAGGCCGACTTTGAGCCGGGGAGGCGGCGGGGCGCCGCGGACGCCGCTGATGCGGACGCGGTCGGGGCCGTCGTCGGCGAGTTCGACGGTGTCGAAGCGGGTGGTGACGTCCGGGCCGAGGTAGTCGGCGCCGCCGATCTCGTACAGGAGCTGTGCGGTGACGGTGCCGAGGGTGACGGCGCCGCCGGTGCCGGGGTGCTTGGTGACGACGCTGCTGCCGTCGGCGGCGATCTCCACGAGGGGGAACGCGGGCCGGTCGGGGGCGGCGAGTCCGGTGAGTTCGGTGAGTTCGGTGAAGAAGGCGTAGTTGCCGCCGGTGGCCTGGGGACCGCATTCGATGACGTGGCCGGCCACGACGGCGCCGGCGAGGGCGTCGTAGTCGTCGCGGGCCCAGCCGAAGTGCGCGGCGGCGGGTCCGACGACGAGGGACGCGTCGGTGACCCGGCCGGTGACGACGATGTCGGCGCCGTTCCGCAGGCAGGCGGCGATGCCCCACGCGCCCAGGTAGGCGTGGGCGGCGAGCGGGTCGCCGAGGCCGAGTTCGACGGCGCGCGGGCGCAGGTCGTCGCCTTCGACGTGGGCGATCGCCGCGTCGACGCCGAGTTCGGCGGCGAGCGCGCGGAGCGCGGCGGCGAGGCCGGCCGGGTTGAGGCCGCCCGCGTTGGCGACGATGCGGACGCCGCGGTCTTTGGCGAGGGCGAGGTTGTCCCGCATCTGGCGCAGGAAGGTGGCCGCGTAGCCGCGGTCGGGGTTCTTCAGGCGGTCGCGGGCGAGGATGAGCATGGTGAGTTCGGCGAGGTAGTCGCCGGTCAGGTAGTCCAGGTCGCCGCCGGTCAGCATCTCGCGGACCGCGGACAGGCGGTCGCCGTAGAAGCCCGACGCGTTGCCGATGCGGAGCACTGGTGTCATACGCGCGTTCCTGTTCGTCACCCGGGCGGCACTCGTGGGGCGGACGGAATCTCCGCCGACCCCGATACTTGTGCCCGCCCGGGGCCGCTGCCATGACCGGGACGCGCCGGGTGCGTGACCGTCACGCGCGCGGGTGCGGCCGAACGGCTCAGTGGGTGGGCCGGTATGCGCCCGGCGGGCTCCCCGTCCAGCGCCGGAACGCCCGCCGGAACGCGCTGGCCTCCGAATAGCCCAGCCGCCGGGCGAGGTCCTCGACGGGTTCCTCCCCGCGGGCCAGGCTGGTGATCGCGGCATCGCGCAGGAGTTCCTCGCGGATGCGGCCGACCGAGGTCTTCTCCTCGCGCAGCATCCGGCGCAGGTGCTGGACGCTGACCGCCAGCCGGGCGGCGATCTCGTCCGGCGTCGGCCAGGTCCCGCGCAGGCCGCCTTCGAGGATCTTGCGGACCCGGTCGGCGGTGCTGGAGCCGTGGTCGCGGGTGGCGAAGAAGTTCCCCGGCATCAGGTCGATGTACGCGAGCAGGTCCGCCTCGGACCGCACCACCGGCGCGGCCAGCAGGACACTGTCGAACGTCAACGCGACCCGCTGGGTGCCGAAGAGCGGCATGCGGCCGAGGATCGGGTAGTAGTCGAGGGCGTATGCGGGCTCCGGATAAGGCAGTTCCACGGCCCGTAGGGCGATTCGGCGTCCGATGAGCCACCCGGAGAAGCGGTGCGCCAGGGTCGCGACGACCTCGGCGCCGAGGTGCTCGGGATCGTCCAACGCGGAGACGTCCGCGGCGAGCGTGGTCCGCGCGCCGTCCTCCGTGACGGTGATCCGCGGGACACCCGCCAGCACCGCCGACGCGTCGGCCAGCCGTCCCAGCACCGTCCGCAGGTCGGGCGCGTGGATCAACGACAGTCCGATCAACCGGAACGTCCCCCGCGGCACCCGCGGTCCGAGCCCGAACAGCTCGTCGTCGGTCAGCACCAGCAGCCGTCGCGCCGCCCGCCCGAACTGCCCCACGGTGATCCGCGCTTTGGCATGCCCCGCGACGTCTTCCGGAATCCCGGCCTCCCGCAGCAGCGGAACGACGTCGAGCCCCCGCCGCTCGGCCACCCGCAGCATGCGGTGCACGTAGTGGATGGGCACCGTCTGAGCCGACATATCCGCGGAACTTAGCACCGGTGACGGCTCCGGGAAGTGCGCCGTAAGCTCCCTGCGTGGCTGTGCTCTACGTCGTCGCCGGGGCCGCACCGCCGGTCGCTTCGCTGCGGCGCGCCGTCCCGGCTTTGGTGGATGCGGGCTGGGACGTGTGCGTGACGCTGACACCGACCGCGGCGTCGTGGCTGGCGGACGATCCGGCCGCACTGTCGGCGGTCTGCGGGCGGCCGGTGCGCACCCGGGAGCGGCGGCTCGGCGAAGACCGCCCGTTCCCGGCCGCCGATGCCTGCCTCGCGGCGCCGCTGACGTTCAACACGCTCAACAAATGGGCGTCGGGGATCAGCGACAACGTCGCGCTGGGCACGCTCCACGAGGCGCTCGGCACCGGAGTGCCGGTCGTCGCGGCGCCGTGCTTCAACGACGCGCTCGCCCGGCACCCGCAGGTCGCCCGCAGCGTCGGGACGCTGCGGGGCGCGGGAGTCCGGCTCGTCGGAGATGCCGGCCGTGCCGACGCTGCCGACGGTGTCGCGTGGTGGGACGTGGTCCTGGCCGCGTTCGACGGACGCGGCTGCTGACGTCGACGGGCAGCGGGGGCGCGCGGGCGGGCGCGCCCCCGCCGCCCGGCGGTCAGCCCGCCGCGGGGCGCGGCGGCGCGGTGAAGCCGTACAGGTCGGCCACGTTCTGCTGGGCGATGCGGGTCGCCTCGTCGGTCGGGACGTCGGTCAGCATGCCGCCGAGCATGGTGCGGCTGCGGGGGAAGGTCGACTCGGTGTGCGGGTAGTCGGAGCCGAACATCAGGGTGTCCGTGCCGATGACGTCGCGGTTGCGGATGCCGAGGGCGTCTTCCTGGAAGGACGCGAAGCAGTTGCTGTGCCAGTAGTGGGAGGGCCGGGTGTCGGGGTCGGCGAAGCGGTGCCAGGCGCCGCGCGGAGGGCGGTCGGTGTAGGTGTAGTCCATTTGGTCGAGGAAGAACGGCAGCCAGCTCAGCTCGTGTTCGACCGTGCCGACGCGGAGGCGCGGGTGGCGTTCGAAGACGCCGGACAGGATCAGGTCGCCGAGGGCGGCGCGTACCTGCTGGTCCTTGTTGACGAAGGCGGACGGCGGGACTTCCTTGACGTCGAGGAAGAACTCGCCCGTCCGCGGGTCGGCGCGGTCGGTGCCGACGTGCAGGGACAGCGGCATGCCGAGGTCGGCGGCGGCCTCCCACAGCGGCTCGAAGGCGGGGCTGCGGTAGGGGTTCCACACGGGAGTGCGCACCGGGATCATCGCGCCGGACAGGCCGAGACCGTGGGCGCGGCGCAGCTCGGCGGCGGCTTCGGCCGGGTCGTCGGTGTTGAGCATGGCGATGCCTTTGAGCCGCGCGGGGTCGTGTGCGCAGAAGGCGGCGAGCCAGTCGTTGTAGATCCGGGCCGCGCGGGTGAGGACGGCGCTGTCCGGGACCGCGTAGAGCACGAGGCCTTGGGACGGGTAGAGGACCGAGCCCCAGATGCCGTCGGTTTCGTTCTCGGCGAGGTAGCGGGCGGGGTCGTAGGCGCTGTCGCGGACGTCTTCGAACACGGCGGAGGTGCGGAGTTCGTCGGCGTGGCGTTCGAAGCGGTCGCCGGGTTGGATGCCGAGGAACGACATGGTCTTGCGGCCCGCGACGTACCACCAGTCGCCGTCGGCTTCCCGGACGACGCGCGGGAGTTCGGTGTCGTCGGGGGCGGCGGCGGTCCACAGGTCGGGCGGTTCGATGATGTGCGAGTCGGACGAGACGATCCAGACGTCGTCGGGAAGTCCGTTCGGTGCTGTCGGGCCGGCCATGAGAGTCCTCCGATCGAGTGAGAGGCAGCGGTGAGGTGAGTGACGGCCCGGGTCAGGCGGGCGCCAGCAGGCGTCCCGGCAGCGCGGTCAGTCCCGCCGTTGCGTCGGCGCCGGCGAGGCGGATCGGCGTGCCGTTGACGAGGACGTGCACGAGGCCGGGCGGCGGGTCGGCGACCAGGCGTTCGCCGCCCGCCGGGGCGTCGGCGGTGCGGCGCGGCGGCATGGCGCGCAGTGCGTCCCAGTCGAGGACGGCGATGTCCGCGGCGGCGCCGGCCGCGATCCGGCCGCGGTCGGCGAGGCCGAGCAGCGCGGCGGGTTCGCCGGTGAGCCGGTGGATGCCGGTGGCGACGTCGGTGAGGCCGCGGTCGCGGACCCAGTGGGCGAGGTAGTCGACGGGCATCTGCGCATCGCAGATCTGCCCGGTGTGCGCGCCCGCGTCGGACAGGCCGAGCACGCAGCCCTCGGCGGTGAGCAGCGTGCGCAGCGCGGCCTCGTCGTCGTTGGCGAAGGTGATGCCGAAGCGGGTGCGCAGGTCGTCGTCGAGGGCGAGGTCGATCATGACGGCGAGCGGGTCGGTGCCGCGTTCGGCGGCGAGGTCGGTGACGCGGCGGCCGATCAGGGCCGTATGGGCGGTGCTTTCGGCGATCTCGATGTCGGCCCAGCGGGGGTTCACCCAGGTGCGGCTGTCCAGGTCGCGGAACGCGCGTTCGCGCCACGCCGGGTCGCGGTAGCGGGCGAGGCGTCCGGCGGTGTCGAGCGCGGCGAGTTCGCCCCAGACCGGCACGGAGTAGAACGACGACGGGTCGGCGAGCGAGAAGCGCTGCACGATCGGGCGGCAGGTGACCTGCGGGTGGACGTCCGCGCCGGCTTCGCGTCCGGCCCGGTGCACGGCGAGCTTCTCGGACCAGGGAGCGCGCGGGCTGCCTTCCGGGTAGGTGAGCAGCGCCGACCAGGTGATGGGGCGGCCGAGGCGGGGCTGGAAGTCGTACAGCCACGCGAAGTCCTCGCCGGGCGCGACGTGGCAGATGCCGCGGCCGACCTCCGCGGTGACCGTCATGAGCGCTTCGACCTCGTCCTGCGTGGCGTTCATCGACGGCACGGGGCGGCCGCGGTCGCCGATGTGGAAGCCGCTGCGGTCGGTGGAGAAGCCGAGGGCGCCGGCGCGCAGGGCGTCGGCGACGAGGGTGCGCATGCGGTCGATCTCGTCGGGGGTGGCGGCGCGGTCGTGGGCGGCTTCGCCCATGGCGTGCAGGCGTACCGCGTTGTGGCCGACGTAGCCGCCGAAGTTGATGCCGACGGCGCGGCGGACCCGGCCGAGGTACTCGGGGTAGCTGGTGAACGTCCAGTCGACGCCCGCTTCGAGGGCGGGCAGCGGCATGTCTTCGACGTGTTCGAGGATGCGGAGCAGCGAGCCGCGCATCTCGGGCGGGCACGGCGCCATGGACAGGCCGCAGTTGCCGGCGACGACGCCGGTGACGCCCTGCCAGCTCGTGGGGGTGAGCCACGGGTCCCACAGGACTTGCGGGTCGTAGTGGGTGTGCAGGTCGAGGAAGCCGGGGCAGACGAGCGCGCCCGAGGCGTCGAGTTCGCGCGGGGCGCGGACGGTGGGACCGACGGCGGTGATGCGGCCGGCGGCGATGCCGACGTCGGCGCGGTACGGGGCACCGCCGGTGCCGTCCACGACGGTGCCGCCGCGAATCGCCAACTCGGGTGCGGCACCGGTGGATTCGTGGACGGACACGGGACACCTCCGGATCGGGGCGGGTTTTCGGGCAGCGCGGCTTGCGCGGTGTGCGCGAGTGAAGCAGGATCAGCTGCAATTTCCCATACTTGCAACTTACAAATACGAGGACGTGGGCCGATGGGGCCGACCGGGCAGGACGTGGGGACCGCGGCGCCCGAGGACGTCTGGGACGCCATCGGCACCCGGCTCGTCGACGCCGTGCTGCAGCTGCGCCGCAGCCGGCCGAGCAAGCTCCTCCAGCGCGACCTGTACCTGGTGGACGGCACGGAGCTGACCCCGGTGCAGGTCGACGCCCTGGAGTGCCTGGCGACGCGCGGCGACTGGCGCATGCACGAACTGGCCGCCCGGCTGGGTGTGGACCCGTCCACGGCGACCCGGACGGCCGACCCGCTGGTCCGCCTGGGCCTCGCCGAACGCGCCCCGGACCCGGCGAACCGCCGCTACGTCGTGGTCCGCCTCACCGCCGCGGGCCGCGGCGTGACCGCCCGGATCACCGGCGCGCGGCTCGCCCTCATGCGCGAGGTGCTGGCGCCCATGGCGCCGGACGACCGGCTCCGGCTCACCGAGCTGCTCGGCCGCTACATCGACCTGGTCGAGGCGTACGCGGAAGGCACCCGCTGACCGGCCCCGATTTGCTTGACTAAGTCTTGTATATGTGGTCCCATGCGGCATGCTCCGCGGCACCGCGGGGCGCGCACCACGGCCCCCCGGTCGAGAGGAACCACGGCACAGCATGAGCGAGCAGAACGGCGCCTTCCGCCCCAAGACGTCGACCCGCGACGCCAGCGAAGCCCGCGCGGCCTTCGCCGACTGGCTGCGCGCCCGCACCGCGGACCCCGCGGCCGAGGTCCTCGACCTGGCCAGCCCGTCCGCCAACGGCATGTCCAGCGAAACGCTGCTGGTGACCGTGCGCACCACCGCGGGCGGCGAACGGCGCCTCGTCGTGCGGCTCGCCCCGCCGGAAGGCGCGGTGCCGGTGTTCCCGACGTACGACCTCGCGGGCCAGTTCGAGACGATGCGCCTGGTCGGCGAACTCACCGACGTGCCGGTGCCACCGGTGCTGTGGCACGAGCCCGACGCGGGGCCGCTGGGCACGCCGTTCTTCGTGATGGAGCGCCGCGACGGGCGCGTGCCGCCCGACGTCATGCCGTACGTGTACGGCTCCTGGGTCACCGAACTGCCGGAATCCGACCGGGCGCGCATGCAGGACACGACCGTCGCGACGATCGCCGCCCTGCACGCCATCCCGGACGCCGCGACCCGGTTCGCGCTCCTCGACCGCGAACCGGCCGACGGCCGGTCCACGCTGCGCCGCCACGTCGACGCGACGCGGGCGTACGCCGACTGGGCGATGACGGACCACCCGTCCCCGCTCATCGAGCGCGGGTTCGCCTGGCTGGAGGCGAACTGGCCCGCGGAGGAAGGCCCGACGGTGCTGTCGTGGGGCGACTCGCGGGTCGGCAACATCATGTACGGCGAGCCGGTCCCGGAGCCGGTCGCGGTGCTGGACTGGGAGATGGCCGCGCTCGGCGTGCCGGAACTCGACCTGGCGTGGCTGGCGTACCTGCACCGCATGTTCCAACTCGGCGCCGAAGCCCGCGGCATAGCCGGGCTGCCGGACTTCCTGCGGTGGCCCGACATCGCCGACCGGTACCGCGAACTCAGCGGCTACCAGCCGCGCGACGAGGACTTCTACCGCGCGTATTCATCGCTGCGGATGGCGGTCATCACGCTGCGGACGCAGTTGCGGGCGGTGCACTTCGGGGAGATCCCGATGCCGGACGACGTGGACGATCTGATCCGCGCGCGGTCGGATCTGCCTGGGCTGATCGGCGGTTGATCCGCGGTCGATCCGCGGCTCCGCTGCCGTCGCTCCGCCATTGACTATATGAACGTGGGTGCGGGGCAAGGGGATTGACCCGCACCGTGATCGTGGTTGCTGTGTCATTGCTCACTACACGCATCCGCAACCGCACTGTCTGCGTGTCGCGTAGGTGGATCTTGTGCGGTGCTTCCGCCGTACGAGATCCACCGAACGGAGTCCCCCCAGATGCGTCCCCACGTTCTCCGCCGCCCCGTCGTCGCCCTCGCCGCGGGTGCCGCGCTCGTCCTCGGCGCGACCGCGTGTTCGTCCGACGACAAGAAGTCCGACGACAGCAAGGCGGCGGCGTCGACACCCGCCGCGCAGCCGTCCGCGCCGGCCGCCACCTCGGCGTCGGCCGCGGGTTCCGACACGCCGTCGACCGCCGCCACCGGCGGCACCGGGAAACCGGCCGGCGGCGCGACCCCGTCCGCCAAGCCGGCGCAGACCGGCACGCCGGCCGGCAGCGGCACCGAGCGGACCCTGGAAGGCGCGGTCAAGTACCTGGCGCCCGGCAAGTACACGATCGACGACCAGGAGTTCCTCCTCGCCGCCGACACCAAGGTCACCGGCGGCGGGGCGATGTGCCCGGGCCCCGGCGGCATGAGCAGCAAGGACGCCAAGGGCTACGGCAACGTGCCGTGCACCGGCGACAAGTTCGAGGCGACGGCCAAGGACGCCGTGCAGTACGCCTTCATCGTCAAGGTCACCCTCGACAAGAACGGGATCGCCAACACGATCACCGAGAAGATCGGCTGACCCGCACATACCGCCGACACCTGCCGACACCCGGCAGGCAGCCTGGGCCGTGCCCGGTGTGACGATCCACCGGACACGGCCTAAAGCGGCACGGTGAGTTGCCGCTGGATGTGCGCGCGCAGGGTGCCGGCCATGTCCGTGGCCGGGTCGTACAGCCACTGGACCTGAAGCCCGTCCATCAGCGCCAGCAGCTGCCGGGCGGCCGTGGCCGGGTCGACGCCCGCCACGAGGTGGCCTTGCTCGCGGGCGTGCTCGTAAGCCGCCGTCGTCGCGGCGATCACCTTGCGGTAGCGCTCGGCGAAGAACGTATGCGCGGGATGATCCGGCGTCGTCGCCTCCGCCGCCAAGGACGTGAACAAGTCCACGACGACGCGCCGGTCCGCGTTCAGGGCGGCGATCTCCACCAGCCGCCGCAGCCCCTCCACACCCACCGGGTCGTCCGCGGCCATGCGCGCGCTGTCGTCCTCGTCGCGCTGCTCCAGCACCGCCAGCAAGAGCGCTTCCTTGGTCGGGAAGTGGTACTTCAGACCGGGATGGGACACGCCGCAGCGTGCGGCGATCTCCCGCAGGGACGTCCCCCGGTAGCCGGACTCGCCGAACAGGGCGACGGCCTTCTCCAGGATCTCGCGCTGCCGGGCGCGCCCGTTGGCATATCCGCGGTTCGCTTCGGCGGTCATCGTCGGTCGGCTCGCTTCCTCGCCCGGGTAAGGGGACATGCGGATTCTCTCCCAGGGGTACCGGGATCTCCCGACCACCCGGCGTTCAGGATCTCCTGCCCTCCTCGCATCCGGGGCCGCCCGGGCCCTGGGCAGAATTTCTACCATGTGGTAAGTATTGCTCGACAGCCAGGCCGAGCCGGGCAGGCGGGACACCGACCGCCTGCCTTCCTTCGGCCCGCCGCCTGCCACCACGGAGGAAACGCATGACGACCACACCTGCGCGGCTGGACATCCCCAAGCTGCTTGCCGAGCTCACCCTGGAAGAGAAGGCCGCCCTCCTCGACGGCTCGGACTTCTGGCACACCGAACCGATCGAGCGGCTCGGCATCCCCGCGCTGATGGTCACCGACGGCCCGCACGGCCTGCGCAAGCAGCCGGAGGAGGGCGACCACCTCGGCCTGCTGGACAGCGTCGAGGCCACGTGCTTCCCGCCCGCCGCGGGCCTCGCCTCCTCCTGGGACACCGGGCTGCTCGCCCGGGTCGGCGAGGCGCTGGGCCGCGAGTGCCGCAGCGAGCGCGTATCGGTGCTGCTCGGCCCGGGCGTCAACATGAAGCGCTCGCCGCTGTGCGGCCGCAACTTCGAGTACTTCTCCGAAGACCCGCTGCTGGCCGGCGAGTTGGGCGCGGCGCTGGTGAACGGCCTCCAGTCGCAGGGCGTCGGCGCCTCGCTGAAGCACTACATGGCCAACAACCAGGAGACCGACCGCATGACGGTCTCCGCCGACATGGACGAGCGCACCAAGCGCGAGATCTACCTGCCGGCGTTCGAGACGGTCGTCCGCAAGGCGCAGCCGTGGACGATCATGTCCTCGTACAACCGCCTCAACGGCACCTACGTCGCGGAGAGCCGCGAACTGCTGACCGAGATCCTGCGCGACGAATGGGGCTTCGAAGGCCTCGTGGTGTCCGACTGGGGCGGCGTCAGCTCGCGCCCGGAGTGCGTGGCGGCGGGCCTGGACCTGGAGATGCCGTCGTCCGGCGGTGCGGGTACGGCGCTGATCCTCGACGCGGTACGCGACGGCCGCCTCGCCGAGGCCGACGTCGACCTCGCCGTCACCCGCGTCCTCACGCTGGTCGACCGCTCGCTGCCGGCGCTGGCCGCGGGGGCGGAGGCGTACGACGCGGACGCGCACCACGCGCTCGCCCGCGAAGCGGCCGCCGCGTCCGCGGTGCTGCTGAAGAACGAGGGCGGCATCCTCCCCCTCGACGCGGACAACGGCGGGACCGTCGCCGTCATCGGCGAGTTCGCCCGCACCCCGCGCTACCAGGGCGCCGGGTCGTCGCAGGTCAACCCGACCCGCGTGGACAGCGCCCTGGACGCGCTGCGCGCCGCGCTGGAAGGCCGCCGCGAGGTCGCCTTCGCCGCGGGCTACGCGATCGAGTCGGAAGCCGCGGACCCCGCGCTCGTCGCCGAAGCGGTCGCCGCGGCCTCGGCCGCCGACGTCGCCGTGCTGTTCCTCGGCCTGCCGCCGTCGTACGAGTCCGAGGGCTACGACCGCGCCCACATGGACCTGCCCGCCCATCAGGTCGAGCTGCTGCACGCCGTCGCCGACGCCAACGCCCGGGTCGTCGTCGTGCTGTCCAACGGCTCCGTCGTGTCCGTCGCACCCTGGCAGGACCGCGCCTCCGCCGTCCTCGAAGCCTGGCTCCTGGGCCAGGCCGGCGGCAGCGCCGTCGCGGACCTCCTGCTCGGCGCCGCCAACCCGTCCGGCCGCCTCGCCGAGACCGTCCCGGTGCGGTACGAGGACAACCCCACGATCGGCTCCTTCCCCGGCGAACTCGGCCACGTCCGCTACGCCGAGGGCCTGCTCATCGGCTACCGCTGGTACGACGCGCACCGCATGCCGGTCGCCTACCCGTTCGGCCACGGCCTCTCGTACACGGACTTCCGCTACGACGGGCTCACCGTCACCGTCGAGGACGGCGCCGACCCGCGGGCGACGGTGACCCTCACGGTCACCAACACCGGCGACCGCACCGGCACCGAGACCGTGCAGGTCTACGTGACCGACCCGGAGTCCGGCGTCTACCGCCCGGAGCAGGAACTCCGCGCCTTCACCCGCGTCACCCTCGCCCCCGGCGAGAGCGCGCCGGTGGAACTCGTCCTGGAACGCCGTGCGTTCGCCTTCTGGCACCCGACGGTGAACGCCTGGACGGTCGAGGGCGGGGCGTTCGGCATCCGCGTCGGCTCCTCGTCGCGCGACATCCGCTGCGAAACCGTCGTCGACCTCGCCGGCGACGGCCTGCGGCTGCCCCTCGCCGCGGACTCCACGGCCGAACAGTGGCTGGCCCACCCGGACGCCGGCGCCTGGCTCCGCTCCACCTTCGGCGACTCCCCGCTGGCCGCCGCCCTCGGCGACCCGGACCACGGCCAGATGCTGCGCGCCATCCCCCTGTCCCGCCTCGCCCGCTTCCCCGGATTCCCGGTGAACGACGTCACGATCGCCGAGGCGCTCGAGAAGTTCAACGGGACGCAGCGCTGATTCGCGGGGGTTCGACGCCGGGGCTGTCCCGGTGATTCACGGGGCCGCCCGGCAGCACTCGGTGCTGCCGGGCGGCCCTTTCGCGTCGTCCGAGCTGGTCGCCGTGCGGACTCAGGCCACGTTCCGCGGGCGGAACTGGACGCTGATGCGCGGGCCCGCCGCCCGGGTGGTCTTCGGGACGGCGTGCTCCCACGTGCGCTGGCAGGAGCCGCCCATGACGACCAGGTCGCCGTGCCCCAGCGGCAGGCGCAGGGGCTCGGCGTCGGCGTCCCGGCGGCAGGGGCGCAGCGCGAGGTCGCGGGGCGCGCCGAGGGACACGATGGCCACCATCGTGTCCTCGCGGGCGCCGCGGCCGATGCGGTCGCCGTGCCAGGCGACGCTGTCGCGGCCGTCGCGGTAGAGGCACAGGCCGGCACTGACGAAGGGCTCGCCGAGTTCCGGTGCGTAGTGCGCGGACAGGGCGTCCCGCATGCGCGCCAGTTCGGGGGCGGGGAGCGGCTCGTCCACCGGGTAGTAGGCGAGCAGCCGGGGGACGTCGACGACGCGGTCGTACATCTGCCGCCGTTCGGCCTGCCACGGGACCTCGTCGGCAAGACGCTCGAACAGCGCGTCGGCGCCCGTGATCCATCCACGCCGGACGTCCACCCACGCCCCGTCGACCAGCCGTGTCCGCACGGTGCCGGCGAGCGAGCCGATGCGGATCTCGTCGCCTTGGTCGAGCAGGGAGGCCTGGAGGTAAACGGACATACAGCCGATGTTAGCTCATGAAGTCGAACACACGTTCTAGGCGTGAGGTGAGTCCCGCTACCCGAGACAACGCCGCCGCCGCGCAGCAGGTCACCGCTCACGTGTTTCGGATACGCCCTTCAGAGCTTCGGCTCCAACCCGGCCTTCCGCCCCACGCGCTGCTCCCCGGTGCCGGTCGCCCGGGCAACGGGCACGGCCGAGGCCCGGTTCTCACGCGCCGCGCCGTTCTCGACCGGCGGCCCGGCGAAGCCGATCGTGGGCGGGATCTCGGTACCGGAACCGCGGGACTTGCCGGGTTCCGATGTCGTCGGCCGTGCTCCGGGCGACGCGGGCCGCTCCGTCGGCGCGGACTTCCCGGGGGCGCCCTTGTCGGCATGGAACCCGGCGGCGAACCCGCGATCGGGCCGGAACGACAGCGGTTCGCGTTCCGGAGCCGTCCGCGTGACGGCCAACGGACGGAACTGGCTCACCGGCCCGTCGTCGGCCTGGAACCCCAACGGGTGGAACAGGCCGTCGATGTCGCGCCGTCCGGCGAACGGCACGGGAGGCACGAACCCGGCCGTCAGTTCTCCGTCCTGGTCGGTCAGGGGGTTGAACGCCCCGGGGTCGTCGGGCACTCCCGCGGCAATCTGCTCGTTCGAACGGAAGCCGACCCCGCCGCGCAACCCGGCCCCCTGCTGCCCGCGCTCGGCCACGGCCCGGTCCGGCTGGACGGCAGGGCGCCGCGGCTCCTCCACGTCCGCCTGGGCGCCATCGGGCTCGGGAACTTCCTGGGGTGCGTCTTCAGGTGCGTCGCTCATGAAACGATCTTGCGCCGCCCGATGATCTTCCCGCCGGGTCAAGTCCCATCGACGCGGAATCCGCGCCGCGCCCGCGGCGGGCGGTCAGCAGTGGTCTTCGACGTGGAGCATGCGGCGATCGGGACCGGCACGGAACTCGTGCGCCAGATAGCGGCCCGACGAGTTTCCGTCCGGGCCGCGGTACCCGTCCTTGAGCCGCGGCCACAGCGCCGGGCGTTCGGACTCGGGCAGCGACCGGGGGCTGGTGCCGCCCATGTCGCCCCACACGACCGGTGTCGCCCGGTCCTTGACGAGGCGTCGGACGACGCGCAGGTCGAGGCGCTTGCGGTGCAGCGTCCACGCGACCCCGTGTTCGTCGACGAGGGCGACCGGGCCGTCGAGGGCGTCGGGGTTCGCGGGGAAGCGTTGCATGGGCGGAGTCTCGCGGCAGCCTGCCGCGGACGCGCGGGTGCGGGCCGGCGCCGTCGCGGATGACCGGGGCGGCGCCGGGCGGGGTGGGTCAGGTCAGGTGGGTGGTGGCGTAGGTCTGGATGGCGTCGCGTTGGTAGGCGGCCAGGCCCGGGGCGATCGACTCGTAGGCGGCGCGCCAGGCTTCGTTGTCCACGCAGGCGCGGCCGATGGCGCGGTATTCCTCGGCGGAGACGGCGCGCATCTCGGCCAGCATGCGGTACTGGGCGTCCATTTCGGCCTGGACGGGGGCGGCGTCGGCCGGGTGGCCCGCGACCATGAGTTCGGCGAGGCGGATCATCTGCGCGGTGCGTACGCGGTGGCCCTCGTCGGCATCGGCCTGGGTCATGGTGGCGGCTCGGCGTCCGACCTCCGCGGCGAGGTCGGGGAAGTCGCGCATGTTGGCCTCGTAGTCCGAGGGCCGCACGCCTTCGAAGAGGTTCTCCGGTCGGTTGATGGTCACGGGGTGGCCGTCCTTCCTGGACTGCTCCAGTTCGGCGATCGTGCGGGAGACGGTCCCGGCCAGGGCGTCGAGCCGATCGCGTTCCGCGAGCAGCCGACGGTGGTGGGTCCGCAGGGCGTCCACCTCGTCGACCTGCTCGCTCAGGATGCGGCCGATCTCCGGTAGGCCGACGCCCAAGGCCCGCAGCACGAGGATCTGCTGCAATCGCAGCAGCTGCTTCTCCGCGTAGTAGCGGTGCCCGTTGGCGCCGATCCGGGCCGGTGGGAGGAGGCCGGTCGCGTCGTAGTGGCGCAAGGTCCGGGCGGTGACGCCCGCCATGCGGGCCACCTCCGCGATCGGCCAGTCCATCACCGCTCCTGCCCGCTGGGTCGCCGGGCCGGTCGTTCCGGCCCTGGTCACGACGTTAGGAGCTGCCGCAGCGGCAACTTCAACCCCGCGAGCCGGTGCGCCTCACCGCTCCCGTACCTCCGTCGGCTCCCGTCCCGCCCCCGGCGGTCCGGCGAAGGCCTGGGCGACCGTCAGCCATTGCTCGGCCACCGGCCCCGTCGCCTTGATCGCCAGGTCGGACGGGTGGCGGCGTTGGGTGACCAGCAGGCAGAAGTCCTCGGCGGGGCCGGTCACGCGGTCGGCCGCGGACTCGTCGTCCCAGGTCCACGGAGTGCCGTCCGGGGCGGTCAGTTCGACGCGGACCGGGACTCCCGGGTCGGGGAGGCCGTGGGCGGCGAAGGAGAAGCCGCGGGTGCGGATGCCGATGTGGGCGATGTGGTGGAGGCGGGCGGTGGGCCGGCGGCGTTGGCCGAGCGCGTCGGCGACGTCCTGGCCGTGTGCCCAGGTCTCCATGATCCGCGCGGTGGCGAGCGATGCCGGTTTCATGGGCGGGCCGAACCACGGGACCGGGGTGTCCGGGGCGACGGCGGCGAGGGCGCCGGCGAGTTCCGCGCGCCCGGCTCGCCATGCGGCCAGCAGGGTGGCGGCGCCCTGACGTGCGCCCTCGTCGGCGCCGTCGTCGATGAAACGCGCACCGTCGCGCCGCCGGGCTTCCTCGGCCATGGCGGTGAAGTCCGCGGGTGCGGTCACGGCCCGGACCGCCCACGCGTCGGTCCACGCGAGGTGGGCGATCTGGTGGGCGATCGTCCAGCCGGCCGCCGGGGTGGGCAACGCCCAGTCCGCGGCGGGGAGGTCGGCGACGCGGGCGTCGAGGTCGGCGCCTTCCGCGGCCAGGTCGGCGAGCAGTCGGTCGAGCAGCACCAGCATCCACCTCGGTCCGGATCGCCTACGGGTCCTCCGGACGGCTCACGGGCTCACCAGGTCACAGGTTCGCCGACGCCGCCGCCGGATCCCGCTCATCCTCCGCCGCCGCGATCCCGGAGACAACAACCGGAGACGACAACCGGAGACGACAACCGGAAACGACAACCGAGACGACAACCGGCGGCACGGCCCGGCGAAACGGCCAGGGCCTCAGCCCGCGTCCTCGAGCCGGAAGCCCACCTTCAGGCCCACCTGGTAGTGCTCGACCTCGCCGTCCGAGATCTGCCCGCGGATCTGCGTCACCTCGAACCAGTCGAGGTGCCGGACGGTCTGCGACGCGCGGCTGATGGCGTTGCGGATCGCCGCGTCGAGGCCTTCGTGGGACGAGCCGACGATCTCGGTCACCCGGTAGACGTGGTTGGTCATGGTGCTCTCCCGGACTTGCGGCACGAGGACGGACCCAGCAAGGACACACCCGACGAGGACGGACCCGAAGGGCAGGCCGGCAGGCGGCCGAAGACGCCGGAACGACGCCCGGATCCGCACGCACGGCGGATCTGTCCAGTACACGCCGCACCCCCGGCCCCCGCAAAAGCACCACGCCCGCCACCGCCCGCAATTCCGTCACGAACCGCCCTTCCGGACGAACCGGCGCAGCTTGGTCAGCGGCCACGTGTTGATCACGTCGTCCTTCTCCAGCCAGCCGCGCTGCGCGCTGCCGACGCCGTAGCGGATGTACGGCAGGTGCGTGGTCGAGTGCGAGTCCGAGTCGACGGCGAACTTCACGCCGTGGCGCTTGGCGCGCAGGATGTCTTCGTCGCGCAGGTCGAGGCGCTCCGGGTGGGAGTTGATCTCCAGTGCGGTGCCGGTCCGGGCGCAGGCGTCGAAGACGGCGTCCCAGTCGGCGTCGATGCCGGGGCGTTTGCCGATCCGGCGGGTGGTGGGGTGGCCGATGATCGCGACGTGCGGGTTCTCGCAGGCGCGGATGAGCCGCTTGGTGATGTCGGCGCGGTTCTGGTTGAAGTGCGAGTGGATCGACGCGACGCAGATGTCGAAGCCGGCCAGGATGTCGTCGGGCCAGTCGAGGCCGCCGTCCGGGGCGATGTTGAGTTCGGTGCCGTGCAGGATGCGCATCTTGCCGTACTGGCCTTGGAGTTCGGCGATGCGTTCGCGTTGCGCGAGCATCTTCTCGGTGGTCATGCGCTGCATGACGAGGTCGGGCGCGTGGTCGGTGACGGCGTAGTAGGCGTAGCCGCGGGCGTGGGCGGCGGCGAGCATGTCTTCGAGGGAGGACAGGCCGTCGGTGAGGTTCGTGTGCGTGTGCAGGTCGCCGCGGATGTCGGCTTCGGTGACCAGGTCGGGGAGTTCGCCGCGTTGCGCGGCTTCGATTTCGCCGCGGTCCTCGCGGAGCGGCGGCGGGATCCAGGGGAGGCCGAGGCGGGCGTAGACGTCTTCTTCGGTGCGGGAGGCGAGTGTTTTGCCGCTTTCGGCTTCGAACAGGCCGTACTCCGAAAGCTTGAGTTTCGCGCGGACGGCGAGTTCGCGGGTCCGGATGTTGTGGGCCTTCGATCCGGTGAAGTACTGGAGTCCGGCGCCCCACGATTCCGGCGGCAGGACGCGCAGGTCGACCTGCAGGCCTTGGTCGGTGCGGATGGAGGTCTTCTTGTCGCCGTGCCCGATGACTTCGGCGGTGTGCGGGAGGTCGACGAGGGTGGCCATGAAGGGGGCGGAGGATTCGGCGGCGACGAGGATGTCGACGTCGCCGATGGTTTCGCGCATGCGGCGCAGCGATCCGGCGTAGGTGCAGCGTTCGCAGCCGTCGATCGCGGAGAGGTCGGCGACGATCTGCTCGGCGACGTCCATGGCCTTGTTGATGAGCCTGCGGCCGCTGGACCTCTTCAGGACGTCGATGCTGTGCAGGATGTTCTGCTCGGTCTTCGGGCCGAAGCCTTTGAGGCCGCGGAGGCGTTCGGCGCGGATGGCGGCGGCGAGGTCGTCGACGGAGGCGATGCCGAGTTCGTCGTACAGCAGCATCGCTTTGCGCGGGCCCAGGTTGGGGATGGCGGTGAGTTCGCGGACGCCGGGCGGGATGGCGGCGCGGGCTTCGTCGATGAGGGCGACGCGGCCGGTCGTCAGGTACTCCTCGACTTTGTCGGCGATGGACTTGCCGACGTTGGGGATCTCGCGCAGGCCTTTGGCGTCGAGGGTGGCGATGTCGGCGTGGTAGCCGCCGACGGCGCGCGCGGCTTTCTCGTAGGCGCGGGCTTTGAACGCGTCGCCGCCGGTGATGGCAAGCAGGTCGGCGTATTCCTGGAGCAGGGCGGCAGCGTCGTCGTTTGCTCGTGGCATACGTCCAGGGTGCGTCGCGGCCGCCGGGCGGGCACCCCGGAAAGCGAGGTGCCGCGCGGCGGTCGTGCGTCCTTCGCCGCGGTCAGGCGTCTTGTGCGGCGAAGCCGGTGCGCCAGCTCGGGAACTCCGGCTGCCATCGGCGCGAGCGGGCGAGGGTGTTGTCGGCGCCGCGCGCCCACGCGGGTCCGCCGCGGGTCGCGGGCGGGGCGGGGACGCCGAGGGCGGCGGCGAGGGCCGGGAGCCAGTCGCGGCCGGGTGCCGGTTCGTCGTCGGTGATGTTGACCGGGCCGCCGGGCCAGTCGAGGGCGGCGACGGCGGCGCGGGCGGCGTCGGCGATGTGCACGAACGAGGAGACCGCGTCGTCGGCGTCGAGGGCGCCGAGGAACGCGGCGGCGGGGCGTCCGGCGAGCGCGTCGGCGACGGGGCCGCCGGGCGCGTACCAGGTGCCGGGGCCGTAGAGCAGGCCGTACCGCAGGACCACGGCGGTGGGGAGTTCGGCGGCGGTGTCCTCGAGGGCGCGCACCGCGGCGACGGTGCGGGCCCGGGGTTCGTCGGCGGTGCCGTCGAGGGGGACGGATTCGGTGGCGGGGGTGTCGCCGGGCGGGTAGGCCCAGGCGATGGACTGGACGACGATCCGGTCGACGCCGGCGGCCGCGGCGGCGTCCACGAGGTTGCGGGTGCCTTCCCGGCGCAGCCGGGAGTTGGCGGCGCCGTCGGCGGCGGACAGGTCGGTCAGCTGGTGCAGGACGGCGTCGGGGCGGGCGTCGGCGACGGCACGGCGCAGCGCGGCCGCGTCGTAGACGTCGACCTCCGCTGCGTCGGCGCCCTGGGCCCGGATCGCGGCGGCGCCGTGCGCGGTACGCGACGTGCCGGTGACGTGGTGGCCGGCGGCGTGGAGCAGGGGGACGGCCAGGCGGCCGACGGCGCCGGTGGCACCGGCCAGGAAGACGCGCATAACGGTGGTCCTTCGGGGTGGTCGTGCTCGGTCAGGTCAGCACGGGCCTGGGGCCGAACGGGGGCAGGGATGCGGTGCGGGCTTCGGCCACCGCTCGGGTGACATCGGCCGTGACGAGGTCGTGGTTGAGGGCGGCGGCGATCGCCGAGCCGTGCGCGGCGGCGGTGATCACCTGGGCGCGCGGGTCGACGGCGTTGCCCGCCGCCCAGACGCCGGGGACGCTGGTGCGGCCGGACGGGTCGACGGCGACCCAGCCGTCCGGGTTGCGGACGCAGTCGACGGCGTCGAGGAGCCCGTCGTGCGGTTCGAAGGCCGGGCCGGCGAACACCGCGGTGCGCGGGACGACGCGTCCGTCGGCGAGTTCGACGCCGCGGAGCCGTCCGCCGTCCGCGACGATGCGCTTGACCTCGCCGTCCTCGATGCGGATGCCGCGGGCGGCGAGGCGTTCGCGGTCCGCGGGGGACGGGTCGGTGCCGTGGGCGAAGTAGACGGTGTCGGGCGACCACTGGCGGACGAGCAGGGCGTGCTCGACGGAGTGCGGCTGGGTGGCGAGGACGCCGAGGGGCCGGTCGCGGACTTCGTAGCCGTGGCAGTAGGGGCAGTGCAGGACGTCGATACCCCACCGGTCGCGCAGTCCGGGGAGGTCGGGGAGGTCGTCGCGCAGCCCGGTGGCGACGACGACGTGGCGGGTGGTGAGGACGGGTCCGCCGGCCAGGTAGACGGCGAACTCGGGGTCGGTGCCGGTGTCGTGGGGGTCGAGTCGGCCGCGCGGGACGATGTCGTCGACGTGGCCGGTGAGGATTTCGACCCCGTAGCGGGCGATTTCGGCGCGGCCGACGGCGAGGAAGCCGGCGGGCGGCATGCCGTCGCGGGACAGGAAGCCGTGCATCTGCGCGGCGGGGGCGTTGCGGGGTTCGCCGCCGTCGACGACGAGGACCCGGCGGCGGGCGCGGCCGAGGACGAGCGCGGTGCTCAGACCGGCGGCGCCGGCGCCGATGATCAGGGCGTCGTAGGCGGGGTGGGGGGTGTGGGCGGGGGGTTCGGTGGTTGCGGCGGTTGCCGCGGTTTCGGTGGTTTCCGCGGTTGCGGCGGTTTCGATGTCGGCATCGGGAACGTTCGTGATCCGGTCGCTCATGGCGATCACCTCCGACGCCAGAGTGCGGTGCGCCTTGCGCCTCAGACAACGTTTGTTGCCGTTTCCGGGAAACAGGGGGTGGCCGGGACGGCCGCGCCGCGGAACGAGCCGGCGACCTGGCGGGTGGCGGCGTTGATCCGGTTCCAGGCGTTGACCGAGGCGATGGCCATGACGAGGTGGGCGAGGGCGTTCTCGTCGTAGTGCGCCGAGGCTTCCGCCCAGACGTCGTCGGGGATCCCGTCGGAGGTGTCGGCCAGCCTGGTCATGGCTTCGGTGAGACGCAGGGCGGCGCGTTCCGCCGGGTCGTACCAGGGCGCGTCGCGCCAGCCGGCGACCGCCCAGATCCGCTCGGGGCTCTCCCCCGCGCCGTGCAGCCGCTCGGCGTGCATGTCGAGGCAGACGGCGCAGCCGTTGATCTGACTGGCACGGACGCGGACCAGTTCGAGGGTGGCCGCGGGAAGCACCGCGGCGACGGCGGTTTCGAGCGCTTCGAGGCCGCGGTAGGCGCCGGAGGCGAGCTTGAAGACGTGGGGCATGCGAGCCTGCATCATATTTCCTATCCTCGATAGTTGATATCCGGAATATGTGGCCGTCGAAGCGCCGCCGTCGAGCGGCGAGTTGCCTGTCCCCGCGCCGCAGGCCGTCTACTTCAGCTCGGCGAAGCGCCGCCGGTACGCTCCCGGGCTCCCCGGCGACGCCGCCTCGACCTCGTCGCGCAGCTCGGCGAGCGTGCGCGCGGCGAGTTCGCGGCGCCAGGCGAGTTCCGCGCGGCGCATGGTCTTCGAGATCGCGCAGTGCTCGCGGTAGTCGACGCCGTCGCGCCCGGTGGGGCCGTTCCGCAGGATCTCCTGGCAGCGGAACGCCTCCTGCGGCCCCTCGATCGCGGCGACCACGTCCATCACGGTGATGTCCGCCAGGTCGCGTGCGAGCCGGAACCCGCCCCGCGGCCCGGAGGACGAGGTGAGGATCCCGGCCCGGACGAGGGCTTGGAGCTGCTTGTTGAGGTACGCGGGCGGCAGGTCGAAGATCGCCGCAAGCTTCGCGGCCGACACCGCACCGTCCGCCTCGGCCCATGCCAGGTTGAGGCAGCTGTGCAGCGCCCATTCGACGCCTTCGCCCATCTGCATATCTGGATAGTACATGTCCGGGATAGCGCGGCCGCCACCCGTTT
This sequence comes from Yinghuangia aomiensis, assembly GCF_039542225.1. NCBI lineage: Bacteria > Bacillati > Actinomycetota > Actinomycetes > Kitasatosporales > Streptomycetaceae > Yinghuangia > Yinghuangia aomiensis. The sequence continues at coordinate 113,840 of NZ_BAABHS010000010.1, read as the reverse complement.
TCCGGTCACCCCTCGGCCGCCGCCCGCCGGACGAACTCCCCGAACGCGTCCGCGACCTCCCCCTCCGTCCACTGCAACGCCGGTTCCGCCACCGTTACTTCGGCGAGCGAGAGCCCCGGGGCGGTCGGCTCGTGCCAACCGGCGATCAGCCACTCCCCCCGCTCCGCGGCGAACTCCAGCGTGAGGCGCTCAAGGAGTTCGGCGGGGTACGGCAGCCGGATCTGGAACTGGTGGGTGTGCGGCTGCTCCGGGTGGACGTGGGCGCCGGGGACGGAGGCGAGCGCGGCGGCCACCGTCTTGGCGTGGGCGACGCGGGCCGGGAGCAGCGGGAGGGTGTCGTCGAGTGCCGCGAGGCCCTCGGCGGCGACCGGCCACATCTGGAAGGGGAGGCCGCCGTAGCGGTGGCGCCAGACCGCGGCCTGATCGACGAACTCCGCAGGACCGGCCAGGCACGCGCCGGAGGCGGCACCGAGGGACTTGTAGAGCGAGACGTACACCGAGTCGAACAGGTCTGCGATCTCCGCGAGTCGGCGGTCGTAGAACGGCGCCGACTCCCACAGTCGGGCGCCGTCGAGGTGGAGGACGGCGTCGCGTTCCCGGGCGGCGTCGACGAGTTCCGTCAGCTCCTGCCACGACGGCAGCGTGAAGCCGCCCTCGCGCAGCGGGAGTTCCACGAAGACCGTGCCGACCGGCTCGGCGAGGCCGCGGATGTCGGCGGCGGTCGGCTGGGCGTAGCCGCGGTGCAGGACGACGGGACGCAAGCCCGTCACGCTGGTCACCGCACCGCTTTCGTGGAGGATCGGGTGCGCCAAGTGGTGCATGGCGACCGCCGGGGAGCCGGTGCGCTCGGCCCAGCAGCGCAGCGCGACCTGCTGCGCCATCGTCCCGGTCGGGAACAGCAGCGCGGACTCGGTGCCGAGGAGTCCGGCGACCCGGTCCTGGAGGGCGTCGACCGGTCCCCCGTCGCCGTAGAAGTCCGGTGTCCCGCCGCTCTCGCCGAGCGCCGCGGCGATGCGCGCGAGCCGCTCGGCGGGGGCGACCGGGCGGATTCCGGAGAGGATGCGCGGGCAGCCGCGCATGGCGTGGAAGCGGGCGGTACGGGCGTCCATGGCGAGCGTCATCACGCCATCATGCTCGGTCGGCGGACCGGCCGCGGAGCGCGCGGCGCGAGCCCCGCCACGCCGGATCTCCGCGGGCCATGGGAATGCCGGGGGCGCGGCCCGCGCTAGGTTCGGCACGAGAACCGCGGCGTGCGGCGGCACGGGGACTCGACGCGGTTCGACCGATCGGCGGAACGCTCGGGCGGCCCGGTCGCGGGCGCGCGTACGGTCTCAGCCTCACATCGGACGGGCGAACGCGAAGGAACAACGTGCGCGAGCTGACAGGCGTCGTCGGCGCCGTGATCGTGCTGGGCATCTTCTCGTCGGTGGTGCGGACCCTGGTCATTCCGCGCCCGACGCCGTCGCGGTTCACCCGGGTGGTCGAATACGTGACGTACTGGCCCTTCCAGCTGGCCGCCGACCGCTGCGCCTCCCCCGAGGCGAAAGACCGCGTCCTCGGCCCCATCGCCCCGCTGGCGATCCTGCTTACGCTCGTCTCGTGGCTGACGGCCTTCCTGTTCGGGTACGCGCTCCTCGAAATCGCGGTCAGCAACCTGCGCATGCCCGCGGCGCTCAGCGAGGCCGGGTCCTCGCTCTTCACCCTCGGCTTCGCCAGCGGCGACCGCGGCCCGCTGACCGTGGTGGACTTCGCCGCGGCCGCCACCGGGCCGATCACCGTCGGGCTGCTGGTCGGCTACCTGCCGACGCTGTACGGCGCGTACGCCCGCCGCGAAACGGAGGTCACCCTGCTCCAGTCGCGCGCGGGCGACCCGCCGTGGGGACCGGAAATCCTGGCCCGCTACGCCCAGGTCGAACTCCTCGACAGCCTGCCCGAGTTGTTCCGCAACTGGGAGCGGTGGGCAGCCGAGGTGAGCGAAAGCCACACGACCTATCCGGTGCTGGTCCGCTTCCGCTCGCCGCGCGCGTCGCGGAACTGGCTGGTGGCGCTGCTGGCCGTCCTCGACGCGGCCGCGCTGCAGCTCGCGTTGAACCCGTCCCGGCCGCAGGCGGAGGCTCGGTTGGGACTGCGCGCCGGGTTCGTGTGCCTGCGGGAGATCGCGGACAGCCGCGGGATCCCGTACGACGCGGACCCGTCGCCGATAGCGCCGCTGGAACTGACGTACGAGGAATTCGTCGCCGGCATCGACCACATGAGGCTCCAGGGCTTCCCGATGGAACGCGGTCCGCAGGAGGCCTGGCCGCAGTTCCGCGGCTGGCGCGTCAACTACGAGAGCCTCGCCTACCGGCTGGCCCGCGACATCGACGCCGTGCCCGCGCTCTGGTCGGGCCCGCGCCGGACGAGCGCGGCCCCGGTCGCCCCGCGGACGCCGGTGGACCGGAAGCCGGTGGGGGTGGGCAACGAGAAGTAGCCGTCGGCGTCGGCGCCGGTCCGAAGCCTGTGAATCCTTTTCGGGTCCCACCCCCTCTTATCCGTGAACCGACGGACGTCGGTCGGGAAACGGAGGCTGCGGTGGTCATCGCGATCGGTGTGGGCGTGGGTTTGGTGCTGCTGTGCACGTGCATGGTGGTGGTGCGGCGGAGGCGGGGATCGCGTGGGTGACGTGACGGAGACGGCGGCTTCGCCGTCGGCGGCCTGGCCCGGGGACCGGCTGGTCGCGGCGGCGCAGGGCGGCGATGTCGACGCCCTCGCGGCTCTGGTGTCCGGCGCGCACCCGAACGTGCGGCGCTTCGCCCGGTCGCTGTGCGCGACACCGGAGGACGCCGAGGACGCGGCGCAGGAGGCGCTGATCATCCTGTACCGCAAGATCGGCATGCTGCGGGCGTCGGGCGCGCTGGCGTCGTGGATGTTCCGCATCGTCCGCAACGAGTGCCTGCGGCGGGCGAAGACCATGCTGCGGGAACGTCCGCTGGTGGCGGACCCGACGGTGGATGCCGACGGCGGCGCGGCGGTGGAATCGGCCGAGGAAGAGGCGCTGCGGCGCTTGGAGGCCGGCCTGGTCGCGGAGGCCGTCGCCGCGCTGCCGCCGGACCAGCGCCGGGTGCTGGTCATGCGCGACATCCAGGGCTACAGCGGCCGGACGGTCGCCGCGGCGCTGGGCCTCAGCACGCCGGCGATGAAGTCCCGCCTGCACCGGGCCCGCGCGACGGTCCGGCAGGCACTCGACAGGCCGGCCGATGCGGGGGCGTGAGGAGACGGTGATGGCGGGAACGAAGACGGACACGGCGCGCGAGGCCGGGGCCGAGGCGAGCGACCCGCCCGGATCCGGCGGGCCGCCGGACTTCGCGAGCGCGTCCGTACCGCGGCATCTGCTGCGCGGCGGGCTCGGGTTCGGGGCGCTGGCGGGGGCGTTCGCGCTGCTGCCGGTGCTCGGACCGGTGAGCCTGCTGCTTCTGCCGGTGGGGCTCGTGGCGCTGCGCGGATGTCCGATGTGCTGGGCGATCGGGCTGGCACAGACGGTGTCGCGGGGGAGGTTGCGGAAGTCGTGCGAGAACGGGCGGTGTTCGCTGTCGCGGGCGGGGTGACGGGCCTCTGACGGACTCTGACGGGCCGCCTCGGGGGGCTCGCGAGCGTGAGGGTGCGGCGGCGGGCGCGAGTGCGCTCGCCGCCGCACGGTGTTTCAGGCCGCGTGCGGGATCGCGGGCGGTCGGGTGATCGGGGTCGGTTGCCGGGCGGCAGGGGCGCCAGGGGTCTGGGTGACGCGGGTGGGCGTGACGCGGGTGGGCGTGACGCGGGTGGGCTTGGCCGTTGTCGCCGTGTGGTCGCCGCCGCGCAGGGCGCCGAGGAGGTCGGCGCGGGCCCGGGACACCCGCGAGCGGACGGTGCCGACCGGGCAGGCCAGCGCGGCGGCGGCTTCCGCGTAGCCGAGCCCGAGGACCTGGGTCAGCACGAACGCGGCGCGGCGGTCCGGATCGAGCCGCCGGCACAGGTCGGCCAGCACGATGCCCTCGTCGAAGCCGGGTAGGCCGGTGTCCTGGGCGAGTTCGACGAGGCGCGGCCACTCCCCCGCGTCGACGGTACGCGGCCGGGCCGCGGCCGCCCGCAGCCGGTCGACGGCGACCCGGCGCGCGATGGACAGCAGCCAGGTACGGGCCGACGACGCGCCGGTGAAGCGCGGCAGCGCCGTCCATACGCGCAGATAGGTCTCCTGGGTCAGGTCGTCGGCCGCCTGCGGGTCGCTCAGGTAGGCGAGGAAGCGCCACACGTCGGCGCGGGTCGCACGGACGAACGACTCGGCGGACCGCGGGCATCCGGCACCCGCGGCGAGGGCGAGGGCGGTGACGTCGGGGTCGTCAGGCCGGGTGGTTGGGCGGTCGGCGGGTCGGTCGGCGGGGCGGGCTCCGGCCTGGGTCGGCCGGGAAGGGTGGTGGTGGGTGGCGGTCATGCTCCACGTCCTGGAAACGTGCGCGGTGGCGGCCGCCGGGAGGGCGGGGCGTCGCGCGGGTGGGTGGGGGCGTGGGGGCCGTCGGGGCGGGCGGGTCCGGGTCACCGGGCGGCATGGCCGCGGTGGGACTCGGGGGCGACGCGGGCAGGACGGGGCCGGGATCCGAAACCGACGCAGGCGTGCGGCGCTTCCGGACGCCGGTGCCCGACGCCGGGGCCGTGTGGCGCCCCGACTGCGGAACCCGACATGCGAGGGAGCCCGCACGGGCACTTGGCGGGCGCCAAAGGCCGGTACCGCGTCGGCGGGCGGGCGTGGTCCGGTCGCGCCCGGGCCGGAGCCGGGCTCGGGCCCGGACCCGGCCCGGACCCGGCTCGGGCTCGGACCCGGGCTCGAACCGACGAGGAACAGCCGCCGACACGAACCGGGCTCAGCACGAGGCCGCACCTACCGCACCTACCGCACCTACCGCCCGACACGCTGTCCGGCGCCGTGACGCACCGCCGAACGAGCCTGACCCGAACGCGACGTTCGCGTCGCGCCGGACCGCCGCGCGGATGCTCGGCAGTCACGGTCGCGCGTTCCTTCGCGAACGCCGCCCCGTTCGGACCGCGTCGCGGACACGGACCCGGTCCCCGCCTACGTCCCGGACACCGAGCCGGTTTCGGGCTCCGTCTCCGACAGGCTCGGCGTCCCGCCGGACCGCGTGGTCCGGCGGGGCCACCCGGCGTCGCGCAGCCCGGCCGCGCGCGGGCGGGATTCGGTCCTGCCGTCGCAGCGGGTTTCGAGCGCGTCCGGGAGTTCGCACAGCGACCAACGCCCGGCTGCGGGCGGTCTTCGGTCATCCCCGACCCGGCCCGAGCCGGCCTTCGGTCGTCTTGGACCCGGTCCGAACCGGTTCGCGGTCAGGGCTCCCGAGCTGCGGACGCCGATCGTGCGCCACGCACCAGCCGCCCGATTGCCACCAGAGCGTGGCCAGGTCGTGTCCGCGACGGCGGTGATGCCGTCGCGTACCCGGCTCGGGCCCGGTGTGCCACGTCCGTCGGCGCGTTTGACCCTGTCGGTGCAGACGCGTCCGTCGGCGGGTCCGACCCCGTCCGTGCGTACAGGTTCGTCGGTGCGTACGCGTCCGTCGGCCGGTCCGACTTCGTCAACTCCGGGGCGTCGCTTACGTCCCCAAAACGGCCAAGCCCCACGGCGGCCCGCGGCGCCGCACCGGTGTGCGGAACCACGGCGCCGCGACCGGTTCTTCCGCGGCTCGCGGTGCGCGGCGTGGGCTCGGCCACGGAGCGACCGTGGGTCGGCTCCACGCCAGGAACAGGGCGACGGCGCCGCGGAGCGGCAGCGTGATCAGGGAGGCGGCGCGGTGCAGCGCGCGTTCGCCGCGCCACAGCCACACCGCCGTGAGCAGCGCGGCCGCCGCGTGCAGGAGCAGCATGGTGTTGCCGCTGCCGTGGTTCATCGCGGCGTGGGCGGCCGGTTGCAGCCCTGCCGCGTGGCCGGGGCCGGACGCTCCGTGGCCCGGGCCGAATGCGGGCGGGTTGGCGGCGAGTGCCGGGTCGAGGCCCATCGCGGCGAGGATTTCCGCGGCCGAACCGCGGTGGGTGCCGTGCGCGGGGGCCGTACCGTCGTCGCACAGCAGCATGCGGAGCCACTGCGCTTCGATCTGATCGGAGGTCAGGGACACGCCGGCGGGGGCGCGTTGGGCCCACATGAACAGGGTGTGCAGCGCGGCTTGGGCGAGCAGCAGCCCGGTGCCGATGGCGGCGATGCCGCGTTCCCGCCCGGCGGCCGCCCAGGCGACGACGGCGAGGACCAGTCCGGCCCCGGCCGGCGCCCACCAGGCCACCGGTGTTCCGGACGCCATGACGTGTCCGGTCAACGCCAGCGTGACGCACACGGCCGCGAACAGGGCGGCGCGTGCGGTGCGGAACGGTGACCGGGCAGGCATGGTGTGCCCATGCTGCCATCCGCGTCGCCCGTTCGGACCAGCGGGGACACCGTGCCCGACCGCCGTGAACCGCGTTGGAGTAGGCGGGAACTGTTCGGTCCCGGCATCCGACTACCTGGCGACATGCGACGCGTTCCGGAAAGGCGGCAGGGCGATGGCGGCTTCGTGGGAGGGCTACCGGCGTTCGGCGGCGTTCCTCGCGCTGATGGTGTGGGTGTTCGCGACGGCGTTGGTGATCGGGCGCCTGGTCGGGCCGTCGTCGGACGACGCGGACGACCCGCTCCCCCGCCCGGGACAGCCGTCGACGTCCGTCCCGGCCGAGAAGGACGGCTCGGGGCACAACCATGCCGCCCCGGGGTCCTCCGCGGTCCGACTGCCGTTCCCGGTGTGATCCGCCCCGGTCAGTCCCGCGGTGCGGCGGGCTGGGCTTCGACGACGAAGAACAGGAAGCAGGGTGTCGTCGCGAGGCGTTCGAAGTCCTCGGGGAATCGCTCGCGGACGGCCGGGTCGGGCTGCGGTTCGCTGACGGTGGAGAGCCGGAAGCCCGCGGCGGCGAACGCGTCGATCATCCCCTGCAGCGACTTGCGCCAGAACGTCATCGGGACGGGATTCCCGTCGGGTCCCGGCCATTCGAAGGAGTAGGGCGTGGTCGCGAAGTAGTCCGGCCGCGGGTCGCCGAACGTATAGGCGACGAACGGGTGATCGACCGAGGCGATCAGCCGCCCGCCGGACTTCAGCACCCGCCGCAGCTCGGCCAGCGTCGGCCCCCAGTCCTCCAGGTAGTGCAGGACGAGCGAGGCGACCACGTCGTCGAACGCGGCGTCCGGGAACGGCAGCGGGTCGCGCAGGTCGACCACGTGCAAGTCCGCGTCGTCCCCGAGCCGCCGTCTGGCCAGCGCGAGCATCCCGGCGCTGGCGTCGATGCCGGTGACGACCGCGCCGCGGTCGCGGAGCGCGGCGGCGAGCGGACCGGCGCCGCAGCCGGCGTCGAGGACGCGCCGCCCGGCGACGTCGCCCACGAGGGCAAGGGTGGCGGGGCGCTCGTAGTGGGCGTTGACGAGACTGTCCTCGCTCGCCGCCGCGTAGGCCTCGGCGAAGGTGTCGTAGTCGTTGACCGCAACCGTGGCCGGCGGGGGCTGCTCAAGCGCGTTGCTTACACGATCCATCTCGGCAACCTACCGGTTTCCCGCGGCTGCCACGCGAGTTCGGCGGCAGCCGGTCACCCCGTACCCGCTGCTCGCCGACACCCACATCGCCCAAGCAGGACTGCCCAACTGGGCTCTCACCCTCCGCACCGGACGACATCGCCCTCGACTCCTGGACGCCGCACGTCGCGCGCGCGAGAGCGGAACACTTCATCGGCGGCTGACCGACCACGCTGCGTCAGTTCGGGTGGTACGTGCCCGCAATCGCGTTCACCCACATCACCATCACGACCAGCCCAACGGACCACACCGCAACGGCGCCGTACCGCAGCGCCCGAAGGCGGGTGAACACCGCGGCCGTCCCGCCGACGGCCAGGACCGGCCCGCCGGTCCACGGAATCTGCGAGCACAGCATCTGGCCACGAGCCGTGCAGATCAGCCCTTCGGCGGCCGAGTTGCACGGATCACTCGCCATCGCGGCCAGCGGGAGCAGCATCATGAGCACTCCCGTCGCGAACCAGAGCACCAGCAGCGTCGGAATCACCAGCGCCTTGCGGCCTTTGCCCTTCCTCCGCACACCCTGCCCGGTACCGCGGTAGGCGTGCTCCCCCGTTGTCGTCATGCCTTCAGGGTCCCGAGCGGGGACGGTGTCCGGCAGGTTACGGATACTCAACCGGGCCGACGGCGTACTCAGGTTCACGCACCGGCTCAGGCAGGGGAATCACGCGTCCGGCATCGTCCGAAGCCCCCGTCGAGCCCGACGTCACGACGGTGTGACTACTCCTACGGCTCGAACTTCGGCTGCCGGCCGCCGTCGGGGCTTCGGGGGCCCCGCCTGCCGTCGTTCGGGTCGGCGGGCGGATGCCCGCGGCCGGCCTGCTCGCGGGCCCCTCGTGAGGGGGCCTGCGGCGTACGGGGCTTGGCCGGTTCCTCGGGCCCGGATCCCGGGAGCGCCCCGCCGATCCGGGCGAATCCCACGATGGCACCATTGGCCACCTTCCACATCCGAACGTGGTTTGCGCTGTCGTCCGGGTCGTACCGCGGTGCTTCCCGAGGACGCAGGGGTGGTGCGGGGCTCGGTGGCGGCGGCGGAGCCCCCCACGCGGCGGGGCCCTCACGGGCCGGGGACGGGGCAAGCGGCAGTCTCACAGGCGGTGCCGCGGTGGGCGGGGGCGGCGGAGTGCCCCACATGGCTTGGGGGTCGCGGGCGGGGGGCGCTGCGGGTTCCCGGCGCAGGGCGGATCCGAGCCGCTGCAGGACCTGCCGGAAGCCGCCCCGGGTCTCGCTCACGTGTCCCACCGCGGTCCGTGGCCGCCGCAGGGCGCGGCGCGCCTCGGACCCGGGCCCACCGGAGTTTGATCCACGTCAGCGCGAGCAGTCACCTCTCGAGCCTACGAGCGCCCCGCCACCCCGACTAGGGCGAAACGCGCGCCGCTGTACGGCAGTCGCACCCCGCTGCCCGGCCCGCCCCCGGCCTACCCGGCCTGGCTGCCCGGCAGCGCGCGCTCCAGCAGTGGCAGCAGCCGTTCCCAGTGGCGCCGGAGGCCCTCCGGGTCGAAGGCGTCGGTGTCGGCCATCGTGAACCCGTGGATGGTCTCGTGGTAGACCTCGGAGGTGTAGTCGAGCTTCGCCGCATCCAACTCCCGGTTGAGGTCGCGCAGGGCCTCCGGGCTCAGGTCGCTTGCCGCGTGACCGAAGTGGATGGCGGCGGTGATGCGGTCGAAGGCCTCGGGGCCGTCCGCGGCCACCGGGGCATGGAAGGCGGCGAGGGCGGCCACCCGGTCGGGGTGTGCCGCGGCGGTGCGGGTGGCGAGGAGGCCGCCGAAGCAGTAGCCGGTGACGGCGATCGGGCCCGCGGCGACCTCGGGGCGGTCGGCGAGGAAGGCGAGGTACGCGTCCGCGTCGCGGAGGGTGCGTTCGGGGGTGTGCGCCTGGATCAGCGGCATCATCTGCGCCATGAGCCCGGGGCGGTCCTCGGCTCCGATGTGCGCGGGAAGGTCGAACAGCGGGGTGGGGCCGTGCCGGTAGAACATGTTGGGGACCAGGACGTAGTAGCCGTGCCCGGCCAGTTCGAGGGCCATGTCCCGCAGCACGGGCCGGATGCCGAAGCCGTCCGGGTACATCAGCACCGCGGGGTGCCGCTCGCCGTCGTCGGGGAAAGCGGCGAAGGCGTCGGCCTGGCCGTCGGCGGTGGGGATCTGGAGGTCTTCGATGGGCATGCATGCTCCTGTCGTGGTGGGTGGGTCCAGCCTGTGGTCACCACGACTGAGGCGGAGCCCGCTCGACCGGACCCGATCCTCGTACAAGCAAGGCGAACGGTGCGAATGCTGCGGCCGATCGGCCTACACCGGCACGTCCGGCGCTCAACAGAGCACCGGGTCGCCCGTCCGTGAGCGGCGCGACGCCATCCCGGTATTCATGACCGACAACGTAGACCACGGTGCGGCGCCGACGGCGACGACGGGCCGCAAACCCGACGCCTTGCCGCACCGTTCATAATTTCCCCGTCGTGGAAAACACAATCGCAAGGGGTGGGGCATGACCGCAACCAACGCCGCCGACACGTTCGGCTGGGGGATCGCAGCCACCGGTTCGATAGCCGAGACCGTCGGACGGGTGATCGCCGCGGAGCCCGGCATGCGGATCGCCGCCGTCGGGTCGCGGAACAAGGACCGGGCCGCCGAGTTCGCCGCCAAGGTGGGTGCCGGGACCGCGTACGGCTCGTACGCCGACATGATCGCCGACCCCGCCGTCGAAGCCGTCTACGTCGCCACCCCGCACGCGCAGCACCGCGAGATCGTCGCGGCGGCCCTCGCCGCCGGGAAGCCCGTGCTCTGCGAGAAGCCGCTCGGGGTGACCGTCGCCGAAGCCGAGGCGCTCGTCGCCCAGGCCCGGGCCGCGGACGTGTTCCTCATGGAAGCCATGTGGATGCGGTTCAACCCGCTGATCCAGCGGGTGCAGGCCACCGTCGAGTCCGGCGCGCTGGGCGATGTCCGGTCGGTGAGCGCGTCGTTCGGGTTCCCGATGCCGTACGACCCGGAGCACCGGCTGTGGAACCCCGCGCTCGGCGGCGGCGCGCTGCTCGACCTCGGCATCTACCCGGTCGCGCTGGCGTACTTGCTCCTCGGCGCCCCGGACTCGATGGCCGCGGTCGGCGCGCTCGGGCCGAGCGGCGTGGACGCCGAGACCTCGCTGCTCCTGGGCTGGGACGGCGGCGCCCGCGCGATGCTCGAAACGTCCCTCGTGAGCATGCTGCCCATGACCGCGACCGTCGTCGGCACGAAGGGCCGCATCGACATCGCGCCCGCCTTCCACGCGGCGACGCAGATCTCCGTGCACACCTACGGCGCGGACTTCGGTGCCGCCCCCGAGGAGTTCCGGATCGACTCCCCCGCCGAGGCCTACGCCGCCCAGGCCCGCGAAGTCCGCGACTGCGTGCGCGCCGGACGCGTGGAAAGCCGCATCATGCCCCTCGACGCGACGCTCGGCGTCCTGCGGCTCCTGGAGGACGCGCGTAGCGCACTCGGGTGACCCGGCGGGAAATCCCCCGCGTTTGCAGTCTGTCGCCGGGGACCGGCACCGCCCTAGGGTGTCGGCCCATGCGACGTATGACGAAACGACGCTGGGGCACCGCGGCGACGAGCCTTGCGTGTGCGCTGATGCTGGTCGCCGCGGTTCCGGCCTCGGCTTCGGACAATTCGGCGGGGGCCGGAGACCCCTACTTCCCGCTCGCCGGCAACCAGGGCTACGACGTCGAACACTACGATCTGGCCCTCGACTTCACTCCTTCGTCCCACTACCTGGCCGCACAGGCCACCATCTCCGCGCGCGCCGAGAAGGAGCTGGCGCGGTTCGACCTGGACTACTCCGGGCCGGCGATCGACCGGGTCACCGTGGACGGACGGCCCGCCGCGTTCGCCCGGGACGGCCAAGAGCTGACCGTCACCCCGGACCGCTCGCTGCGCCGCGGCAAGCACTTCACGGTGCGGGTCTGGTACCGGGGCAACCCGCAGCCGATCGACGACCCCACACTGGGGATCTACGGCTGGATAAACACCGACGACGGCGCCGTCGCGCTCAACGAGCCCGACGGCGCCCGCAGTTGGTACCCCGTCAACGACGATCTCAACGACAAGGCCACTTACACCTACCGGATCACCACCCCGAACGGCGTGACCGCGCTGGCGAACGGCGAGCCGCAGGGCAAGCCCGACGTGCGCGGCGACAAGACGACCGCCGTGTGGAACATGCGCAAGCCGATGGCCAGCTACCTGTCGATGGTGGCGATCGGGAAGTTCGACGTGACGTCCGGCCGGATCGGGCGGCTGCCGAACATCACCGCGGTCGACCCGGGCAGCGAGGGCGACACCGCGTCGCTGGCGCCGGACACGGCGGCGGCGGTGCGGTGGGAGCAGGACACGTTCGGAAAGTACCCGTTCGACTCGGTCGGCGGGATCGTGGACCGGCTCGGCGTCGACTACGCGCTGGAGACGCAGAGCCGTCCGGTGTACGACGGCGTGCCGGACGCGGCGACGGTCGTCCACGAGATCGCCCACCAGTGGTACGGCGACGCGGTGACGCCCAAGACGTGGGCCGACATCTGGCTCAACGAAGGCTTCGCCACGTACGCCGAGTGGCTGTGGGACGAGCAGCACGGCGGCCCGACCGTGCGGTCCGTGTTCGACGGGTGGTACGCGAAGCCGGCGGGCGACAGGTTCTGGAAGCTGAAGACCGCGGACCCGGGCCGGGACGAGATCTTCAGCTACAGCGCCATCTATCTGCGCGGCGGCATGACGCTGCAGGCGCTGCGGGTGACGATGGGCGACCGGGACTTCTTCACGCTGCTGCGGACATGGGTCGACACGTACAAGTACCGCAACGCGGACACCGGTGACCTGCGGGCCTTGGCGGAGAAGATCTCGCACAAGAACCTGAAGCCGCTGTTCGACGCTTGGCTGTACAGCGAAGAGAAGCCGGCGCGGCCGTAGCGCCCGGCGGGCGGGGCGCCTCCCGGGGAGCCCCGCCCGCTCCGGCACGGCGGCGCGGGACGTCGGCGCCGCAAGCCCCATCGGAACGTGACGCTCCGTCAGCTCATCCTTGACGCCGTCAAGAAATACTGCCTATCGTTCCCGCGGAAACACAGCGGAAACAGCCGAACAGGTGAGGGGGCGAGGGTGGCCGTCGAGACGAGTGCGACCGGTGCCGCAATCGAGGGGCACCAGGTCCACGGCCAGGACATCCCGTGGCTGCTGCGGCACTGGGCCGACAACCGCCCCGAGCACCCCGCGCTGGTGTGGGAGCCGGGCGGCGGCGCCGAAGGGCGCACCTGGACGTACGCGGACCTGCTCACCGACACCCACCGTGTGGCAGCCGGCCTGGTCGCGCGCGGCGTCGGCCGCGGCGACAAGGTGCTCGTGCACGCGGACAACTGCCCCGAGATGGTCGTCGCGTGGCTCGCCTGCGCGACCGTCGGCGCGGTGGCGGTGACCACGAACACCCGCGCGACGCCCAGCGAGATCGCCTACTTCGCGGCGCAGACCGGCTCGACGACCGCCGTCACCCAGCCGAAGTTCACCGCCGCGATCGCCGAATCCGGCGCGGAGCTGCGCTGGGTCGCGGTCATCGGCGCGGACGGAACCGACGGGGACACGTTCCCGTTCGCCGACCTGTACGGCGAGGCCGCGGACTGGACCGGCCGCCCGATCGAGCCGCTGCTGCCGTTCGGCATCATGTTCACCTCCGGCACGACGAGCCGCCCGAAGGGCGTCGTGCACACGCACGCGAACGCGGTGTGGGCGAGCCGGTCCGGCCCGCGCAGCATCGACCTGGGCGCGGACGACCGCTACCTGATCTACCTGCCGTTCTTCCACGTCAACGCGCAGAGCTGGTCGTTCTTCTCGGTGCTGGGCGTCGGCGCGACCGCGGTCCTCATGCCGAAGTGGTCGACGAGCCGGTTCTGGGACGTCGTGGTGCAGTACGGCATCACGCACATCTCGCTGATGCCGTTCGCCATGGGCACCCTCGCCTCGCCCGACCGCCCGGAGTCGAAGCTCCGGGTGGGCGTGTTCGGGCAGGTGTCGGCGGCGCTGGACAAGATGCTCGGCGTCAAGGTGTACGCCGCGTACGGCATGACCGAGACGGTCATCCACGCGATCACCGGCAAGCCGTCGGAGTACCTGCCCGCCAAGTCGATGGGGCGGCCCGCGCCGGGCTACGAGTTCACCATCGTGGACAAGGACACCGGCCTGCCGTGCGCCCCGGGCGAGCCCGGCGAGCTGTGGCTGCGCGGCGAGCGCGGCGTGCAGCTGTTCCTGGAGTACTACGGCAACGCCGAGGCGACCGAGAAGGCGTTCGACGGCGACTGGTTCAAGACCGGCGACATGGTGGTGCTCGGCGAGGGCGGCAACGTCTTCTACCGCGAGCGCGACAAGGACCTGCTCAAGGTCGGCGGCGAGAACGTGTCGGCGCGCGAGGTCGAGGACGTCGTCGCCACCGTGCCCGGCGTCGGCTCCGTCCAGGTGGTCGGCAAGTCCCACGATTTCCTCGACGAGGTCGTCGTCGCGTTCGTGATCCCCTCCCCCACCGCGCCCGACGAGGCCGAGCTGGAGAAGGCGATCCTGGAGCTGTGCCGGACGCGGCTGTCCGACTTCAAGGTGCCGCGCGCCGTCTACTTCGTGGACGGGTTCCCGCTCGGCACGCTCGACAAGGTGCTGAAGAAGAACCTGCGCGAGATGGCGGACGCGCGCCCCGCGGTCTGAGCGCGCCCCGCGGTCTGAGCGGACATCGGCGAAGGCCCTCGGCGGACAACCGCCGGGGGCCTTCGCCGTGCCCGCTGCCGTGTCCGGTCAGGCGCCCGCTGCCGCTTCCCACACCTTGCGGGTCGTCCGCAGCGTCGCCTCGGCGAAGTCCGGGAGCGGGGCGGCGCGCCAGGTGTCGTCGAGGAGTTCGACGCTGACCACGCCGTCGTAGCCCTTGTCGAGCAGCGCGCCGCAGAACGCCGGCAAGTCGAGGACGCCTTCGCCGGGCAGCGCGCGGCGGTGCATCGACTCGGTGTGGTGGTCGTCGTGGATCGGTTCCGGCGCGTCGGAGAACTGCACGAAGCCGACCAGGTCGAGCGGCAGGTCGCGGAGCGACTCCCAGGTGCTGGGGCCGCGGAAGAAGTGCCAGGCTTCGACCACGAGCTTGAGGGTGCCGTCGGGGAGCAGGTCGACGAGGCGGCGGGCTTCGTCGATGGAGTCGACGTCGCGGGTCGGCAGGAACTCCAGGTTGAGGCCGAGTCCGGCGTCGGCGAGGGCGGCGGCGCAGTGCCGGGCGTTCGCGGCGACGGCGTCGTCGACGGGGCCGGTGACGACGGTGAGGACTTCGCGGGCGCCGACGACCGGGGCGTAGCGGAGGATGCCGGCGAGGCTGCGTTCGGTGGCGTCGCGGTCGGCGCTGATGGACAGCGAGACGATCTCGTAGCAGGGCAGGTCCGCGGCCCGCAGGGCGTCGGCGAGGGCCTCGGGAGGGGTGCCGGCGCGGTCGTGGGCGCGGACGGAGAAGACGTCGAGGCCGATGTGGTCGTAGCCGGCGGCGGCCGCGGCGGCGATCTGCGCGGGCAGGCTCGGCTCGAGGCCGTAGTAGGTCGAGTGGTTGAAGGTGTTGAAGCTGTACTTCATGGGCGCCCCGGAGTCTCGTTTCTTTCATAGCTATCATAGACATGATGGCGAGGAAAGAGGCGGCGGCGGTCCGGGCCGCCGGCCCGGCGGCCGGGCCCGGCGGCCGGGCCCGGCTCGGCGGCGTCCCGGCCGGTACGCTGCCCGGGAAGGCATCCGCGCGGCGGGCCCGGGACGGCGGAGGCGGCACCGATGGTCGTGAAGATCGCGCACCGCGGCGATCCGGGGCGGATCCGGGAGAACACGCTCCCGTCGCTGGCCTCCGCGATCGACGCGGGCGGCGACTGGGTCGAAATCGACGTCAAGCTGACCCGCGACGGCGTTCCGGTGCTGCTGCACGACCACACGCTGGAGCGGCTGTGGGGTGTCGACCGGCCGATCGGCGCGGTGGCGCACGCGGAACTCGACGGCGTGGGCGGCGACGACGGGCTCCGCATCCCCACGCTGCGCGAGGCGCTCGAACTCGTGGTCTCCCGCGGGGTGAAGGTCATGGTCGACATACCCGGCGTCGCCGAAGCGCGGGCCGCGGCACGGGAAGCGCACGATCTCGGCTGCCTGGCGGACGTCGTCTTCGCGGGCAACCTGGGCGGCCTGGCCGACGTCCGGCAGCGTGTCCCCGAGGCCGTCATCGCGATGAGCTGGTCGACGCCCCGGCTGCCCAAGCCGGAGCTGCTGCACCGCATTCGGCCCGCCTACCTGAACCCGCGGCACCTGTACGCGAGCCGCCGCATGATCCGGAAGATGCGCGAGCGGGGCATCGCCCTGTCGGTGTGGACGGTCGACAACCCGCGGCGGATGGCGAAGCTGGCGGCGATGGGGGTGGACGCGATCATCACCAACGACATCCGGGCGCTGGTGGGGGTGACGGAGGGACGTCCGGCCGACCGGGGCTAGTGTCCCGGGGACCATCTGATCGTTGGATGCTGTGTGGAGGTGCGTGACGGCGGAGCCCGCCGACCGATGCGAGCGCCCCGAGATTGCGCGCCGCCGGACTGGTGAAGTCCATCGCGAGGCCGTCGACCCGCTTTCGGGGTATCGCGGACCCACGACGGAGACGGCGGGACGCCGACGCGGCCACGTCAACGACGCCCCGCGGGCCCGTCACCGTACGCCGCGCCGGCGAGAGGAGTCGGCGCCGGGTCTCACCGGGTCTGACGGTTCCAGCCGCCACGAGCCGCCGTCCACCACGTGCTGCCAGAACATGGCCGGGCTGTCGAAGGACGGCGGATCGACGTCGCGGATCTCCCCGACCAGCCGACGCAACTCGTCCCCGATCTCTTCCTCCGATTCGTCCTCGTCCGCACGGTAGAACAGGTCCACGTCGTCGAACTTCGACCGGAGCCGGCACGCGGTCTCGAGGAATCGCTCCGAGGACGTGTTGACCAGCGCGAACTTCCGGTCGCTGCTTCCCGGCTCGTACCGGTAGATGCGGCTGTCCGCCCGGGACATGCAGGCGAAACCGCCCATCCCCACAGCGATCGCGATGTCGTCCCGGACCCCGGGCGGGAACTTGTCCGGCGTCCCGGTGTCGAGGGCCTGACTGATGGTCAACGGCGGGTCGGTCCGGGCATTGCCGAGATACATCTGGCCCAGGAGTGAGCAGGGCATCCCGACCTCGGTCAGCAGCCGGCGGTCCTCAGGGTCGGCGAAATGCCGCTCGGTGACATCCTGCGGCATCGTCTCGACCCGGAACGAGCCGAACGCCGACACCATATCCGCGTGCGTGACCAGCTCCGCGCTCCTCAGTCGGCTACCGCTCCGGATCACCGCGGCAAGCACGCGCGGACCGAATCCGGTACCGGCGAGGGCGGGCACACACCCTCGGAGGTCTTCCGAGAAGGGTGTGTGCCCGAGAGCAAACGATCAGGCTGTGCCGTAGGCCCAGGCGCCGCAGGGGGTCCGGGGCGCGGTGGAACCGTTCTGCAGGCACGCGCGGATCCGGATGGGCGCGCCCTCCGGGATTTCGTAGTCGTAGTACTTGTAGCCGTTGCCGTACCCGAGGTTGCTGTAGCCCGACGCGTAGGTGTACCAGGTCCCACTCGAATTGCGGCGCTGCAACTCGAACGCGACGCCCTTCCCATCCGCCTTGTCGTCGTACAGGTCGACGTGTTCCCCATAGGTCTCGAACCAGGCAGCGGCTGTCGACTTGCCGTCGGGCCCGTACACGTACGCGTAGGCGTTCTTGCCGGAGGCCGCGTGGGCAGGGGAGGCCATGACGACGGCGGCCGCCAACGCCACACCTGCGGAGACTGCCGCCTTCGCGACCCGTGCGGTGGTCTTGCGCAAGAGAACTCCTTTGTCCGAAAGCAAATGCCGTGCTGCGGCCGATGGGTCCGTCAGGCAGACTGCGGCGGACGCGAGGACACGGCGGGGCCGCGGTCCTCAGGCCGGCCATGTCCCCTTCAACGCGACGACGATCTCCGCCCGGGGGGAGGTCTTGTCCACCGGCCACCGAATGTTGCCGGGCGCGCAACGATCTCGGCTATCCGGACGACGCACGATTCGCGGTGCCCGCGCTATCGGGACTGCGGGGCAGGGCACGTGCCCATCGCCACTTCGCTCTGCCGCGGGCTTCTTCCATCAGGGCGCGAGCAGCGACCACGTCGCCTTCGCCGATCCAGTGGGGAATCCGATTCATCCCCCGAGGCAGACCACGATCCCGTTGGGGTCACCGCTCGCCACAGAGGCCGCCATCCGTGTTCCGGCCGGGAGCGTGTGGGGTCCTCTCGCTGGTCCTGGTGGACTGGTGGACATACTGCCCCTCGCCCCCGCGACTCGACACGTCAGACCACGGCTCCGCCGGCCTCGGCCTCCGACTCGCCGGAGCGCTCCCGGGCATCCGTGGTCAGCCCTTCCGGACGCGCCCAGAACGCCAGGAGCGCATCCGGTGCGGTCAGGGTGTTCTGCCCGACGTACCAATCCACGAAATGGCGGACGCAGCGGCGTTCCTCTTCGGTCAACGCCGCGACTTTGGCGTCGAAACCGGAGGATGGGCGCTGCCCGGGGGGCCTGAGTGCCGACACCATCCAACCTCCGACGTCGTCGGACGTTCCCTCCACGACGAGGCTGTCGTACGCGAAACTGCGGAAGTAGTACCAGAACGCATCGGGTCGCAGAGTGTTGATGTCGATGCGGATCCTCTGGAGTTCCCGGGGGCCGACCTCCCACCAAGCCTTTCCTGACAAGGTGCCCGAGACATCGTGCGCGATCGGCGAGCAGACATCGGTCAAGCGGCCGACCGGGCGGACGCGCCACGAAAAAGCCGCACGGACCCTGTCCCAGATGATGGCGCGCTCGTGCAGTTCGGCCAACTCCTCGGCATCAGCAGCACTTTGGTCGTCCTCGGTCATGGCGGTGCCAGGCCTTTCCCGGTGGCCGGCTGAGCTGACGCGGTTCGGAGCGTCGCGATCGCGGCGGTGATCTCGAGGGGACGAAGGTACCGGCTGCCGCGATTCGGTCCGAACGGCATATTCGATGGCGCGACGAGCGTCGATACGCGGAGCGTCGTCGCATGCGCGATCTGGACTTGGTCCACGGCGAACTCATCCTGTCGCCGTTGAACCTGGGTGATGTCCAGGCCCATCTTTCGGGCGAGGACGACCTCTTGGTGCGCGCGCCTTCGGAATCCGCGTCGGTGCACAGCGGGTCCTCGCGGATCCGTAGCGGTGAATGCCGTGGGTCGGTGCGTGCCGCTACGGTCCCGGTCATGGATCTTCGGGGACGAACGGTCGTGTTGTTCGGGGAGTTTCACTCGATTGACACCGATGAAGCAGTACGCCGCCTTGAATCGCTCGGTGCCCACGTGAGGGACACCGTCACGGACGAGACGGATTTGATGTTCTTCGCCGACGGCGAACAGGGGCCCATTCCTCGTACCGAACACATGCTTCGTGTACCGGAGTTCGACGAAGTCGGCCTGATAGGCCTGTTGGAGCGCGAGGAAGGGGGGCAGCCGCCGGCGTCCGAGGAACCGCCGCCGTTCCTGCCCCAGGCTGCCGACACCGTCGCCCCGGATGACGATGAGGCGCTGTACGCGCTCTTGGAGGGCGCGGACTGGACCGCCTTCACGCCCGACCGCGACCTGCCGCCGCTGCGTGCCCGCCTCGCCTGCCTGGAGCGGCGCCTCGGTGTGACCGATACCCACCGGCTGGCCACACGCCGCCTGTGCGGCACCGGCAAAGCGTTGCTGCGGCACTCCTACGGACACGACGCGGAGGTCGTCGGGCACTCGATGAGCCCGGACGGCCGGTACCTCGCCACCGGCAGTTGGTATCCGGAGGCCGACTACGACCAGGGAGGCGTCCTGCAGATCTGGGAGGTCACCTCGGGGCGGTGCGTCAACACGATCTCCGGCATCGAAGGCGGCGTCGGGTGGCCGGACTACGAGCGCACGATCCAGTGGTCCTCGGACTCCTCCCGCCTCGCCGTGATCCACGCGATGAGCGTCCTGGGGTTGTGGAGTGCCAGCGGGGAGGACGCGACGCCGCTTGCGACGATCAGCGCGGCGGACGGCAACCCGCGGCCTTCGCCGTTCGCGTTCGCCCCGGACGGACGGAGCGTCTACTACCACTGCACCACCAACGGTGACGGCGGGCTTCAGGGCTGCGTGGTCCCCTTGGACCGCGGGGCATTGTTCTGGATGCCCTGTCACATGACGACCGACCACCCATACGCCATGGCCCGGGGACCTTCCGGCAGACGTGCGTGACGCGTTCCGCCGAGCCGAAGTGGCCGAAGACGTGGGCCAGTGGATCGACGACCCGGTCTGGACGCCCGACGGCAAGTTCCTCATCGGCAGCAACGCCATGTGCGTGGATGCCGAAACCCGCGCAGTCGTCTGGCACAAGCCGGCCTCGATCGCCGCGCCCAGCCCGGACGGCCGCCGCGTCGCCGCCGTGGCCGACGACGGTCTGTCCTTCCTCGACTCGGTCACCGGCCGCCCCCAAGGCGGCCCCCTCCTCCTCGACAAGCCCTGTGCCCTGCGCTGGGCCGCCGGACGCCGCGACCGGCTCGCTGTACTGACGGCCCGCTCGGACACCGCCGAGCCTGCTGTACACATCTTCGACGCCGGGGAGCACGTGGGTTCCGCGACGATCCCGCACCCCCAGTGGCAGGACGGCGAGAGGTGGAGCGGTGACCGCAACGCATGGGTCTGGGCCCCGGACGGGGAGGGCGCGGCCGTTCTGACCGACGCAGACACCGTCGAGGTGTGGTCGTTTGCGGACCCCGCCCGCGCCGAACGGCTGCGGACCTTCCCCGCCGATGGCATTTGCGCGGTGCTGTGGGGCGCAGACGACACCCTGGTCCTGGTAGGCGGCCGCCGCATCCGGTTTGTCCGAGCGGAAACCGGCGCCACCGCAGGCGACTTCAACCTCCTCCTCACCCCCGACGAACCCCGGCCCGTGGAAGGCTTCGAGGCCTACGAGTTCGAGCGGCAGGTGTTCGCCCTGGACGAGGACACCTGGGCCATGACCCTCGATCCCGACATCGTCATAGCGCCGTCCGACCGTGTGGACGAACTGGACTCGGTACTCACCTGGGCGGTGGAACGCCGGCACGCGTGGCCGGTGCGCTGGGGTGACCTGCGGGTGCTGCCCGACGTCCTCGCCGCAGCCGACGTCCTGCCTCCCGAAGTGGGCGACGTCCTCCGCGAATGCGCGCCCTGACACGCCCTGGCCCCGCGGCCGGCGTGGTGTCTCACGAGGTTGGTTCCGCGAGGTCCCCGCAGCGGCGGGAGATCCCGGCTTCCGCCGCGACGGCGCGATCGGGCGCCCGCCGTCTACGGCAACTGGACACCGGGAAAGCAGAAACGGATCCGCCGGCCTCGTCCACCTCAGCCCCGCCGCGATCGGACGCCTGATCCACCGCCTCACCCACCGGCAATCAGCCCCCATCGCGCACATACTCCACTGGTCGCACTGGCGAAGACGACGCCAACACCAAGCCCGCACCAGCCACGACAAACAACGAGGACACCCACTCCCAACCTGACAGACAAACACCGTTGCAGCACTTGTGTCCTGTCCGGTGGACTTGTTTTGCCTGCTGAAGCGGGCCCTCGCTCGCCGTTCCGCCGCTACTGCCCGCTCGGGCGGTCCAACCGGTAGACGTAGTGCAGCGGTTCGTCGATCGGGTTGTCCGGCTCCAGGTCGCCCTCCCCCACGCGGGTGAATCCGGCCTTCTCCAGCGCCCGCCAGGAACGCCGGTTCGCGGCGACGACCGGGACGACGATCGCGCTCGCGTCCACCCACTCGCGCCAGGTCTTCGCGGCCATCGCCGCGATCATGGCCGGTCCGAGGCCGCGGCCGACGGAGGCGGGGTCGCCGATCAGGTAGTCGAGCATCGCGGCACCGGCCGGGACGGCGACGATCCCGGCGAGGTCGTCGGCGTACTCGGGATAGTCGGCGACCCGGCAGCGCTGCACCAGCCCGAACGGGCGCGCGTCGCGCAGCGCGAGCCAGTCCTCGGACGGCTCCTCCCCGCGCGCCGACGGCCCGAAATCGCGCGCGACGGCCTGGGCCGACGTCTCGTGGTGCCACCACCGCGCCACGTAGTCGTGTTCCAGCCACCGCCGCAGCAGCGGAAAGTCGGCCTCGGTCGCGCGGCGCCAGACGATGTCTTCACCGGTCGTGCGGCCCTGCGCGGCGCGGTCGTCGGGGGTGGTCATGGGCCTGACGCTAGCAAGCGGTGCGGTGGCCTGCCGGGTGGATTCCGGGCTGTCGGAAAAGGAGTTGCCGTGGACGGAGGCGGTTGTTCAGGATCGTGATCATGTCGGACGTCCTGAGTCATGCCGAAGTCGAGCAGTTCGTCGCCGACGGGTTCGTGCGCGTGCCGGGGGCGTTCCCGCGCGCGCTCGCGGACGAGTGCCGGGCGTTCCTGTGGCGGGAAACCGGCTGCGATCCGGATGATCCCACGACGTGGACGCGGCCGGTGATCCGCCTGGACGGTTACGGGCAGCCGCCGTTCCAGCGGGCCGCGACGAGTCCGCGGCTGCACCGGGCGTTCGATCAACTGGTCGGGCCGGGGCGCTGGTTGCCGCGTCTGGGGATCGGCACGTTCCCGATCCGGTTCCCTCATCCGGATGATCCCGGCGACGCCGGGTGGCATGTCGACGCGAGCTATCCGGCGGACGACGGGCGGAGTTGGCGTCTCAACCTGCACTCCCGCGGGCGGGCGCTGCTGATGCTGTTCCTGTTCTCCGACGTCGGCGAGGACGACGCGCCCACGCGTATCAAGGCCGGCTCGCACCGCGACCTGCCGGAGTTCCTCGCCCCGGCCGGGGACGAGGGCCGCGACATGTTCGACCTGTGTGCGGAGATGGACGCGGCGGGGCGGCTCGACGCGCCGGAGCGGCCGACGGTGCTCGCCACCGGGGAAGCCGGGGACGTGTTCCTCTGCCACCCGTTCCTGGTGCACTCGGCGCAGCGGCACCGCGGTTCGGTGCCGAAGTTCATGGCGCAGCCGCCGCTGCTGCCGGTCGGACCGCTGCGCCTGGAGCGGCCGGACGGGGCGTATTCGCCGGTGGAGCGGGCGGTGCGGGAGGCGTTGGACTGACCGCCGTCGGCGTGCCCGCCCGGAGACCGGTGCGGGGCCGGCTCAGCGGCGGCGGGGCAGGACGCCGCGGCCGTCGCGGACTTCGAACACCAGTTGGGTTTCGGTCTGGCGGACGACCGGGTGCACGGTCACGTGTTCGAGGATCAGATCGCGGAGCTTCTCAGGGCTCTCGACGGCGACGTGCAGCAGGAAGTCGTCGTCACCCGCCATGTGCAGGACGGTGAGGGCGCCGGGCACGTCGACGAGGTTGTCGTAGAGCGCCCGGACGAGGTCGCCGGTGTGGCTGCCCAGGCGCACCTTGATGATGGCGTTGATCGGGTGGCCGAGGGCGGCGAGGTTGAGCCGGGCGTTGATGCTCTCGATGACGCCTGCCTGGCGGAGGGCGCGGACGCGGTAGGCGCAAGTGGATTCGGCGACGCCGACGCGGGCGGCGAGGGCGGCGTTGGTCATGCGTCCGTCGTCGACGAGGGCGCCGAGGATGGCCAGGTCGGTGCCGTCCAACGGGGTGGTCGGCAGCGGGGCGGGCTTGGCCGGGTGCGGGGGTGTCTGCGGTTTCTGCGGCGTCGGGGTCGGCACGGGCTCTCTTTCCGTGGATTCTTCACCGGTTTCGGGTTCTGACGTGAACATCCTCGATCGATATTGCGAAGTATTGCGGATTCCGCGCATGGTGTGGGCATGACCTCGCCGTTTCTGCAACCCGACTCCGTCGCGGTGCACGCGGGCCGCGACGACCTGGCCGCGCTGGGCGTGCACGCCCTCCCGATCGACCTGTCGTCGACGAATCCGCTGCCGGACATCGAACTCGGCGGCCTGTCCTACGAGTCCATGGCCACCGGCGGCGCACCCCATCCCGAGGGCGGTGCGGTGTACGCGCGGCTGTGGAACCCGACCGTCGCCCGCTTGGAATCCGCCCTCGCCCGGCTCGAACACACACCGGAGGCCGTCGCGTTCGCGTCCGGCATGGCGGCGCTGACCGCGGCGGTGCTGGCGATGACCGCCGAGGGACGGCGGCACGTGGTCGCGGTCCGGCCGATGTACGGCGGCACCGACCACCTCCTCGGCTCGGGCCTGCTGGGCGCCGAGGTGACGTACTGCGACCCGGACGGCATCCGCGCGGCACTCCGCCCCGGCGCGACCGCCCTGGTGGTGCTGGAGACACCGGCCAACCCGACGCTCGACCTTGTCGACATCCGGGCCGCCGTCGACGCGGCGGACGGTGTTCCGGTACTGGTCGACAACACGTTCGCGACGCCCGTCCTGCAGAACCCGGCCGATCTCGGCGCCGCGCTGGTGCTGCACAGCGCCACGAAGTACCTGGGCGGCCACGGCGACGTGGTGGCCGGCGTCATCGCATGCGGCAGCGAACACGCCGCGGCGCTGCGCCGGGTGCGGGCGGTGACCGGGGCGCTGCTGCACCCGCTGGGCGCCTACCTCGTCCACCGGGGCCTGGCGACGCTGCCGATACGCGTACGGGCCCAGCAGGAGGGCGCGGCGCGGGTGGCGGCGTGGCTGGGCGGGCACCCGGATGTGGTGGACGTGCACTACCCGGAGCTCGGCGACTTGGTCGGTCCCGGCCGCCAGATGCGGGGAACCGGCGCGATGCTCGCGGTGCGGTTGCGCGGCGGCTACGCGCAGGCGCAGCAGGTCACGTCGGCGGTACGGCTGTTCACGCACGCGGTGTCGCTCGGCGGGGTCGATTCGCTGATCCAGCACCCCGCGGCGCTCACCCACCGCCCGGTCCCGCCGGAGGCACGCCCGTCGGCGGATTTGCTGCGGTTGTCGATCGGTCTGGAAGACCCGCGGGATTTGATCGCTGATCTGGCGCGGGGGTTGGGGGCGGGGGTTTCGGGGGCGGTGACCGGGGTTCGGGAGGAAGCCGGCGCGGGGGCCGCGTAAGGGCGGGCAGCTTGAGGTTTACGGCGCTCCTGCCGCCCGGATAACGAACCGGCTTGTGTGTCCGGGGTGTTCGTCCGGCCTCCGCTTCCCGAGGCTGCTCTTCCCGTCCGACCGCCGCCCCGGGTGCGTCGGGGGCGGCCCCCGGCGCACGGCCCGGCACGCCCTGCCGGAGCGTACCGCCCCGAGATCCCACCCGTGTGGATGCCTTCCTTGCCCAGGGCTGGATGGTCCTGGTTGGTTGGCAACACGTGCTGCACGCTTGCCCCTTGGGTGCGTTTCTGCGCGGAATGCGCGGTACGTGTGAGGAGGGGCGGGGAGCTTGCGCGTGCTGTTGGTGGTGGACGACCTGGACATCGGTGGGGCACAACGCCAAGTCGTGGGCCTGGCCCGCGCGCTGGCGGAGAGGGGGAACACCGTAGTGCTGGCCTGCACGACGGGCGGCGACTCGCCGACGGCGGCGTCGCTGGCGGAGGCCGGGGTGCGGGTCGAGGTGCTCGGGCACCGGCATGTGACGAAACGCTTCAGTCCGGGCTTCGCGGCCCGCATCGCGCGGCTGGCCCGGACCGGCCGGTTCGACGTCCTGCACGGACACGTGCACGCCGCGGCGATGGCCGCCGCGGCGGCGGGACCGGCCGCCGGGGTGCCGGTGGTGGTGACGGAGCACAGCATGGCGTCGTGGCGCGGCTCGGTCGCGCGCGGCTACAGCAGACCGTTGTACCGGCGCTGCGCCGCGGTGCTGGCCGTGTCCGACGAGATAGCCCGCCGGCTGCGCACCGTCGACCGGGTGCCGCCGGGGCGGGTGGTGGTGCTGGGGACCGCGCTGTTCCCGGACTCGCGGGACGCGGTGCCGGGCTATCCGCCGGGCGCGACGTTCGGCGGGCTGCTGTCGCCGCGACAGGGCGTCCGGGTGGGCGTGGTGGCCCGGTTACAACCGGAAAAAGGCATCGACGTCTTCCTGCACGCGGTCGCCCGGGTGGCCCCCGAACACCCGGACGCGCGGTTCACGGTGGTCGGCGACGGCGATCTGCGGGCGCCGCTGACCGCGTTGGCGGCAAGGCTCGGACTCGCGGACCACGTGCGGTTCGTGGGCGCGTGCCACCACGGAGAGGCGGCGGTGGCGGCGTTCGACGTGCTGTGTGTGCCGTCGCTGACGGAGGGCGCGCCCCTGGTGGTGCTGGAGGCGCTGACGGCGGGCGTCCCGGTGGTGGCCAGCGCGGTCGGCGCGATACCGGAACAACTTGAGGACGCGGGGGTCTTGGTCCCGCCGGGCGACCCCGCGGCACTGGCCGAGGCGCTGCGGCGGTTGCTGGACGACGCGGGCGAACGGTTCCACCTGGGAACGGCGGCACTGAAGCGGGCGGCTTCACTGCCGACGGCGGCGGATGTCACGGACGCGGTGGAGGAGGTTTATCGGCGGGTGGTGGGACGGTGACGTGGGCTCCCTTACAGTCCCCCCATGACCGCCACCTGGCCCGCCACCACCCCCGGCCTCCTCGAACTCCCCTCAGGCCGCCTGATCCGCGGGCGCGGCCTCCGCCACGCCCTGCCCGACGGCGACCCGCCCACCTTCGCCCTCTACCTCCTCGGCAAAGAGCCCCCGCCCACCGCCTGGCCGAGCCGCTGGCTCCGCTGGCCCGACTTCCGCCTGCCCGCCGACCGCGCCGACGCCGCACGCGCGTTCGCAGACGCGCTCGCCCGCACCGCCACCGACCGTGTCGAGGTCGCCTGCGGCGGCGGCCGAGGGCGCACCGGCACCGCCCTCGCCTGCCTCGCCGTCCTCGACGGTGTCCCGCCCGCCGAAGCCGTCGACTTCGTGCGCCGCAACTACGACCGCCACGCCGTGGAAACCCCGTGGCAGAAGCGCTACGTGCGCGGCTTCACCGCCTGACGCCTACCAGTCCACCGCGATGTACTTGGTCTCCAGATAGTCCAGCATCCCCTCGTGGCCGCCTTCCCGGCCGATCCCGCTCTGCTTCACGCCGCCGAACGGGGCGGCCGGGTCGCTGACCAAGCCGCGGTTGAGGCCGACCATGCCGGCCTCCAGGCGCTCGGACACCCGCAGTCCGCGGGCGAGGTCGCCGGTGTAGACGTACGCCACCAGCCCGAACTCGGTGGCGTTGGCCAAACGCACGGCCTCGTCCTCGGTGCCGAAGGTGACGATCGGCGCGACCGGCCCGAAGATCTCCTCCTTCAGCACCTCCGCGTCCGGCGCGACGTCGACCAGGACCGTCGGCGGGTAGAACCACCCGTCGCCGTCCGGCCGGTGCCCGCCCGTCAGAGCGCTCGCGCCCGCGGCGACCGCGCCGCGCACCAGCGTGTCCACCTTCTCCACCCCGGCTTCGTTGACGAGCGGCCCGACCTGGACGCCCTCGCGGGTGCCGGGGCCGACGACGAGTTCGGACATGCGTCCGGCGAGGCGACGCGCGAACTCGGCGGCGATCGGGGCCTCGCAGTAGAACCGGTTGGCGGCGGTGCACGCCTCGCCCGCGTTGCGCATCTTGGCGATCATCGCGCCATCGAGGGCCGCCTCGAGGTCGGCGTCGGCGAAGACCAGGAAGGGGGCGTTGCCGCCGAGTTCCATCGACGTGTTGACGACGTTGTCCGCGGCCTCCTTCAGCAGGATCCGGCCGACCTGGGTCGAGCCGGTGAACGACAGCTTGCGGACCCGGTCGTCGTGCAGCATCGCGGACACGACCTCGCCCGAACGGGTGGCGGGCAGCACGTTCACCACCCCGGGCGGAACCCCGGCCGCTTCGAGGATGCGGGCCATCGCGAGAGCCGTCAGCGGCGTGTCACTGGCCGGCTTCAGGATCACCGTGCAGCCTGCCGCCAGCGCCGGGCCGATCTTGCGGGTCGCCATCGCGGCCGGGAAGTTCCACGGGGTGACCAGCACGCATACCCCGACCGGATGATGCGTGACCATGATCCGGTTGGTCCCGGCCGGCGCCGTCTTCAGCTCGCCCGACGCGCGGACGGCCTCCTCGGAGAACCAGCGGAAGAACTCCGCCGCGTAGGCGACCTCGCCGCGCGCGTCGGGCAGCGCCTTGCCGTTCTCCAGCGACATCAGCTGTGCCAGGTCGCCGGCGTTCGCGGACATGAGTTCGAATGCGCGGCGCAGGATCTCGCCGCGTTCCCGCGGCGCGGCGGCGGCCCAGCCGGCCCCGGCGGCGTGCGCGGCGTCGACGGCGGCGATTGCGTCCCGGACGGTGCCGTCCGCGACCTTGGCGAGGATCTCTCCGGTGGCCGGGTCGAGGACGTCGAACCGCCCGCCGTCCGACGCGGCGACCGCCGCGCCGCCGATGTACAGGTCGGTCGGCAGCGCTCCGGTGCGGAGTCCCACGAGGTCGGTGCCGGTCGGGTCGGTGCTGGACGAGTCGCTCATGCGGGGCTCCTTTCCGCTCCCGCGGAATTCAGTCCGCTTCGCCGCTTATATCCACCTCCGGACGCGCGGCCGACGACACCACGGCCACCGGCAACGCCGGGCACGCCACCAACGACCCGCCCTACTGCCGCCGCTTCCGCGTCAGCGCGAGCGCCGTCGCGTAAGCCGTCAGCACCACACCCAGCGCCGCGTAGTACCGCAACGGAAGCGTTCCCATGCCGAGCAGCGGTGCCAGCGGGGTGATCGGCACGGCCAGCCCGATGGCGGCGAGCCCTGCCGTGGCGAGCCGGATCGGCCCGGGTGTGCGCCCTTCCGCCGCGCGGCGTCCGGTGCGCAGGAGGGTGATGACCAGTGCCTGCGTGAGCAGGTTTTCGGTGAACCATCCGGCGTGGAAGGGGTCGTCTCCGTCGGTCGCCCACCACAGGACGCCGAAGGTCGCGATGTCGGCGGCGGCGTTGAGGCTGCCGTACGCGGTGACGAAGCGCAGGAAGCGGTCCGGCCGCAGCATGAGCGGGCGGCGGAGTGCGGCATCCGGCGGGTTGTCGAACGCGAGCGCGAGCTGGGCGATGTCGAACAGCAGGTTCTGCACGAGGACCTGCGCGGGGAGCATCGGCAGGAACGGCAGGATCGCGCCCGCCACCAGCATCGCGATGACGTTGCCGAGGTTGGACGAGATGGTGACGCGCAGGTACGACGCGACGTTGCCGCTGCTGCGGCGGCCTTCGGCGACCGTGCGGTCGATCGCGGTGAGGTCCTTGCTGGCGAGGACGACGTCGCAGGTCTCGCGGGCGACGTCGACCGCGCCGCGCGGGCACATGCCGACATCGGCGGCGCGCAGCGCGGGCAGGTCGTTGACGCCGTCGCCGAGGAAGCCGGTGGTGTGTCCGGCGCGGCGCAGCGCGGTGACGACGCGGGCTTTGTGCGCGGGCGTGCAGCGCGCGAAGACGGTCGTGGTGCGGGCGAGCTTGGTGAGGGCGTCGTCGTCGAGGGCGTCGATGTCGCGGCCGGTGACGGCGGCGCCCGGGTCGGGCCCGAGGCCGAGGGAGCGGCATATCCGGACGGCCGTGCCGGGGTGGTCGCCGGTGAGGACTTTCACGGTGATGCCGCGTTCGGACAGCGCGCCGAGCGCGTCCGCGGCGGTGTCCGCGACGGCGTCGTGGAAGGTGACGAAGCCGACGAAGACCAGGTCGCGCTCGTCCTCGGGCGTATAGGCGTCGCCGCCGGCCCGGCGTTCCGCGACCGCGACGGCCAGCACACGCAGCCCTTCTTCGGCGTGCGCGGCGGCCCGCGTGAGCAGGTCGGCCCGGGTGGCGGCG
The DNA here is from genome assembly GCF_039542225.1 of Yinghuangia aomiensis. Lineage (NCBI taxonomy): Bacteria > Bacillati > Actinomycetota > Actinomycetes > Kitasatosporales > Streptomycetaceae > Yinghuangia > Yinghuangia aomiensis. The sequence goes on along the minus strand of NZ_BAABHS010000010.1, from coordinate 84,500 downwards.
TCGAGCGGGACCGCGTCGGGGAACGGGAGCGACGCGCCGCACTCCTCCGGCTCGGGCACCCGCAGGCGGGTGCACCGTTCGAGGACTTCGGCGGCGGCGCCCTTGGTGACGAGAATGTGCCGCGCCCATGCCCCCGGCCGGGACACGACGGCGGTGGCGATCCGGCGCTCGGGGTCGAACGGCAGGGCGTCGACCCCGTCGAAGCCGGTGTCGTCGGCGGCCGAGTCGGTGCCGAGGAGGGCTTCGTCGAGCGGGTCGGGTTCCGGAAGCTCGGCCAGGTGGACGGTCCACCAGCTGTTGAGCGCCGCCCAGCGGAGCACCGCCGGGTCGGGACGGCCGTACGGGTCGGCGGCGCCGTCCACGATCGGCCGGTCCTGGGTGAGCGTGCCGGTCTTGTCGACGCACAGGACGTCCATCGCGCCCGCGTCGTGCAGTGCGGGCAGGCGCCGCACGATGACGTCGCTTTCCCGGGCCAGCCGGGCGGAGCCGCGGGACAGCGCGGTCGTGACGATAACCGGCAGCATCTCGGGGGTCATGCCGACGGCCACGGCGACCGCGAACGGCAGCGTTTCGAGGCCGCGCCCGCGGACCGCCGCGTTGGCCATGAGCACGAGCGGGGGCGTCAGCAGCATGAAGCGGATGAGGATCCACGAGATGCCGTCGACGGACCGGTCGAACGCGGTCGGCGCCGCCCGAGGCCGCCGCCGCCGTGGCCCGGCGGCCTGGCCGCGGGCGAACTGGGTGGCGGCGCCGGTGGCGACGACGACGGCCGTGGCGCTGCCCGACGCGACGCTGCTGCCTTGGAAGCACAGATGCGGGTGGTGGAACCCCGACAGCTCGGGGACCGGGGGCTGCCCGCCGCCCTGCCGCGGGATCACCGCCACCGGCACCTCGACGGGGTGCTTGGCGACCGGCGCGGACTCCCCCGTGAGCATGCCCTGATGCACGGTCAGGCCGGCGGCGCCGAGCAGCCGTACGTCGGCCGGGACGAGGTCGCCGGGGCCGAGGCAGACGACGTCGCCGGGGACGACCTGCTCCACGGGCACTTCGCGGGTCGCCGCGGGCCCGTCGGGGCGGCCGCGGCGGCGGACGGTGGCGGTTCCGGCGACCAGTTCGCGCAGCGCGGCGGACGCGCGTTCGGCGCGGATCTCGCCGGTGGTCCGCAGTGCGCAGCTGACCGCGACGAGGACGGTGATGACGCATGCGGTGCCCCAGGACGCGACGACCGCCGAGACCGCGCCGAGGACGAGCAGCATCATCGTGAACGGGTCGCGCAGGCTGCGGGCGACGCGGAGCAGGCCGCGGGTGGTGCGGCTTTCCGGGAGGTGGTTCTCACCGTAGCGGGCCAGGCGGCCGTCGGCTTCGGCGTCGGTGAGGCCGCGGGGTCCGGCGTCGAGGCGGCGGAGGACTTCCAGCCGGGTCAGGCCGGGGCCGGCCGCCGGAGGCGGAGCCGCGGCGGGGAGCACGGCCGCCTGGCCGTCACGCCCCCAGGCCACGGGAGCGCCTGGCGGGCGGCACGGCCTCGGCGCGGGCGGCGAGGCGGTCCATGAACCAGCGGACCATGGCGACGATGTCGGGGTCGTCGACGAGGTAGACGACGCGGCGGCCTTCACGGCGCGCGCGGACGAGGCCGGCGAGCTTGAGCTTCGCCAGGTGCTGGCTGACCGCGGGCAGCGCGCCGCCGACCCGGTCGGCGAGTCCGGTGACGTCGCTTTCGCCCTGGGTGAGCAGCCACACGATGTGCAGGCGCGCGGGCGACGCGAGGAGCGCGAACGCCGAGGCGGCTTCGGTGAGCAGCTCGGCGGAAGGGTCGTGGACTCCGCCGGGTACTGCCGCCACCGTGTCTCCTCCGCGTCGTCGACCGGGCCGGATGCCCGACGGCTCAGTCTAGAGGGCTGTGCGCCGTCGACGGCCGTACGCCGCCGCCCCCCGGGGTCTCTACACGGCGCCGCTTGGGTTGTAGAGTTGCGCAATCTGGCAAGTGTCGGCGCGCCGGGAACCCCCGCACGCACCGGCGCGACGACGACGGAAGGTGGCTACGCATGCTGCGCAACGGTCTCGAACCATGGCACCTGCTGATCGTCGCGGTCGTGGCGATCATGCTGTTCGGTTCCAAGCGGCTCCCCGACTCGGCCCGCGCGCTCGGCCGCTCGATGCGGATCCTCAAGAGCGAGACGCGCGCGATGAAGGCCGACGAACAGCATGCGACGATCGAGGGCGCCGGGCCGGTCCCGGCCCCCGAGCCGGTGCCGGCGACACCGTCGCAGAGCGTGTCCGGGCCGGGTTCCGGCGGCTCCTGAGCCGGCCGCGGGCATGCGTCGCCCGCCGCTCCGTGCACCGGTTACCCGGTGGCCGCACACCGCGGCGGCCGGAACCGATACGGTGCGGCCCGGCGGTTCGGCAACGCACCGGCCCGCACCAGCAATTCGAAATTCCGAGGCATACCGGAGGTAATTGATGGGCGTATCGCTGAGCAAGGGCGGCAACGTCTCGCTGAGCAAGGAGGCGCCGGGCCTGACCGCGGTCACCATCGGCCTCGGCTGGGACGTCCGGACCACGACCGGGGCGGACTTCGACCTCGACGCGTCCGCCCTGCTGTGCGACGCCGGCGGCCGGGTCCTGTCCGACCAGCACTTCGTGTTCTTCAACAACCTGAGCAGCCCGGACGGTTCGGTCGTCCACTCCGGCGACAACCTGACCGGCGGCGGCGACGGGGACGACGAGCAGATCCAGATCAACCTGGCGACGGTCCCGGCCGAGGCGGCGAAGATCGTGTTCCCGGTGTCGATCTACGACGCCGACTCGCGTTCGCAGAACTTCGGCCAGGTGCAGAACGCGTTCATCCGCGTGGTGAACCAGGCGAACAACGGCGAGCTGGCGCGCTACGACCTGACCGAGGACGCGTCGACGGAGACCGCGATGATCTTCGGCGAGCTGTACCGCAACGGCGCGGAGTGGAAGTTCCGCGCGGTGGGCCAGGGCTACGCGTCCGGCCTCGCGGGCATCGCGAAGGACTTCGGCGTCAACGTCTGACGCCCGCGCGGCTTTTCCCGCCCCGTCCCGGGCCCGGGCGACTTCCCCTCGCCGCGGCCCCGGGACGGCGCATTTCCGGGGTCTTCCCGGCATCTCCCGCGGGCTTCGCGGGCATCTCCGCCGACTCCCGGCAGGCACGTCTTGAACCGTTAACGCACGTGCGTTAACTTGCTCGGCATGGAGAGCCCGTCGGCCACCCGCCTGAGCCTGATGACCACCGCCGAGCGCCTGTTCGCCGAACGCGGCATCAACGCCGTGTCCGCGCGCGAGATCGCCGCCGAGGCGGGGCAGCGCAACACCAACGCGGTCAAGTACCACTTCGGGTCCGCCCAGGCGCTCGTCGACGCGGTCTTCCGGTTCCGCATGGAACCCCTCAACGCCCGCCGCATCGAACTCATCGCCCGCTCCGACGCCGACGGCCGCACCGACGACCCGTACGCGCTCGCGGAAGCGTTCGCGACCCCGCTCGCCGAACTCCTCGGCGACCTCACGTCGGGCCCCGCGGGCGGCAGCTGGTACCTCCGCTTCTGCGTCCAAGCCGCCTACACCGTGCACCCCGACGTGGCCACCCCCGGCCCCGGCGACCTCGGCCGCACCCCCTGGACCACCGGGCTCAAGGAACTCAACGACCGCGCCCTGGCCCTCGGCCGCGCCACCCTTCCCGACGCGCTCGCCTGGCGCCGCTGGACCCACTTCACCGGCTTCGCCACCCACGCCCTCGCCGACCGCGAACAGCAACTCACCGGCGCCACTCCCCCACCGGACGACGCCGCCCTCTACCTCGCCGACTTGATCGACGCCGGCGCCGCGCTGCTCACCGCACCCGCCCGGCCGTCGACCCTCGCCCTCACACCTCCGGAGGAATCCCCGTGACCACGACCAGTCCCCCCGCGCGCCCGATATTCGACAACGGCCTGTCCGCCGTCCCGGTCCGCGAACTCAGCCCGAACGGGGACTACACCCCGTCCGCGCCGTACACCCTCTTCGGACTCGCCGCCTGCTCCCCCACCATCGGCGCCGAAATCGCCGGCGTCGACCTGTCCCGCCCGCTCGCCGACGACGTGCACGCCGAACTGCACCGCGCGCTCCTCGAATGGAAGGTGCTGTTCTTCCGCGACCAGCACCTCACCGCCGAACAGCACCGCGACCTGGCGCAGCGCTGGGGCACGCCGGAAGTCCACCCCTTCCTGGCGAAGGCCGACGGCGTCCCCGAGGTCGTCCGGCTGTCCCGCGGCGCCGACTCGCCGGCGGTGGAGAACGTGTGGCACTCCGACGCGTCGTTCGAAACGACACCCCCGATGGGGTCGATCCTGCGCGCGGTCCACGTCCCCGACGTCGGCGGCGACACACTCTGGTCCGACATGGGCGCCGCCTACGACGGCCTCACCGACGACCTGCGCGCCCGCATCGACGGCCTCAGCGCCGTCCACGACTTCACCCAGACCTTCGGCCGCCAACTCCCGCCGGACGAACTCGCCCGCCAGCAGGAACGCTTCCCGGCCGTCGCCCACCCGGTCGTGCGCACGCACCCGGAGACCGGCCGCAAGCTGCTCTACGTCAACCGGATCTTCACCGCACACATCCCCGGCCTGTCCGCGGAGGAGAGCAACTCGCTGCTGGAGTTCCTGTACGACCAGGCCCGGCACCCGGAGTACCAGGTCCGGCTCCGCTGGCGCCCCGGCACGATCGCCTTCTGGGACAACCGCGCCACCCAGCACTACGCGAGCGCGGACTACTACCCGCACACCCGGATCATGGAACGCGTCACCATCCTCGGCGACCGCCCGTACTGACGCCTTCCGCTTCCCCGCACGTCGCGATACTGCACCAACGCCGCCGCCCGCCCGCGTCCAGGAACAACCAGCCGCAGTCGTCACTCGGGCACTTGCACACGGTGAACCTCCGCGCATCCGCAAGGAGTTCGGCCGCACTGCGGGCGGCGGCATACAACGGAACCCGCAACCCCGCGGACGGCGGCAGCCGCCAACGCCCAAGCCCGTCCGGCCCCCGCGTGAACACCGCCACCCGCGCGGCATCGCGGGCGACGGCGGCGACGGCGTCGAAGGCGCGGACATCCTCGGTGTCGGTGAGGCAGGCATAGAGATCCGTCCGGAATGCCCGCGCCTCGCCCAGGACCACCTCGGCCTGCTCGGGCTGCGTCCGCCCGCGTTCGACCAAGGCGGCGACGTCATGCTCGTCGACGAGATCCGCATAGCCCGCCCACACCGCCAGCGTGGAGTATCCCCGCAGCCACTCGCCCCGCGGTCGCCCCGGCTTGCTCCACCCGGCATACGTGTTGCAGAACTCCAACGCCGGATGGCCGCCGGTGTGCCACGGCAGCCACTCCCCGGCCACCCGCACGGCGTACAGTGGTGCGGGCGGCCGGTCGAGAGCCGGGTCGTCGGCAAGCACCCGCGCATGCAGATCGGCGAGCGCCGGCCCGGGGCTGAGCCCGACCCCCTCCGCAAGTTCCCGCGCCGTGTCCCGATACCGGCGAAGCGCCTCCGCCCGCCGCCCGTCCCGGTAGAGCGCGGTCATCAGCGCCGCCACAAGCCGCTCATGCGACGGCAGTTCGTCCACGACCGGGACCAGATCGGCCACCACGCGCGCATGCTGCCCCATCGCCAACCGGTCCTCGGCCCGCTGTGCCAGCGCACTCAGCCGCAGCTCGGCAAGCCGGCCACCCAGCCGACTCCGCAGCAACTCGTCCGACGCGTCGGCCAACAGCGGCCCCCGCCACAGCTCCAACGCGGCATCGTGGCAACGAACCCGCTCGCCGGGATCACCGGACGACGCAGCCGTGGCCACGAGATCGGCAAACTCCCGGACATCGATCCGATGCTCCGCAGGTTCGACGGAATAGCCCTCCGCCCGGGACTCGACCGCCACACCGTAGGGCCTGAGCGCGGCCCGCAAACGCCCGACGTACGTGTGCACAGTGCCGCGCGCCGACACCGGCGCAGCACCGTTCCACAGCAAGTCGACGAGCCTCTCGGTCTGGACAACGTGCCCCGCTTCGACCAGCAAGATCCCCAGCAGACACCGCTCTTGCCGCCGAAGCCCCAGCCCCACCGGCACACCGCCATGCCGCGCTTCGAAGGACCCCAGCAGCCGAAATTCCATAGTCGTCCCCACCGTAGGCGCGGCACCGCCACCAGTCACAGGAGAGGTATTCACACCATGCGACGGTACGTCCTCACCGGCACCCCCGGCGCCGGCAAGACCGCAATCCTGCGCGGCCTGGCCGCCCGCGGCCACGCGATCGTCGAGGAAGCGGCAACCGAGGTCATCGCCCGAGCCCAGGCCCGAGGCGAGACGGAGCCATGGACCAGAGCGTCCTTCATCGACGAGGTCATCGCCCTGCAACGACAACGACAACTCACCACCACCGACGCCGGCGTCCAGATCTACGACCGCTCCCCGATCTGCACCCACGCCCTCGCCACCTACCTGGGCCACCCGGTGCCGCGCGCTTTGACCGCCGAGCTGGATCGGATCACGTCCCAAGCCGTCTACCAGCCCCAGGTCCTCTTCATCCGCAACCTCGGCTTCTGCGAACCGACCCCCGCCCGCCGCATCACCTTCGAGGAGTCCCTCGCCTTCGAACGCCTCCACGAACAGACCTACCGCACCTTCGGCTACGACCTCGTCGACATCCCCGCCGCCGGCCTCTCCCGACGGATCGACGCGGTCGAAAGGGTGATCTCCCGCGCCCGGTTGTGAAGGACACGGCGCGTGGTCAGGTTTCGGTGAGACGCCCGTATCACCCTGGGTGGGAAACCGTCCGACCGTCCTGGGAGGTTCCGTGCGTCGTGTCATTGCCGCCGTCGGGGTTGTCGCCGCCGTGGTGGCCGTTGGGCCGCACGTTGCCCATGCCGAAACCCCGTCGGGCTGGGAGCCGGCACCCGCCACGCCGCCGTACGACTGGGCCGCCGGGACGCGCTGCGACTTTCCGACGCACAGTCAGCCACTGCGCGACGAAGTCCTCCAGCGCGTCCTCGACGCCTACCCCGACGGCAAGCCCAAGCTGGTCGCGTACAAAGGCCCGCTCGACATCCGCGTCACCAACACCGCCAACGGCAAGTCGACCGACGTCGACGCCGGCGGCAGCGCACTCGTCGGCTACCGGCCCGACGGGTCGCAAATGTGGTACGCGTACGGCCCGGTCATGACCGGCTGGCGCGACGACGGCGGCAACATGCCCCGAGGGCTCTACCGCCTCGACGGCATCTACACGCTCGACGTCGCGGCCGACGGCGCCAAGACCCTCACCCTCGTCCACGGCACCGCGGAACCCCTCTGCCCGCTGATCGAATAGAGCCGTGGCGGACATTCCGGCACGGCAAAAGCCGAAGTGCCATGTCGGCTGATCGGCAGCCGGTGATCGCCGTGGGCGTTCCGGCCAGTTCCGCCGGCTCCCGGTGCATGTTCCGGACAGGCCGCACGCGCGAAATATGAGAGACATGGTTGACGGAACCGGGTCCGAGTACCTGCTCGGCACGGTACGTGCACAGTCGGCTCATGGAAGCCTGCACGTTCTGCACCACGCTTTCAGCGCCCGATTCCGTCGCGCCGCTCCTGTGCACCTTCCACCGACTGCAGCGGGGGATGTGCGGTCGTGCTGGTCCGCCTGTTGGGGGGGAGTGACGACGGGACCGCGCCGAAGTCGGCGACCGTGCGCATGCCCTTGGTTGCGATGGTCATGTTGGGCCCGAGACGTGAGGGATCCGGTGGTTCGGCCTTCGGCGGGCCGATCTCCGGCGCCGTCCGCGAAGGTGCGGCGGTCTCCAATGGCGGCTCAGCCCTCACAAGGGCCGCCGCGGCGGCTGGTTCGGTCGGCAGCTCGATACCCATGACGTGCACGGTGGCTGCCAACATGCCCACGCTGGAGGGGGTGGGCGTCCAGAGGTGGCCCCCTACCGACCCGTGGAAGAGCACGTCACCGGCGCCGGAAAGGTCTCGGACCTTGTCCTGTAACGCGGCGACCAGGCGCATGCTGGCGGTCGGCGATACACGGTCGTCTCCCAGCGCGGCGACAAGCAGGAGGGTTCCCATCCCTGCGGCGTCTTCCGGCGCAAGGCGGGCGACGGCCAACTCGGGGTCGCGTTCGATCAGTACGAGCAGTTCGTCGGAGACCCTCGGGTCGCCGTATTCGGAGATACGGCGGTTGTATCCCCGCATATCCGGGTCCACGAAGCCGCCTGCGGGATTCACCATGACGCTGGCCGCGGCCTGTCCCGGATACCGCATGGCCATATGCAGCACGTCAGGGCCCGAGGCCGACACGCCGAACCTGACGAGCTGCGGACTCGTGGCCAAGCCCCTTGTCAACAAGTCCTGTTCGGTGGCCGCGCGGTCTTCGACAGTGTTGCCCCAGTTCTTGCGTTGTCCGGCCTCCCCCCATTTCCGTCCGCGCTCCACGCCACCCCGAGGGCCCGAATGGTGCAGGTCGAATCCGAGGTATGCGGCCATCGCCTGAAGATGGGAGTACCCCTCGAAACCGAGTCCGTCGCACAGGCCGAAGGCCCCGTACGCGAACGAGTACACCGGTACCTGACGGCCATCCGCGCGTTCCCTCCCGACGTGTGACACCAGCAGGTGAGGGATTTCGGCTGCACCGTCTGACGAAGTGCGTTCGTACATCACTCCCTCCAAGGCGGGCGGTGGCAGGTGCCGATGCAGCTCGGGAGTATGCCTGGTGACGTTCTCGACCGCGCCCGTGCGAATGTCCACCGTGTAGACGTCGCTTGGTGAGACGACGTCGGAGAACGTCATTGTGAGACGCTGCGGCTCGGCCGGATCGTGGGCCAGGCCGCCCATGTGTCCGGTGTATCCGAGGTACTGGCCCGCTTCATCATGCACAGGAACGGCGCCGGGTGCCTCGATCACCAGTGGTTCGCCAGGTCGCCGCGGATCGGTGATCCAAAGCCGGGGCACCTGCCCCCGGTCGACCATGACCGCGGCCACGCGTGGGTCCTCACCTGAGGACTCGACGAGTTCGTACGACTCCAGCAGAAGGTTCGGGTGCTCGTCGACGACCACGTCCGCCTGCTCGACGGTGTGAGCGCCGGCACTGGGGTCCATCTTCAGAATTTTGCCGTAGCCGTTGCCGTGATTCGTCCACAGCCACAAGTTGCTGTCCTGGTCGAAACGCGGCAGCCAGTGGGTCGCTCCGTCGTCTTCTTGCACGACGAAGCTTTCGCCCGTCGTGCGGTCCTGGAGGAGGATGGCGCTGCTGGCCCCCAAACCGCCGGTGGTTTCCCATACCGCCAACCAGCGGCCGTCGGGACTCAGCGTCGGGCGGCGTTCGGCATGGGGGAGTTGGTTGTCACGGACGTGGATCTCCCGGCCGGCGGAGTAGGGGGCACCTGTCTCGTGTTCCATCAGCCGGAATCGGAACTTCCGGGACCCCGCCGCTTCCCCCTCGTTGGCAATCATCTCCGACGTGATGAGGCTCGAGGCGTCCGGCGCCCACGTGACGGCTGCGAATCCGGCGTATGGGTACTCCCCGACCTTCTCGTTTGTGTCCACGTCGATGACGACCAGGGCTGCGGCCATCTCCCCGCCGCCATCGCCGGCGCTGCTGTAGGCCAGATACTGCCGCCCGGTAGCGTCGCGCGGGGACGGATACCAACCGCGCGCGTCCGATCCAGGCGAGCTGACATACAACTCGTTGATGAGGATGCGGTCCGTGCCGTCGGCCTCGCGCACCCTGAGCTGCGGAACGACCTTGCCGGGCGGTATGCGGGTGTAGAACTTTCGGTCGCCGGCGACCACCGCCGTCGAGACTTTGGGGACGGCCTTGAACAGGTCGTACAGTTCCTGCCCGCGAGCCAACGCCCGAGGGTCCAAGCGCCGACGGCGCAACTCCTCCTCGACTGCCCGCCATGCGTCACGCGCAGGCCCCGGGGACTCGAGTGCGCTATAGGGATTGGGGACGGCCGAGCCGTTCGGCAAGCCGATGACATCGCCGGACCGTTCGACTTGGGGATACACGATCAAACCCACACCTCACACAGGCCGCCTCGCCGACGCGGAAACGGCCCCCACTACACCTGTTGCGGCCACCGCGCAATCTCGGTCTTGGTGGCGAGGCGCGATGCCCCGGTCGACGGCGACTGGATCGCTTTTGGCCGTTCGCCAAAATTTCCGGATGCGCAAATTTCAGCATGAGCCCTGCGTTTGATACTCGCGCACGGCGGTGGGGGACTACGGTGGCGATCGCCCGGTCGCACTAGGGTGGCTTTTCTCACGATGTATCTCCATGCTTGATCACCGTCGGCGGCCGGTACTTCCGGATCCGGCGGCGTCGTGCGCCGACCCTTGATTGCCCACGCCTCGGCGACGCGGTGCGGGAACGCCGACGGTACTGTCCTCGACATGTCGCCGCGACGAACAGCGCGGACCCTGCGCATTCGGGACAGGTCTGTTCGCAGAGCCGACCATGCCGCACGCCGGCCCCCGAGACCACCGGTAGTTGAGTTCGGCATTTGGATCGAGCGAAGGCCGCCCCACGTCACCAGGATCCACGAAGACCGGCACGGGCAACGAACCTTGCTGCTAAAGCGGCGACCTGGGGTCAGGCTTGATTCAGAGAAGAATTCGCGGTCGCCCTGCCGGCCCTTCTCGCCGTCCTCGCCGTCGTCCACCACATCAGCGGAAGACGACTCGGCGCCGCTCCGACACACGGCCAACACCACAACGGCCCAGCCCGGACATACCGTGCGCCAGGGCACATCCAGCCGCAGCCGAACGCGAGTCTCGGCTGCGGCGGCCGGGGTGCTCACCAGGCCGTTCCCCTATATGCGTCGCACAGGGCCGCTATATGCGTCGCGCAGGGCGGCCGACCTCTCGTGCGACGGCGTGCGTTTGCGTCGTGCGGATCTCGGTGTTGACGGCCTGGCGGGCGAGGGCGTGCGTCTTGGAGTTTCCCTTGACGTCTGCGGCCCAGGTGGAGGGCGCCTCGTGCAGCCGGGCCATCGGGGCCAGGCCGGCGGTCGCGGCCGTGGTCGTGGCCGTGGCCGGAGAAAGCGGTGTGCGGTTGGGTTCGTGCGGGGTGACGGGGTGTCGTCCGGACAGGTGGATGAGCATGCCCGACATCACGGCGACCTCTTTGCCGCCGGGGAAGTGCCCGCTGCTGTCCTGCTCGATCATGAGGGTGCCGGGCCGTTTGAGTTTGTCGCCGTGGAACTCCGCCTCGGCGGCCTCGAAGGCGGCGGCCGTGCGGCGTACGTCGTGCGGCGGGATCCGCGGGTCGGACCGGCCGACGACCCACACCGTGTTCTCGGGCATCCTGTGGGGTTCGACCGGCAGCGGTCCGGAGGCCTCGTAGCCGGCGCGACGGTCCGCGGGGTCGCCCACGTCCATGTGGACATCATGGGAACTGCCTTCGAGGGAAAGCGGGTTCACGTAGGGACGGCTGATCACGGCGTTTCTGAAGCCCGCGGTGGCATGGCGAAGGGCGCCTACCGCGGTCATCCCGCCGGCCGAGGCGAACGTCAGGGTGCGTCCGGCCCGCCCTTGGACGCCGGGCAGGCCGTCGAGGTAGCGAAAGCCCGCCTTGAGGTCGAGCAGCGCCTTCGCGCGCCCGTCGGCCTTCGCGGCCGGTTGGTCGCCGCGGCCGTCCGCGCCGCCGCCGTAGGCCTGGTGGTTGACGTAGGCGATCCCGGCGTCGACGACGACGGCGACCTGCGGCCGGAAGTTCGCGGTGGGCCCGAGGTCGTAGTAGGGATAGGCCGTCTCGACGGTCGGCAGGGGCTCGTCGGGCGCGACCCCGGCCGGCCTGAGCATGTGGAGCCACGTGGTGCGCCCGTCGTCCGTGGCGACCCGATGGAGCGAGACGTCGATTTCCGGGACGCCGGCCTCGCGTAGTTGCGCGTCGGTCGGCCCCACGACGAGTTGCGGCTCGGCGTGGCGGTCCTCGGTGTTGTGGAGCCGGTAGAGCCTGAGCGGGATGGTCGGTGAGGAGTACTCGATGTCGACGCCGCCGCGTCCGTCGCCCGCGGTGGCCGTCATGGCGGTGATGGCACCGAACTTGCCTTCGACGACCACCCCTGGGGTGGCGCTGGTCATCTCCTGGCCGGGGAGGTCCACCGTCCACCGATCCCCCGCGGTCACGTGACCGCCACCGCCCGCGCTCGCGGCGGCGTCGCCGGGTGTGCGGTCGTCGCTCTTCAGGTCCACGATGTCGACGCGCACTTCGGCGCCGTTGCGGCGGACCGAGAGCGCGAGCGCCGGTGTCCGTCCGGCTCCGCGATCGATGACCTCGAACTCGCGGATGACGTCCCCGGGGCGCTCCGGGATGAGTTCGGTCAGTCGCGCGCGGCTCTCGCCGGGAGGCGGTGGGCCGACTTCGAGGATCCGCCCCGACCGCGTGCGATCGCCATCGAACTTCAGGAGGAACAGCCGGCGCGTGCCGTCGGCCTCGACGGGACCGACGCGGACGCGGCCCAGAACTCCCTCCGATTCCTCCTGGACGGCGTAGCCCCGCCCGCTGCCGGTGAGGTCCACAACGTGGATGCCGGTGGGGGTGTTGATGATGTGGCTGTAGGAGATCACCACGACACTGCCGGCGAACGGTCCCGGGACGAAGTCGTAGCGGGAGTTGCCGCCCTCGCGTTCGCCTTCGGTCAGGCGCTCGTCGTGCACGGTGCCGTCCTGGTGCAATCGGCGGACGTATGTCGTCCATCCGGCCGCCCGCACGTGTCTGCCGTCGTCTCGGCCGCCGACGTCGTAGAGCGAGTACACGAACGTATCGGGGGATATCCAACTGCCCGACGGGCGGGACGCACCGACCAGCGGGGTACCGACCTCGGCGCCGGTGTCCGTGCGGACCATGTGCAGGGACGTGTCGCCCTCGTGTATGGGGTTGGCGTCGGAGTAGACCACGTGCAGGCCGTCCGGCGACACCCAGAACCCGTTGGGGTAGATCCCCGGATACTCCATGCTCGGGATGAACGGCTCCACCAGTATCCGCTCGTCGCCTGCCGTGTCGCGGAAGACGAGTTGCGCTCCGGTGCCGTCGGCGTTGCCGCGCCCGAACACCGTCCCGGCCGCGGATGGGAAGCCTGGGCGTTCAAAGGGAAAGCCGGTCATCGCCGCGATGCGTGCGGCGAGGGCGTCCGTCAGGGGTTGCAGACGGTCCAGGAAGCGCGCGGCCTTACGGCGGTGGTGATCGATCCAGGGGTTGGATTCCCTGTCGACCGCCACCCATGGATTCGGGTACCGAAGGCCTGCGTCGAACGGGGCGGGGACCGTCGCGGTGGGGTCGAAGGTCCGTCTCAACAGCGTCAGCTTGCCGGTCCACGTCACAGGCCGGTGCTCCCGGCTGCGAAGCGCGGACTCGTGTCGTGCGGCCGGTGGTCGGCATTGTTCCGGCGCGCGCCCGGACACACGAGGCGGGGACACCGAGCACGCCTCCGGGGTGATGTCACACCATGGACCATAGTGGCCGACACACTCCCTTGACGCGTTCCGGTACCTGCGCGACCGGGTCACGGTCGTGCGCCGCGACGGCGCCGCGCTCTCCACGAACCACCCGGAGTGAAACCCGCCGCGGCCGCAACCGGAGAGTACGTGACCGCGGCTCATCCACGACGCCCCGCTGCGACCGGACGACCGCACCGCCGAGTGTGCCCGGAGTGTGCGCGCGGTGGCCGCGGGATGCGCTCGACCTCGGATCGCCGGGGACGGCGTTCGAACGCGCCCGAGGAGTTTCGCGGGACCGGTGGCAGCACCCGCTCCGTATTCACGAACCGGCACTGCCACTTGAGGTCTTCGTGCGGCGAGGGGAGTGCGAGTCTCCGTCGACGTGTCCGCACACGTTCCGCTCGCGCCGCGGCCGGGCGCCCGGGCGCACCTGACCGGCTTGCCCCGCGAAACCGTGATCGTGCGCCTGCGCCTGCACTGCCACGGATGACGCCGGCGACTGCCGACTCCAAAAAAGGGGACGGGCGCGGCCGCCCCGGCCGCGCCCGTCGCTTGCTCAGCTCAACTCCTCGGCGGCGGAACCCCCTCAGTCCGCGGCCGACTCCCGCAGTGCCCGCATCAGCGGTGTTCCGTCGATCCAGGTCAGGGCGTCCTGGCGGCGCCGGGGCGCCGCGTAGGTGCGGATCGAGGCGGCGTTGCGTTGCAGCCAGGCGGCGACGTTCGCGCAGTAGGCCGGCGGCATTTCGCGGATCAGGGTGGTGCGGCCGTCGGAGGCGACCCACACCTCGTCCTGGTCGAGCAGCCACCGCCAGACCGCCGTGCCGCCGGGGCCGCGTCGGAGGATGGCGCGGGTGCCTGCGGCGGTCGGGCGGATCGGGCGGCCGAGGCCGGGTATCGGGGTGCCGTAGCGCACGAGGCGCCGGGCGTCGAGGGTGTCGAGGGTGCGGCCGGAGATTCCGGGCGCGCCCTGGCGGCTGTCGTAGGTGCGGACGGCGCCCGTGGAGATCCGGGCGAGCGCGCGCCGCGCGGTGGTCATGCGGACCGGGCGCCCGCGCGTCGCCCGGGTCTTGCTCGCCTCGACGGCGGATCCGGTCGTGCCCGCCGCCCTGTCGCCGGGGCTTGAGGTCGTCGTCGTGATGCCGGTGGTCTCGGTCGTGTCTGTCATCGGCAATTGCCCCCATTCCATGCCGTACTGGCCGGGATGAGAACCATTGTTCCAGCTCGCACCGACATCAGCGGGGCCCGCGGAAAGCGACAAAGCCCCCGAACCGCCCTGCACCGCAGGGTGGTTCGGGGGCCGCGGCACACTCCCGGTCAGCGCATCCGGCGGCGGACCTGACGCACGATCTGGTCCTCGGCCTCGCGCTGGATGGCGCGTCCGGGATTGGTCACCATGCGAGCCAAGCGGCTCGGCAGAACGCGCTGCAGAATACGGCGCAGCATCTCTCCCCCTCCTCGTCTCCCTTTCGGGTCCCCCAGTTCGGTGATGGTGACGATGACGGGCGCCGTACGGTTGCGCAAGAGGCCGAAGCAAAACCGTCCGGTGCGGCGTCAGACCCGCAAAGCCCCCTCCGCGGACCCTTCCGCGGCCCCCGCCCCACCCTCCGGCATGCCGAACACCTCGAACGACCCCACCACGCCCCGGTTGAGCTTCGTCCGGTGCACCATCCGCCACGTACCGTCGATGCGCTGCCAGCGGTCGTGGTAATCGCCGAGGGTCGCGAACGTCAGTTCGGAGGCCGGGTCGGCGGACAGGTGCGTGTCGCTGACGTAGGCCCGACTGACCGCTTCGTCGCCGGACACATCGACGAGGATGTTGCCGAGCAGGTGCTGCGTCCGACCGCACGCGTCCAGGTACGAGCGGATGCACGCGATGAGCGCCTCGCTGCCCTCCAGCGGCCCGGTGCCGACGTCGGATGTCGCGTCGTCGACGAGGATCGTGCGGAGCACGTCCCAGTCGCGTTCGTCCATCGCGCGGGCGAAGCGGATCAGGGCGCGGGTGATCTCGCGTTCGGCGAGGAGGGTTTCCAGGTCCACGGGTTCTCCTTGAGCAAAAAGCGACGGGCCGAGGGGGCGGCTCAGCCCAGCCGTCCGACGATCTCGTCCGCGAACGTCCGCATGAACGCGGCCTGGTCCGGGACGAATTGGGCGACGATGACGTTGCGGATGCCGGCTTCCTCGATCTCGGCGAGGCGTTCGACGCAGTGGCCGATCGGTCCGGCGACGGTCGAGTGCGCGGCGAGCCAGCGGGTGAGGCCGAGTTCGTCGACGAGCGCGGCGTTGTGCGCGGCGGTTTCCGGGGACGCGTGGTGCGTCGAGTCGTAGCGCCGCTTGAGTTCCTCGACCTTGGGCACGAGCGTGTCGGGCAGGCCCTTGCCTTCGGTGGTGAACCGGAAGACGTGGTTCGCCGTGCCGGCGAGCACCGAGCGGACCACGGCGATCCCGTCGTCCTCGGTGGCGGCCGGGACGATGTTGGCCATGCACCAGATTTCGAGGTCGGCGAGGTCGCGTCCGGCTTCCGCGGCACCCGCGGCGATGTGCGCGAGGTTGCGTTCGTACGCCTCGCGGGTGAGCGAGTTCGACAGGACGACGCCGTCCGCGCTCCGCCCCGCCGCGCGCAGCGTGCGCGGCCCTTCCGCGGCCATCCACACCGGTGTCGGCCCGGGCTTCCAGCGCTGCACGAGGTCGGCGCCCTGCCACGTGGCCTTCTCGCCGCGGGTCAGCGCCCGGACCGCGGCGACGTACGACTCGGTCTCGTCGACCCGCCCCGGCCGCACCCCGATGTTGCGCAGCGCCGAGTCGCCGGACGCGATGCCGAGCACGAACCGCCCGCCGCTGAGGTGTTGCAGCGCGGACGCCGCGGACGCGGCGACCGCCGGGTGGCGGGTCATCGGGTTCGACACGGTGATGCCGAGCCGCTGCGTCGTGGTGCGCTGCGCCGCAAAAGCGAGCGACACGTACGGGTCCGCCCACAGCGACTGCGAGTCCCCCGTGGTGAGCATCGCGAACCCGCAGTCGGCGGCGACGTCGAGCCAGGCCCCGTACGCGTCGAAGTCCTTGACCGTGGTCCCGGTGGCGAACCGCATCACACGCCCTCCCCCGCAGCGGCGGCGGAAGCACCCCGCGGTGCCGGCCCCAGTCCGAGGATCGCCCGCGTGTTCCCCGCGAGGATCAGGCGCTTGTCGTCCTCGGACAGCGCCGAGTCGAGGATCTGCCCGAGGACGTGGGTGCGCCGATAACCGAGCGGCGTGGAGTACAGGTCGGTGCCGAAGACCAGCCGGGACGCGCCGTGGCGCCGCACGAACGGCTCGACGAGGTCGAACGTGTACGCGAGCGACGTGTCGAACACCAGGTTCGGGGTGATCTCGGCCACCGACAGCGCCTGGCGGCATTGCTCGAAGGACGAGAACGCGTCCAGCACCACGAACGTCGTCTCGGGGAACTCCCGGCCCAGTTCCTGGACTTTCCACAGCGCTTCGTCGGGAACGTCGCCGAGTGCGTGCACGAACGGCACGAGTCCGCGTTCCGCGCACCGCCCGACGAGGGCGCGGACGAGCGGCGAGTCGGTCGAGACGCCCTGGAAGCGGGTGTGGAAGCTGATGCCGCGCAGGCCCAGTTCGTGGGCGCAGCGGTCGACTTCGTCGAGCCCGGCGGGTCCGTAGAGCGGTTCGACGATGCCGACGGCGGCGGGGAACCGGTCGGGGGTGGCGTCGCGGTAGGCAGCGATGGCGTCGTTGATGCGGCGCGTGTCGGCCAGGCCGGACGGGCGCAGGTAGCCGTGGCCGGGGATGACGACGGCGCGGTCGACGCCGTTGCGGTCCATCGTGGCCAGGCGTACGGCCAGCTCGTCGGCGGCCGGGTCGGTGCCCGCCGGCGTCGGGCCGAGGCCCAGCGCGCCGTGCACGTCGCCGACGTGGTGGTGGCAGTCGAGGATCTCGTAGTCCGGCACAAGCCTCCTTCGAATGTTGAATATTCGACACTCTCCGTCGAGCCGCACCTTAGCCGGGTCCCCCGCAGGGTTCAACGGCCACCGATCAACCCGCCCACCACGACGGCCACCACCACGAGAGCCACCACCAAGCCGGCCGTACGCCGAGCCCGGCGGCCGTCGGACCCGGCGACCGTCAGGCCCCGTCGCCGCCCTCCGGCGCCACCCGCTCCAGCACCACCACCGGAATGACCCGGTCGGTGCGCTCCCGGTACGCCTCGTAGTTGGGCCACAGCCCCGCCATCAGCGTCCACAGCCGCTCGCGTTCCGCGCCTTCGGCCGTGCGCGCCACGGCCGCGAAGCACTCCCCTTTGATCTGGACCTCGACCAGCGGCCGGGCGACCAGGTTGCGGTACCACTGCGGATGCGTGGGCGCGCCGCCTTGGGACGCGATCACCACATACCGGCCGCCACCGTCGTCGCCGAAGATCAGCGCGGAGGTGCGCGGTTCGCCGGACACCCGGCCGATCGTGGTCAGCAGCAGTGCGGTGACGCCGTTCCAGACATAGCCGACGTCGCCGCCGGTCTCCCGGTAGCGGCGCACGTGTTCCCCGCCGACGAGCGCCAAGTCCGGTGCACGGTAAGCCGCCTCGTCGCGACCGCCGTCAGTCGTACCCATGGTTGCCCTCCCCATCGATTCGCGATCAATCCCGATCCCCTGGCATCGAACAATTGAGTAAATACCATCACCGTGATGCAATACCATCACCCTGCCGGGAGGAGAGCACATGCCGCGCCCCGCCCCGCCGCCCACTCCCCGGGCCGCCGCGTACTGGCGGTCCGGCGCCGACGGCGTCCTCCGCATCGCCCGCTGCGGGCCGTGCGGCACGTACATCCATCCGCCGCGACCGCTGTGCCCGCAATGCCACTCCGCCGACGTGGCCTTCGCACCCGTCAGCGGCAAAGGCACGGTGTACTCCTTCACCGTCAACCGCTACCAGTGGACACCGGCGCTCGAACCCCCGTACGTCCTCGCCGAAGTCGACCTCGCCGAACAGCCCGGCCTGCGCCTCCTGACCGCAGTCGTCGGCTGCCCCGTCGACGCGGTCCGCATCGGCATGCCCGTCACGGTCGCCTTCGAACGTGCGGACGACGTCGAACACTCGGGCGACACCGAACCCGCGGGCGGCTCCGAACGCGCGGGCGAAGAGCCCGGCACCGTGTGGATCCCGGTGTTCCGCCCATGACCGGCACGGACCCGCGGAAGCCCGAATCCGCCGCCGTCATCACCGGCATCGGCACCTCCGCCATCGGCCGCCGCCTCGGCGTCGACCCGTGGCGCCTGACCGCGGACGCCGCGCTGGCCGCGATCGCCGACGCCGGGCTGACCCCCGCGGACATCGACGGCGTGTCGACGTACCCGGGCGAAATCGGCTCCACGCCCGGGATCACCGGCGCGGGCGCCGACGACGTCCGGGTCCTGCTGGGCCTGCGGCCCCGCTGGTACACCGGAGCCCGCGAACTCCCCGGCCAGCTCGGCGCGGTCGTCAACGCCGTACTCGCCGTCGCGGGCGGCCTCGCGGACCACGTGCTGTGCTTCCGCACCGTCTGGGAATCCACCGCCCAGACGCAGCTCGGCGGCCGTTCGGAAACCGTCGCCGCCAGCCTCGCCCACGAACGCACCCAATGGACGGCCCCCTACGGCGCCGGCTACGCCACCTACGGCGGCCTCCAAGCCCAGCGCTACCTCCACGACACCGGCTCCACCCGCGCCCACCTCGGCCAGGTCGCCGTCACCGCCCGCGCCCACGCGGCCCGCAACCCGCAGGCCGTGTACCGGACTCCGATGACCCTCGACGACTACCTCGGCGCCCGGATGATCTCCGACCCGCTGTGCATCTACGACTGCGACGTCCCGGTCGACGGCGCCATCGCCTTCGTCATCTCCCGCGCCGGCGGCCTCGCCGACATCCCCGGCCGCTCGGTCGCCCTCGAGGCGATCGGCTCCGCACCCGGCTTCGACGCGGCCGCGGACATGCTGTGGTCACGCACCGGCCTCAAGCCTTCCGACGTCGGCATCGCCCAGCTGTACGACGGCTTCTCGGTCCTCGCCCTGCGCTGGCTCGAAGCGCTGCGCCTGTGCCCGCGCGGCGACGGCGGCCGGTTCGTCGAAGGCGGCCACCGCATCGCCCTCGACGGCGAACTGCCGCTCAACACCAACGGCGGCCAACTGTCCGCCGGACGCCTGCACGGCTTCGGCGGCCTGCACGAGGCCTGCCTGCAACTCCGCGGCGCCGCCGACGGCCGCCAAGTGACCCCCCACCCGCACGTCGCGGTGGTCAGCAGCGGAGCGGAGGCTTTCACGTCGGCCTTGCTGCTCACCTTGTGACCCATCGCCCCTCGACTTGCCCACTTACGTGGAAGGACCCGTCCTGTGCTTCCCGACGGCACCAAGCTCATCTCCGCGGACGACCACATGATCGAGCCGCCGCACCTGTGGGTGGACCGGGTGCCCGCCGCGTATCGCGACCGGGCACCGCGGGTCGTCAAGTCCCCGGGCGGGCGCGACGCGTGGCTCTACGACGGGCAGCTCACCCATATCCCCATGGGGAGTTGCCGCCCGCTGCCCGGTCATCCGGAGGCCGGGTATCCGCCCGCACCCGGCACCGCGAACTTCGACGAGATCCGGCCGGGCTGCTACGACCCGGTGCAGCGCGTCGCCGACATGGACGTCGACCAGGTGTGGGGGCAGCTGACGTTCCCGAACTTCGCGCGGTTCGCCGGGCACCGCTTCTTCCTCGGTGTCGACGACCTCGACGCGGGAGTGGTGTTCCTGCGCACCTACAACGACTACCTCCTCGACGAGTGGTGCGCGGTCGCCCCGGACCGGCTCTACGGCGCCGCGATCCTGCCGCTCTTCGACATCGACCTCGCGGTCGCCGAAGCCAAGCGCGTGGCGGCGAAGGGCGCCAAAGCCATCGCCTTCTCGGAGAACCCGACGGTTCTGGGCTTGCCTTCCCTGCATACCCCGCACTGGGATCCGCTGTGGGCGTTCCTGAGCGAGGCGCGGTTGCCGGTGTGCCAGCACATCGGGAGTTCGTCGCGGCTGGTGACCACATCCGACGACGCGCCGCCGGGCGTGCTGGTGACCCTCAACGGGGTCAACTCGATGATGGCGGCCGCGGATTGGCTGATGTCGGACGTCCTGGAACGGTTCCCGGGGCTGCGGGTGATCCTGTCCGAGGGCGGCGCGGGCTGGATCCCCTACTTGCTGGAACGTGCCGAGAAGGCGTTCCACGACGCGCGGCTGTTCCGCGACCTGTCCATCGGCCAGGCCGGAATGGGACAGCGGGCGCCGCGCGAGTTGTTCGCCGAGCACATGTTCGTGTGCCTGGTCGACGAGCAGTTCGCGCTGCGCTCGCTCGGCGACGTCCCGGTCGACAACCTCCTGTGGGAAGGCGATTTCCCGCACGGGGACGGGTGTTGGCCGGAGAACCGGGTCCGATTGGCGGCGGCGCTGGCCGAGGTCGACGATGCGGACGCGGTCAAGATCGCGGAGACGAACTTGCGGAAGTTGCTGGGCGTATGACGTACGACGTACTCGCGGGAGTGAAGGTCGTCGAGGTGGCGATGTACGCGTTCGCGCCGTCCGCGGGCGCCGTGCTCGCCGACTGGGGTGCGGACGTCGTCAAGGTCGTACCGCCGCACACCGCCGATCCGATGAACGGTAATCCGGTGGCCGCGCTGCCGGACAAGGACGTCGGCGTGAAGTTCATGTGGGAGATCCTCAACCGCGGCAAACGCTGCATCGGCCTCGACGTGTCGACGGAGGACGGCGGCGCGCTGCTGCGCGATCTCGTCCGCGAGGCCGACGTGTTCATCACCAACCTGCTTCCGGGGGCACGGCAGCGGTTCGGCCTGGACGTCGCCGATCTGCAGGCCGTGAACCCGCGGCTGGTCTACGCCCGGGCGACCGGCCACGGCGACCGCGGCCCGGAACGCGACCGCGGCGGCTACGACATCACCGATTTCTGGAGCCGCGCGGGCGTCGGCCATGCGGCAAGCCAGGTCTCCGACGAGTTCGTGCCGCTCGCATCGCCCGCCTTCGGGGATCTCGCCTCCGGCGGCTTCCTCGCGGGCGCGATCGCGGCCGCGCTCTTCCGCCGCGAACGCACCGGCGAGGGAGCGGTCGTCGACGTGTCCTTGCTGTCGTCGGCGATGTGGGTGATGTCCCCGAACGCGGTCGCCGCCCGCCTCTACGGCGTCGATGCCATCCCCCGCTTCCGCCACGCCGACGCCCCGAACCCCCTGGTGAACGCCTACCGCACGGCAGATGGCCGGTACCTGTATCTGTCCGGAGTGATGACCCAAGGCGCCTTCACGGCCCTATGCTCGGCGATCGGGCGCGAAGACCTCGCGGCCGACCCGCGGTTCGCCGATGCCGAGGGCGTACTGGCCAACGCACGCGCCTGCATCACCGAACTCGACGCGGTCTTCGCCGCCCGACCGCTGACCTTCTGGACCGAAGCCCTGGCCGACCTCCCGATCCCGTGGACGGTCGTGCGCTCGGCCGGCGAAGCCGGATCCGACCCGCAGGTGCTGGCCAACGACTACCTGGTCTCCGTCGAAGGCCCTGCGGGCGCCTACCCGTTGGTACCGAGCCCGGCCCAGTTCGACGGCATCCGCCCCCACCTGAGCCGCGCCCCGGAACACGGCGAACACGGCGACGCCATAGCGGGCGAACTCGGCCGCGACTGGGAGGAGGTCGTGCGGTTGAAGGTGGAGGGGGATCTCCTGTGATGCCGCCCCCGCAGTGCGCTACTTGAGCAGTGCGGCCTGCGCCGTCCGTGGGTCGCCTTGCTCACGACACCCCCGACGATGTCCCGATGGCCGGGACGGTCGCTGTCGGGGATCCCCAACCGCGACACAACCACGCCGAAGCCGAAAAACCCCGGGCCGCTCGTCGACGCAGCGCGGACACGGGATTTCGCTCCGTCGGCGCAGCCTGGCGTCAGGCGTGTGCGGCGCCCGCGTGCTCGACCGAGAACAGGCGCTGTTCGGCGTGGTCAACAGCGACGCGGAGGGCGCCGAGGGCGATGGCGTCGGTGCCGAGGGCGGAGAGTTCGACGCGGGGCAGGCGCAGGCAGAACTTGGCGAGTTCGGTGCGGAGCGGTTCGATGACGTCGTCGATGCCGGTCGCCCAGCCGCCGACGACCACGATTTCCGGGTCGAGGGTGAGCACGAGTGCGGTGATGTCGTGCACGAGGCGCTGGAAGAACCGGTCGACGGCTTCGCGGGCGACCGGGTCGCCGGCGCGGGCGAGGCGGAAGACGTCGGCGACGGCGTCCTCGTCGAGCGGGACGAGGGGCGTCCCGGTGGTGGACAGCAGGCTTTCCGGCGGGGCTTGGCGGCCGAGCAGGTGCAGGGCGCCGATTTCGCCTGCGGCGCCGCCGAAGCCGCGGTGGACGCGGCCGTCGATCAGGGATCCGGCGCCGGGGCTGAGGCCGGCCAGGATGAGGACGACGTCGTCGGAGCCGACGGCCACGCCTTGCCAGCGTTCGCCGATGACGGCGAGGTTGGCGTCGTTCTCGACGAAGACCGGGCAGGGCAGCGAGCGGGTGAGGCGGCCGCCGAGGTCCATGCCGGTCCAGCCGGGCACCGCGGCGCTGTAGGTGACGACGCCTTGCCGGTCGACGATGCCGGGCGTGCCGACGCCGGCCGCCCACAGGTGCTCGCGCGGGATCTTGGCGCGGCGCAGCAGGTCGTTGACGGTGCCGCGGGCGCGGTCGAGGCGTTCTTCGGCGCCGAGGCCGCCGGGAACCGCACGGGTGTGGCGGGCGACGACGGTGCCGGTGAGGTCGGCGAGGACGCAGCGGACTTCGTGCATGCCGATGTCGAGGCCGAGGACGTGCCCGGCTTCGGCGTGGAAGCGAAAACGCCGGGCGGGGCGGCCGCGGCGGCGTCCGGCGGTGTCCGCGTCCGCCTCGGCTTCCACGACGAGGCCGTCGTGCAGGAGGCCGTCGACGACGCCTTCCACCGTGGGGCGGGACAGGCCGGTGGCGTCCATGAGTTCGGTGACCGTCAGGTGGGCGCCGCCGCGCAGCGCGCGGAGGGTGACGGCGGAGTTGATGCGCCGCAGCAGGGACGTGTCCCCGCCCGCGGCGCCGCTCGGCGGACCGGCCACGGTGTTCGGCTCCTTCCCGTGCCGGGATCCCGCAGTGCTGTCTGGTGCTGGTGTCGGCGCTGCCCTGGTGTCGGCGGATGCTACCGGTTCAGGACGCGGAGCGGGCGACCGATACGGGTTCGTCACCGAACGCGAGACGGCAGGTGTCGGCACGGTACGTGGCGACGACGAGGGCGGCCGTGCGGCCCTGTGCCGCGTACGCGGTGGTGACCACGAGGACGGCGCTGCCCGGAGGCCGCTCCAGCAGGCGGGCTTCCTCGGCCTCGGCGACGCCCAGTTCGACGGACCGGGACATGCCCTCCAGCGCGTGATGCCGCAGGTGGCGCAGCACGAGGCCGGCGCGCCGGTTGTCGCCGAGGAGTTCCGGGACGCGCGGGACGACCGCGCGCGGCACGTACAGGCACTCGATGCCGACCGTTTGCCGCATCGACAGCTGCCGGCGGCGCACCCGGTGCACCATGGCGCGGGGACGCAGGCCCATCTGCGCCGCGATGCGGGCGGGGACGGGGGCGGTGGTGCCGTCGACGAGCTGGCGGTCGCCGAGGTCGACGCCGGGCCAGCCTTCGTTGTGGGTGCTCATCGCGATTTCCAGGCGCGGACCGGCCACGACCGTGCCCGCGCCGCGCTTGCGGTGCAGGCGCCCTTCGAGTTCGAGCTGCTCCAGGGCCTGCCGCAGCGTGGCCCGGGCCACGCCGAAGCGGGCCGACAGCTCGCGCTCGTTGGGCAGCGTCTGGCCGGCCGCGAACTCCGAGTCGATGGCCTGGAGCAGCACGGTGCGCAGGTGCCAGTACTTCGGCTCGGCTGTCATTTCGACGGTCGCCGTCGTCGCCATGCCGCCCCCCTGACGGGATTTATGCTTCCCGCTTTACTAAAGGTCCTTGGTGTTATCACCGGCGACAGTACGCAGGTCCAGACCAATGGTCAAGAAGCCGGGGGGCGGCGGGACCTTCCCTACAGCTCCTTCACGAACAGCACCCGGGGCAGGCCCTCCCCGTCGTAGTCCGGCGTCGCCGGGATCCCGTCGAAGTCGAGCGCACCCGGTTCGACGCGGAAGCCCAGCCGCCGGTGGTAGGCGACCGAGGCCCGGTTCGCCGGGCCTGTCAGGCACCGGACCCGGGTCCGGCCCGCCGTCCGGACCGCCGCGAAGAACCGCTCGTACATCGCCCGCCCCACCCCGGAGCCCTGCCACTCCGGGTCGACCCCCACGAAGTGGATGTACGCCTCGTCGGCGCGGTCCTGCGACAGGAAGCCGACCAGGAACGCGACCAGCCGCCCCTCTCCGTCCTCCACTACCTGGCTCGTCAGGCAGAAGTGCTGCAGGAACAAACGCGGCACCAGCAATCGCCGCTGCTGCGCCCCCGCATCCCCGCCGAGTCCGCCCCACCAGTGCGTCAGCCCGTACTGCACGCGCGGGAAGTCGTCCTCGGTCGGCAGCCGGAACGTGAGCTGCGAAATGTCCGTCGTCATAGGTCCCCATCTCCTCGTGTGTCGTCGACACATGACGTGCCCGCCGCGATATGTGTGACCGTGTCGCTCCGGTCCGGTAGGCAGGAACCATGATCGCCGCAGCCGAGTCCGAGACGCCCGATCCCGTCGCCATCCAGGTCGCCGAGGAGATCGACACCGCCCTGATCGCCCTGTCCGACCCGGACCGTGCCAAAGGCACCCGGGCGTACCTGCACAGCGACCTCAACCACTACGGCGTGCCCGTCCCGGAAGTCCGCCGTGTCGTCCGCGCCGCCGGCAAAGCGCGCCCCGCGCTCACCCACGCCGACCTCGTCGCCGTCACCCGGACCCTGTGGACGCCGACCGTCCACGACACCCGCCTGGCCGCCTGCCTGTGGCTGGAAGCCCACACCGACCGCCTCACCCTCGACGACACCGCGCTCCTCGCCGAACTCGTCGGCGAGTCCGGCACCTGGGCGCTCGTCGACGTCCTGTCCGGCTCGGTCGCGGCCCGGCTCCTCCTGCGCGAGCCTCGTACCGAGGCGGTCTACCGGGCCTGGGCGGCGCAGGACGAGATGTGGCTGCGCCGCTCCGGCATCCTGGCGTTCATGCTCGGCGTCCGCTCGGCCGACACGTTCCCCCGCTGGTTCCCCGTGCTCGGCGAGATCGCCGAGCCGCTGCTCGACGACACCCGCTTCTTCGTCCGCAAAGCCCTCGGATGGGTCCTGCGGGAGGCGTCCAAGAAGCACCCCGACGCGGTCCTCGCCTGGACGGCCGCGCACGTCGACCGCATCAGCGGCCTGACGCTGCGCGAGGCCCTCAAACGCGTCCCGGAAGAACGCAAGGCCCCGGTCCTGCACGCCTACCGCGAGCGCGCCTAGGACGTGTCCGGCGGTACGACGCCGGTGCGGGGGCCGGAATTAAACCGGTTGTGCGGCCGTTGAGCACCGTCGTACGGTCGAGCGCAGCCGTCGAGGGTCACCCCTCCGACTGGCGCTGGCCCCCGCACTTCCGTCGTATTGGAGAAGGCCGTTGCTCCGTTGAGGTAGGAGACCCGCAGCCCACGCGTCAAGCGTGCGGTCTGACGCGCGATCTCGACCTCGGCAGGAGCCGTTCCTTCGACGACGCTCTCCGGTCACTCTTGCGCGCGCCTGCGGGTCTCCCTATGCCGCCCCTTTCCACGCGAGCACCCGGAGACCGTTTATGTCCAGTGCTTCCCCCACCTCCACCCTTTCCTCCATCGTCGTCACCGACCTCGACTTCGCGTGGCCGGACGGCGGATCGGTGTTCACCGGCTTCCAGGCCGCGTTCGGCACCGGCCGCACCGGCTTGGTGGGCCTCAACGGCGCGGGCAAGTCCACGCTCCTGCGGCTGATCGCCGGTGACCTCGCCCCGACCCGCGGCTCGGTCCGTGTCACGGGCGAACTCGGCTATCTCCCGCAGAACTTGACTCTCGACACGACCGCCCGGGTGGATGCCGTCCTCGGCATCGCCGCGCAGCGCACCGCCTTGCACGCGATCGAAGCGGGCGATGTCGACGAGGCGCACTTCGCCGCCGTCGGCGACGACTGGGACGTCGAGGAACGCGCCCTCGCCACCCTCGACCGGCTCGGTCTGGGCCACCTCGGCCTCGACCGCACCACCGGGCAACTGTCCGGCGGCGAATCGGTGATGCTGGCGTTGGCGGGCCAGTTGCTGCGCCACCCCGACGTCCTCATCCTCGACGAACCGACCAACAACCTGGACATCGAAGCCCGCGAACGCCTCTACGATGCAGTGGCGGCCTGGCAGGGCGTCCTCCTGGTCGTCAGCCACGACCGCGAACTGCTGGACGAGATGGACCAGATCGCCGACCTGCGGGACGGCGACGTGCGCTGGTTCGGCGGCACGTTCAGCGAGTACGAGGCCGCGTTGGAGGTGGAGCAGGATGCCGCCGAGCGCATGGTGCGCGCGGCGGAGTCGGACGTCCGCCGCCAAAAGCGCGAACTCGTCGACGCCCAGGTCAAATTGGCGCGACGCAAGCGCTACGCGCAGAAGATGTGGGACAACAAGCGCGAGCCCAAGATCGTCATGGGCATGCGCAAGCGCTCCGCCGAGGTGTCCGCCGGCAAGCACAAGGCCATGCACACCGAGCGCCTCGCGGGCGCCCGGGAACGGCTGTCCGAGGCCGAGAAGGCGGTACGCGACGACGACCTGATCCGCGTCGACCTGCCGCTGACCGAGGTCCCGGAAGGCCGCAACGTGCTGTCGCTGCCGGGCGTCCGCCCGCAGTACGGCACCCGGCTCAAGCTGGAGGTCCGCGGCCCCGAACGCATCGCCCTGGTCGGCCGCAACGGTGCCGGCAAGACCACGCTCCTGCGCACCATCGCCGGGCTTCTGGAGCCGGACGCGGGTGAAGTCCACGCGTTCGTGCCGATGCGGTACCTGCCGCAGCGGCTGGACCTCCTGCGGGACGAGCTGACGGTCGCGGAGAACGTCGCCCGGTTCGCGCCCGCCGCGACCGACAACGACATCCGGGCCCGGCTCGCCCGGTTCCTGTTCAAGGGCCGGCGCGCGGACCAGCGCGCCGACACGCTCTCCGGCGGGGAACGGTTCCGCGCCTCGCTGGCCTCGCTGCTGCTCGCCGACCCGGCACCGCAGCTGCTGATGCTGGACGAGCCGACGAACAACCTCGACCTGGCGAGCGTCCGGCAGCTGACCACCGCACTGGAGTCGTACCAGGGCGCGCTGATCGTGGCGAGCCACGACCTGCCGTTCCTGCGCGGCCTCGGCATCACCCGGTGGCTGCGCCTCGACGAGGAGGGCCTGACCCGGGTGGACCGGATGTAGGGCGCACCCTCGGCCCGAAGGCGGGCACTCGCATGTTGCGGCACCGGAATCCCGTGGCGGCGTTCGGGATTCCGGTGCCGGGGGACGGCGGCGTCGGGCGGGCGCCGCCGCCCGGTCAGCCGCCGAGCACCGGCAGCACGACGGCGCAGGTGCGCTTGGCGTGTGCGGGGTCGAGGGCGTTGAGGACTTCGCGCAGGGCGACCTGGTCGTAGATGAGCGCGAGGTGGTCGGCGAAGTCGGACCGGCACTTGTCCTGCACGATGATGTTCGTCGTGTCGGGCCCGTGCAGGAACGTGCTCTCCAACGGGGTGACCGCCCAGTCGTAGCGCGTGCTTATCACCGTGTAATGCACGCCCGGCACGGTGTCGCCGTCGGCGTTGAGCGCGTTCATGAAGTCCGAACCGGCGGTCTGCTGCACGCACGCCACACACGACGAGGTCAGGAACTGGCTGCCGCCCGGATAGGCCTGGAGCAGGTTGAGCAGGCCCCACAGGGTGGTGCCGTGGTTCGACGGGGCGAGGCCCACGAGTTCGTGCACCTTGGGGGCGCCGCCGAGGTTCCGGATGAAGTAGCGCGGCATCATGCCGCCTTGCGAGTGGCCGACGATGTCGACCTTGGGCGCGCCGGTCGCGGCGAGCACCCGGTCGACGAACGCGGCGAGCTGCCCGGCACTCGCCGGAATGTCGCCGTAGCCCTGGAACAGGTTGCCCGGCGAGCCGCCGTAGTCGAGCGCGAAGACGCAGTAGCCGTTGTTGGCGAGCAGCGGCGACAGGCTCTGCCAGCTGTCCGTCATGTTGCCGAACGTGCCGTGCACGAGCACGACGGGGTACGGGTGTTCCGTGGACGGCCGGCACCCGAAGTCGTTGGCACCGACCGGCGCCGAGCCCGGGTGCAGTAGCTGCGCGGCGATCCCGGCGCCGAACGAGTACGGCACCGGATAGTTCGTCGCGGCCCCCGCGGTACCGGGCACCGCGCCCAGCAGACACAACGACGCGACAGCCGCGACGACGGTGCGGCGGAGCTTGGCGCGGAGGCGCGAGGTCCGGGTGCGCGACGTGCGGGCGAACAACGTGCGGGTGAGCGAGGTGCGGGTGAGCGAGGTGCGCGACCGGTGCGAGTCGGACATGGCATACCTCCCCATCGGCAAATCCGGCCCAGGCGGCCGGGCCACCCCTCCAGGGGTTACCGGAGGTTACAGTCGGCGCTCGCCGACTTCAATGCGCACTACGCACCGGTTCATATCGACACGTGTCACATGCCGCCGGCTGCCCCGCGGCCGGCGGCCGAACGGGCCGGTCCGGCGGCGCGGGCGCCGCGGGCGCGGGCACACCGAGCACGGCAACGGCCGCGACACTGACGGAAAACAGCCCGGCGGCAAGCCCCATCCGGCGAATCGGCACAGCAGCAATTCCTCTCGAATCGAACGCGGAATCACACCCGGAATCGAACCCGGAACCACCCCCGGTCCCGGCCCTCAGAACGCAAAGATCTCGGCGTGCACGCGTTCCCCCGGCACCCCTGCCCGCCGCAAAGCCCGCTGGGTGGCCTTCGCCATCCCCGGAGAGCCGCACAAGTACACGTCGTGCTCGGCGATGTCCGGCACCAGCCGCCGCAAGTTCGCCGGCGTCAGCGGATTCCCGACACCACGCGACCCACCCACCAAGTAGTGCACAGTCCCCGCCCGTTCCCCCGCGATCCGATCCAACTCGTCGCGCAGCACCAGGTCGTCCGCACTCCGCGCCCGGTACACGAGCGTCAGGTCACCCGGCCCGCCCGGCAGCGTCTCGAACAGCGCCCGCATCGGCGTGATCCCCACCCCGCCCGCGATCAGCAGCACCTTCCGCCGCGTCCGCCGATGCGCCGTCATCGCCCCGAACGGCCCGGTGGCGACCACCCGGACACCCGGCCGCAGCCGCCGGATGCGGCGCGTGTGGTCGCCGACGACGCGCACGGTGATCCGCAACGTGTCGTCCCGCACCGGTGCCGACAACGAGAACGGCAACGCGGTCCGCCACAACCTCTCGGTGACGAACCGCCATCGGAAGAACTGCCCGGACTCGGCCTTTAACGCGTCGAGTTCCCGCCCCCGCATGGTGACCGAAACAACGCCCGGGCCCTCGTCCACCACACTCGTCACCCGAATCCCGTGCCGCAGCGCGGAACGCGCAGGCACCACCACGCGGTACCACAGCACCAGCACCGCCACTTGCACATGCGCCAGCGTCCACACCCACGCCGTTACCGGAGCCCCGGCCAGATCAGGCCCCGCGGGCTGGTGCACGAAACCCGCCGCCGCCCCCGCATACGTCATCAAATGCAGCCCACGCCACGTCTCATGCCGCACCCGAGGACGCACCACCCGAGCCGACACGAGCCCCACCACCACAAGCATCCCGGTCCCGACGATCGCCGCCGCCAACGCCGGATACCCGAGCAACTCCCCCACAGAGCCGATAGGTTCGGTCCCGGTATTCCGCATGTACGCACACCAGGCGAACCCCGCATGCGCCAGCACCAGCCCGATGACGATCCGCCCGCCCCGCGCATGCCACCGCGCCAGCACATCCGCCCCGACCCCGTGTTCCAGCGCCGGAACCCGCGCCGTCAACAGAATCAGCACGAGCATCCCGAACCCGGCCGCCAACCCCGCCAGATGCGCACACGACGCCAACAACGCATCCAGCCGCCCCACATCCGCCAGCTGCGCCGCCCACACCCCGACCACGGCCCCGCCCCCGAACACCACGCCGACCAGCAACTGCGAAGGCGTGACCCGGGGGCGATGCGCACCGCGCTGAGGGGCGGTACTCGGGGACGGTCTCAGGGCTTCGCCCTCGCGGGCGTGCCCCTGCGCGCTTCCGGACTCGGGTGAGGGGTCCGCGTCGGCGATCGCCGCCCTGGGAGGCGTGGCCCGGTCCTCCGAGGTCATCGACGAGGTCAGGCCCGAGAGCGGGGGCGGGGGCGGATCCGGGGCCGGAGTCGGAGGCGGAGGCGGAGGCGCCGGCGACGTCGGCGGCGGGGTCGCCGGCAGGGGCGTCGGCGAGGTTGCGGGAGGGGTCGCGGGCGAGGTCATCGCCCAACTCGTCGACGACTGCGTGGAAACCGCCGAAGTCCGCGAAGCCGCAGTCGAATGTGCCGTTGCTCCGGCCACGTCCGGGCGGTCGACATGCTCCCCGGACACCACCGCCGCGTGCCGCCCCTGCGGCCTCTCCGCGACCCCGGCGCCCTCTCCTCGCGGCCGCCCCGTCGGCGCGACCACCGGTCCCGCCGTCGGCCCCACCATCGGTCCGACCACCGGCCCCACCCCCACGGGCCCCACCGCCGGCACGATCGGAATCGGCGGCCCGTCACCACCCCTCCCCACGCCCGGCACGGCGCTCACCGAAGCCACGGGCATGGCCACACCAGCGCCGCCACCCGGCTTGCTGTGCCGCCCACCGCCGCCCGGACTCCGAGGGGCCACCGACTGAGGTGCCGCGGCAGCACGGTGGCGCCCCGGCGCGACCGCACCGCCACCACCGGACGCACCGGGCACACCGGAGGAGCCGCGCGTTTCACGCGGCCGAATGGCTGACTCGGACATGCCGCGAGCCTAACCACCAAACCGCCCCCCACCTGCGAAAACTCCTCCCGCAGACGGCACTTAACCGGCTCTTAACCACCCCCTGACGACCCGTTAAGTGCGGGGGGGTGGGCCCGTCTCGCGTCGACCCGCCCGCGCCGTGGAGGCCCGGCTCTGGTCGCCCGGCCCGTGGTTGCCCGGCCCCTACGCTTGGGCGCGCATCCGGACGCCCGCGTTCGCCCGCATCTCGTCGTCCTGCTTCCAGATGTGGGTGAGTGCGGTGCTGCCGGCCGCGACGAGGCCGAAGACCAGGGCGGCCGGCCAGTGGCCCATGGCGGCGAGGCCGGCGGTGGCGGACCCGAACACGGCGATCTCGATCGCCAAGCGGCCGGGGCGGGGCAGGAACTGCGGGGCGCGCGGAGCGACGAAGTTGCCCCACGTCACCGCGGCCAGGGCCGGGAAGCCGATGCCCATCACCAGGCTGCCGACCCAGCTCGATCCGAGGTCCACGCCCCACCACGCGAGCGCGGCGAGCGCACCCAGTTCCAGCAGGAATCGGACGGCCAAATTGAGTCCCCGAAGCGTCATGCCGCCATGGTGGCAGGAGGGCGGATCGTCGGGACAGCCCCAGGGCCTCGGCGTGAGGGGACCCCCAAGCCGACCGCTCGACGCCCTTGGCCGTCTTGTCCACACCACCGGGAAACGTGATCGCGCCACACTCCTCGACCTGGGAGGATGCCCGGCAATGTCAGACATCCCCTCCTCCCCCGCTCCCGCGGTTCCTGCCCATGCCGACGATCGCGCCACCCGCCTTACCCGCGCCTCCCGTTCCCTCCTCGGACTGCGGGTCGGCGATGCGCTGGGCGCGCAGTTCTTCGTCCCCGAGAACCTCCCCGCCCTGCGGCGCCGCGACCTGCCCCAAGGCCCGTGGCCGTGGACCGACGACACCGCGATGGCGTGTGCGGTGCATGCCGAACTCGCCGCCCACGGCACCGTCGACCAGGACCGGCTGGCCGCATCGTTCGCCCGCCACCACGACTTCGACCGCGGCTACGGGCCGACGGTGAACCGCATGCTGCGCCTGGTCCGCGAAGGCGCCGCGTGGCGGCCGCTCGCCGCCGAGCCGTTCGAGGGCCAAGGGTCGTGGGGCAACGGCGCGGCGATGCGCGTCGCACCGCTGGGCGCGTGGTTCGCCGACGATCTCGACCGGGCGGCACGCGAAGCTGCCGCGTCCGCCGAGGTCACCCACACGCACCCCGAGGGCGTCGCGGGCGCGGTCGCCGTAGCTGCCGCGACCGCACTCGTCTGCCGAACCCCCCTCTCCGCCCGCGACTTCATCGCCGCGGTACGCGACCACACCCCGCCCGGCCTGGTCCGCGACCGCCTCCGCGCCGCGCTGGCACTCGCCGGCCGCACCGACTCCCGCGCGGTGGGCCGCAGCCTCGGCAGCGGTCGGCGGGTGAGTGCCCCGGACACGGTCCCGTTCACGATCTGGATCGCCGCGCACTACCCCGACGATTTCGCCGAAGCCCTGTGGGCGACCGCAGCGGCAGGCGGCGACGTCGACACCACGTGCGCCATCGTCGGCGGAATCCTCGGCCCCCACACGGCACCGCCGCCGTCCTGGGCGGACAACACCGAACCGCTACCGGGTTGGGCGGCGACGGGCCTTCCGCCCGGCCCCGCAACCTGACCCGAGCCGCCGCCGTGAGGGCCTCACAACGCCCACCAGCGTCGGCGCGTCCGCCACCGCCAAGGCATCCCGCAGTGTGTCGGTGACGGTGACGACCGAGGCCTCACAGGACGTGTCCGACTCGTCGACGCCCAAGGGCCGGCAGTACCGCGCGTCACCGGCAACGGCGTCGTCCGGCCGTCCAGCCGTCCGGTCACCAGCGTTTCCAGCGTCCCGACCTCGCCAAGTCGAGGCAACCGCGGGAAAACCGGATGAAACGGGGTTCACCGCGCATCCCGTGTGATGTCTTTCGCGCCGCCTCACCGCCTGCCCGCGGCCCCCCACAGCCACCGCCAGCGCGGCATCTCCGTCACGATCGTCATCAGGGCGACCACCGTCGTCGGGATCGCCGGCCACACCGGCCAGGCCGACCACGAGCCGTACAGCGCCGCGAGAATGTGCGCGGCGACCAGCGCGATCGTCACCTTGCCGGAGACCGGCACCAGGACCTGCCGCTTGTCGCCCGGCGTCGCGAACACCGTCGGCACGGCCACCATCACCAAACCGACGAACACCCCGAGCACGATCGACGTGTCGGCTATCGCCCACGGCAGCGCCACCCACGCCGCGATCTCCGTCAGGAACCGGAACACCGACGGCAGCCGGTCGTCCGGCCGGGCTGCGAGCCACACAGGATCCGGCGCCGCGACGGACGCCGAACCGGATATCGGGGATTCGGTCACGGCCGGAAGAGTGCCACACCCACCACCGAGTCGTCACCACCCGAAACCCGGCGCGTCCACCCGGCTACCAAGCCGCCCGCCCTACTCCGGCACGACAACCGTGATCGTGCTCTCCACATGCGCGAACCCGATCCGCTCATACGTCCGCCGCGCCGGATTCCCGTCCGTCACCGCCAGCCCGAGCGCGGGCAGCCCCCCATCAGCCGCCAACGCCAGCGACGCCCGCAGCGCGACCGCGCCGAGGCCCACGTACTCCGGGTCCGCGTGCCGGAAGACCTCGGTGATCCACGGCCCGCCGAGCGGCGGTTCGCCGTCGCGGCCGCTGACCAGGGACGCCGCGACCGGCTGTGTCCCGTCGACGATCACCGTGCTGCACGCGAGCAGCGGCCCCAGTACCTGGCCGTCGAACAGCAGCGCGAGCTGGGTGCGCGCGGAGTCGAACGTCTCCCCGTCCGGGTTGTCCGGGTGTCCCGGCGGATAGGCGGACATCCACAGCGACGTCAGGTCCGCCGCCTCGTGGCTCAGCGCCGACTCCAGCCGCAGCCCCGGCCGCAACTCCGGCACCGCCCACGACGGGTCCACCCGGCGCGCCGCGAAGTCCCACGAAAAGCAGTGCGCGTGCCGGTGCTTGCGTGCCCCGCCGGCGAGCAGCGCCGCCCCGATCTCCTCCGGCGCACCCACCAGCCATCCGGGCAGCGCGGCCAGCACCGCGTCGGCGGTTTCGCGCGGCGACACACCGTCCTTCGGCCGCAGATCGTCGGCCCACGGATGCCCCGCCCGCGTCCCCGGCACATAGTCGGCCACCGGACGCCCGGACGCGTCGTGAACGGTTCTCCGCAGCGTGATCATCCGGCCATTGTCCGTCGCCCGCCGCCACCCGACAACGCAATTCCCCGCGCCTGTGGACGGCACGGACCAAGCACCGATCAAGCCCCGGTCAGGCACCGGCACAGGCACGTCTCAGGCACGGCGCAAGCGCCGAACACGCCCACACGAATGCAGCACGCGCAGCCTCCGGCCGCGCCCTCTTGACCTGAACCGCACTTCACCTTCCAGGCTGGCCGCATGACCTCCGCATCGCCGTTCACCCCGGCAGAACTCGAGTACCTCCGCACCCAGCGCCTCGGCCGCCTCGCCACCGCCGCCCCCGACGGCACACTCCAGAACAACCCGGTCGGCTTCACCATCGACACCGCACTCGGCACGATCGACATCGCCGGCTACGCCATGGGCGCGAGCCGCAAGTTCCGCAACGTCGAACAGACCCACGAAGTCGCCTTCGTCGTCGACGACATCGCCTCCGTCACCCCGTGGAAGGTGCGCGGCATCGAAATCCGCGGCACCGCCGAAGCCGTCCGCGACGCCGCCCCGCGCCGCCCGGGCCTGAGCGCGGAGATCATCCGCGTCCACCCGCGGCGCATCCTGTCCTGGGGCCTCGACCCGGACGCGGACGGCATGCAACGCCGCTCGGTCCCCACCACAGCCACCTGAACACACCCCGCACCCCGCACCCGAGCAAGCCAGGACAGGACAGGCGGAAGGCCCGCGGACCCCCGAACGGCCGGCCTTGCCTACGCGGTTCGCGTCCTCGCCCAGTCCTATGCCGAACACCCCGCCTACCGCCGGGAATGGCGCCCGTAACCTGCGTCCATGGCATGCGTCCATGGTCTGCTTCCATAGCCTGCGCCTGGAGCCGTGCGGGGCGCCCCTCCTCGATCCGCCGTCGCGCAGATGCGCCGCACCGCCGTTGCCCGGCAGTGCGGCGCATCTCGCGCAGGTCGGTCCTCCGAGCCCGGCAGCGGCGCGTACCTGCGAAACGCCGCCGCTAGGGGTCCGCCCCCTCGGCGCGTCAGGCGCCCGGTGCCGCGTCGAGCAGGGCCCGCGCGTTGACTTCGAGGTGCCGCTGCGCCTGGCGCACGGTCACCGGCGCCGGCGCGCCGGGGACCTCGCGGCCTCCGAGCGACGTCGGCAGGATCTCGCCCGCGCCGAGGATCGTGCTGCCGGCCGCCTGCGCGGCGAGTACCGAGCGCAGCCGCGGCTCCAGGACGTCCCAGTCCGGGTAGTCGGCGAGCGCGGCCTTGGCCGGGTCGTGGAAGTCCGGTGCGGCGAGGCGCAGTCCGCCGCGACGTCCGACGTCCGTCACGATGTCGCCGAACTCGGCGCAGGTCAGGGCCGCCTGCCCGGACGTCGCCCAGTAACGCGACGGCAGTCGCCGCGGGTCGCGTACGGCCAGCGACACGAGGGCGGCGACCGCGCGCGCCACGATGTCGCGCGGCACCATGTCGACGCGCTGGTGGGGCCCGCACATCGACGTGGCGACGCCGGACAGCAGCATCTTGATGTGCTCGTGGACGAAGCCGAGTTCGGGCGTGTGCCCGGTGTCACTGTCGCCCATCACGAGGGAGGGGCGAACGACGCACGTGAGCGCGTCCGACGCGGCTACCGCGCGTTCCGCGGCGACCTTCGACTCGAGGTAGGTCAGCGGTGTGACCGGGCAGCTCTCCGGGATCGCGGCGGCCGCGTCGCGCGCTTGGCCGACCCGGTCCACGAACGCGCTCGACAGGTGGATCAGCGGCGCCCCCGCGGCCGCCGCCAGTTCGGCCATGCGGCGCGACCCGGACACGTTGACGCACTGGAACTCGTCGGAATGGCCGTCGTAGCGGGCCCGCCCGGCGGCGTGCACGACGACGTCGGCACGGGCGACGAGCGCGTCCCAAGCACGGGAGTCGAGGCCGAGCCGCGGGTGGGCGAGGTCCACGGGCAGGTCTTCGTGGACGTACGCACCGGCGCGCCGCCCGCGCAGCGCCACGACATGGAAATCACGGCGCAGGGCGTAGGCGACGGCCTCGCCGACTATGCCGCTGGACCCGCTGAGCAGCACGACCGGCCGATCACCGGTCCGCGGCGCGCCCCCGCCGTCGTCCTCGTCGGCGGCCGGCTCCGGCAGCGGCGCGTCGCCGGCCGGAGCGGGACCGGGCAGCGCCGCCGCCCCGGAAGAACGGCCTCGCGGGGCGGGCGCGGCCGCCCACGAGGGCTCCGGCACACGGACCGGGCAGAGGGGTTCGGATACGCGGGACAAGGTGTTCACCTCGTTTCACCGGCCTCCGCGGGATCGCGGGGCATCCACCGGGAAACGTAGGCCAGCCAGGTGACGGATGCCACTCGAACGATTACGGAAAGCGATCGCCACAGGTGAGCGGAAGGGTGGCAGGCGGGCGGAAGAATGCGGCGGCGAGGTGCGGTGACCTGCCGCGGACCGCCGGCGCGAGCGGTCGGGGCGAGGGCGGCCTTGGCGCCGGCGGTCCCGTACACCTGTCCGGGTGAATCCCGGCTCGGCGCGCCCCCGGCCGAGCCCGTGACGGGGTGCGGGGACGCAAGGTGGGGCCAACCACGCGATCACGGTGGGATCGACGGGAGGCGGGGGCTCCGCGCGGACCACGCCCGCACGAAGCCACACCCCCCCCGGGCCAGGGCAGACGGGAGTGCGGCCGTGGGTGACGATGCCGTGCAGCGTACGAGCGACTGGATGGCGGTCGTCCGGGACGACGAGCACCGGCGGGCGGATGCGTACCTGCGCGATCCGTACGCGCAGTTGCTGCGCACCGGCGCGGCCGAGGAGCAGGTGGCCTACCAGATCGGGCTCGGCGCGCCGGTGGGTGTGGTCGTGGGGCGGGGGCGGTTCGGGGACGCGGCCGTCGAGCGCGGCGTGGCGGCGGGCGTGCGTCAACTGGTGCTGCTCGGGGCCGGGTCGGATACGCGGTGCTGGCGTTTGGCGCTGCCGTCCGACCTGACCGCGTACGAAGTGGACTTGCCCGGGCAACTCGCAGTCAAGGAAAGCGCGTTCAAGGCAGCGGGGCTGGGGCCGTCGGCACCGCGCCGACGGGTCGACGCGGATCTGCGGGGCGACTGGGCGGCGGCGTTGGCGGCGGCCGGGCACGATGCCGGGAGTCCGACGGTCTGGATCGCCGAAGGTTTGTTCTACTACCTGGATCGCGGCGACTCGATCGAACTGTTGAGCGAGATCGGCCGGTTGAGTGCGGCGGGCAGCCGGGTCGTGTTCGACGTCCCGCATCCGGCTTTCGCGCGAGACCCGGCCAAGAGCGCGTTCCTGGCGTACATGACCGAGAGCGGGTGCCCGTGGCTGGGGTTCGCGGAGCATCCGGATGTCCTGCTGCCGCTGGGCGCGTGGCGGCTCGACGCGTATCTGCCGCCCGACCTCGTGGCGGGCCGCTGCCCGTGGCTCCCGCCGCTGCCGCAGCGGCTCGCGGACAGCCATCGGTGGGTCTGGTACGCACACGCCCGGCGGTGAGGCGCACGATTCGGGCACGCGGAAGCGTTCGCCGAACGGTCACGGTGACCGTTCGGCGAACGCAACTCCTCGGGGAGGCAGGTGTTCAGCGTCGTCCGAGGACTTCCGCGATCCGGGAGAAGCCGTCGCCGCCGTGGCCGAGGGCGACCGTGCGCCGGGCCAGCGCCTCGGCGGCGCGCATGACGCTCGCGTCGATGCCGTGCCTCTCCGAGGTGTGCACGATGTGCTCGATCGAGGAGAGCGCCGAGGTCAGCGGGTTGATCGCACCGGAGTACGTGCCGCTGTCCACGTCCTTGGCGAACTCGGCGAACAGCGGCGGCAGGATCGCGCCGATGCCCTGCGCGAAGGGTGCGAGTTCGCCCGCGCTGACGCCTTCGGCCTTGGCCACTGCCAGGGCGTGCGCGTAGCCGGTCATCGAAGTCCAGAAGATGTCCAGCAAGGCGACGTCGTACGCGGCTGCCCGCCCCGGGTCCTCGCCCAGGTGCGCATGCGTTCCGCCCAGCAGGCCGAGCAGCGGGGCGTGTTCGGCGTAGAGGTCCGCCGGGCCGCTGTGGATGAACACCGCGTCAGGAGTACCGATCGACGGTGCGGGCGTCATGACGGCGCCGTCCAGGTAGCGGATGCCGTGGTCGGCCGCCCACGCAGCGGTGTCGCGGGCGCGGGCGGGGGTGTCGGCGGTGAGGCTGACGAGGGTGCGGCCCTTGAGGGCGGCCGCCACGTCGTCGGCGCGCAGGACAGCGTCGGACGCGTCGTAGTTCACGACACACACCACGGTCAGCGGGCTCGCCGCCGCCGCCTCGGCGGCCGAGTCGGCGATCTCGGCGCCGCGTTCGGCGAGTTCGCCGGCCCTGCCGGGTGTCCGGTTCCACACGGTCGTGCGCGCCCCGGCTGCCAGGAAGGCCCCGGCCAGCGCGCGGCCCATCGGGCCGAGCCCGATGACCGTGACGGCAGACTGTGAAGAGTGCGAGGGAAGCGACGACATGGCAGGTCTCCCGTACATATGACAAAGAACATCAACGAATAGGACAGTGATGACGCGCAGCCGTGCTCACGACCCGAACGTCTGCGGAGTGACGGCCGCGATCGCGGTTGTCGACGGCAAGTGGAAGACGGCGCTGCTGTGGCTCCTCGAATCGGGGCCGCAGCGTCCCGGCGCCATGCGCCGGGCCGTCCCGGGGCTGTCCGAGAAGGTGCTGACTCAGGCGCTGCGCGAAATGGCGGACGACGGTCTGGTGCACCGCGAGGTGTACGACACGCTCCCGTTGAAGACCGAGTACTCGCTGACCCCGTTCGGCCGCGACCTCGCCGAGGCTCTGGCCCCGCTCTCCGACTGGGGCCACCGCCGCATCGATCGCCTGACCGCGGCGGCCAAGGACGCCTCCTGACGC
The DNA here is from genome assembly GCF_039542225.1 of Yinghuangia aomiensis. Classification (NCBI taxonomy): domain Bacteria; kingdom Bacillati; phylum Actinomycetota; class Actinomycetes; order Kitasatosporales; family Streptomycetaceae; genus Yinghuangia; species Yinghuangia aomiensis. Next base: position 44,978 of record NZ_BAABHS010000010.1, on the reverse strand, counting down.
ACCGTCCACCTCCCTTCCCCGCCGAGCCGCCGACGGCTCCGAGCCGCCTGCGAACAGCCTCTCGGCCACCCGGGGGAGCGGCAAGTACCCACAAAAAAGTGGCTATGACGCCGGAGCTCCGGCCGCCGGAACCGGCTCGTCCCGGTGGTCGCCGGGATGGCCGGGCCGGGTGGCCGCGATCAGCGATCGGCCCTATCGCGTCGGTCTCGGGCCTCCGTGGGGGGTGCGTTCGCGGGACGGTCACCCCGCGGCTGTTCGGCGAACGCTTCCGGTTTGCCCACCAGCGCTGCGGCAGCACCCCGACCCGCGGTTGCGGGGACGAGGGACAGCCACCGTGTGGCCGTGCGGCCGCTCATCTAGGGTCGGGCAGATGACTTGTCGTGACCGTCGTATCCGGTTCCGTTTTTCCGCCGCTGTGGGCGGTGTCGTGGTGGCGTTGGCCGCGGCGGCGTGTACGTCGGACTCGGGCGGGTCCGGGGGGCGAATATCGGTCGAGGAGTTCGAGGGCAAGGCGAAGTCGGTGACGGCGGGCGCGCCGTGCCCGTTCGCGTTCGACGTCGCGGGGGCGTTGAAGGCCGCAGGGGCGAACCGCCCGGTGGCGCCGGACGGCCCGGCCGCGGAGGGCGACTCGTCGCCGGCCGAACCGGCGCAGCCGGCCAGGCCGTCCGGCCCGACCAGCCCGGCGATGCCCGCCATTCCGGCCGTCCCCGCCAGATCGTCGATCAACTGCTCCTACCTCGTCGGAGACGCCGACCTGTCGCTGACCGTCATCGCCTCGCCGGCCGCGAAGACCGCACAGAACTTCGCCCTGCCGCTGCTCATGCACGACGGTGCGATGGCCATGGACCAGGCCACGACGTTCGTGTCGACCCTCGTATCGCCGGGCTCGGCCCGCGTGACGCCCGGGGCGGGGACGGCGGCGTTCTACCGGGTGCCGGTCTCCGGGGACGGCGACATCGGCCTCGTCGTCTCGGTGGAAGGCCACGACGACGCGGACGCGCCGCTGCCGGACCTGACGGGGGCGCATTTGGAGACGCTGGCGGTGGAGCTGGGGAAGGCGGTCAAGGGGTGAGGGAGTGGGGCGGCGGGCCGGGGTGGCGCGAGGCCTGACCGGCCGCCCGGCTCCACGGCTCCACGGCCGCACGGCTCCCCGGCTGTCTCTCCGGCTGCTCTGCTTGACCGCTCCTCCCGGTTGCCCCACGCGACCGCCCCATCCGGCTGCCCGACTGCCCCTCCGACCGACTGTCCGGCTGTCCGGCTGTCCGGCTGCCCGACGCGACCGCCTCATCCGGCAGCCCGGCTGCCCCTCCGACCGGCACCGGGGACTGCCCACCCGGCGCTCCCGTTCGAAGGCTGTTCGAACGGCGCGTCGCTCGGACGAGAACGCCGTGTGACGTTTTCGGCGCTCAATCGTTGGCGGAACAAAAGGAGCCACGCAACGCCGCACGGGACCGGTTTGTGGGGTGACGCGTGACCGGCCGGGCCTCGGGCCTGTCTGGTGGATACTCGCCCCCCACGTCGCCTGCTGCCGTGCATCGCAAGGCGCAGGCCCACAGCTCGCACTTTCCCCTCCTCGCAAGGGCCCACAACGCCGGCCCCGGGAGGGCCGCCAAGCCCGGATGCCGCGCAAGGCGGTGTGACGGGTGTAAAGATCCACCAGATCCACCAGACACGCCCTAAGCCGAGCGGGGACGGGGCCAGGCCCAGCGCCCGTCCACCGGCCGCGCCTCTGGCCCCTCGCCAACCGCGCCGGGTAACCTCGCAGCGAGGGCTACCCGCGAGTAGCCCGTTCCTCTGGGCGTGGGTTCGGCAAGGAGGCGCGGCGGTGGAGTTCGACGAGTACCGCAAGCACGACGCGGTGGGCCTGGCCGGGCTGGTGGCCGCGGGCGAAGTCAAGGCCACGGAGCTGCTGGAGCTGGCGATCGAGCGGGCCGAGGCGGTGAACCCGCGGATCAACGCCGTCGTCCGGCCGATGCACGCCTTGGCGCGCGAGCGGGCCAAAACCTCGCTGTCCGGGCCCTTCGCCGGCGTGCCGTTCCTGATCAAGGACCTGTCGCAGGACTACGCCGGCCTCCCCACCGGCAGCGGCTCGCGCTCGCTCGCCGACTTCCCGATGCCGGACCACGCCGAGGTGGTGCGCCGCTGGCTGGACGCGGGCCTGGTGGTGTTCGGCAAGACGAACACGCCCGAGTTCGGCGCGAAGGGCATCACCGAGCCGGAGGTCAACGGCCCGACCCGCAACCCGTGGGACACCGGACACACCCCCGGCGGTTCGTCCGGCGGCTCGGCGGCCGCCGTGGCCGCGGGCGTCGTGCCGGTCGCGGGCGGCAACGACGGCGGCGGGTCGATCCGCATTCCGGCCGCCTGCTGCGGCCTGTTCGGGTTGAAGCCCGGCCGCGGCCTCGTACCGAGCGGCCCCGTCTACGCCGAAATGCTGCACGGCGCGGCCGGCCACGGCGTGCTGTCCCGCAGCGTCCGCGACACCGCCGCGATGCTCGACGTCATCGCCGGCCCGGACCCGTCCGGCCCGTACCTGCCCGCGCTGCCCGACGCCCCGTTCGCCGAACTCGCCCGCCGCGACCCTGGCCGCCTGCGCATCGGCTACGCCACCGCCTCTCCGATCGGCACCGACGTCTCCCCCGACGCGATCGCCGCCGTCGAAGACGCCGTCGAACTCCTGCGCTCCCTCGGCCACGACGTCGAGGAAGCCAAGACCGGCGTCGACGAACGCCAGCTCGCCCGCGACTTCCTCAACATGTGGTTCGCGTCCGTCGCCGCCGAGGTCGACTTCGTGCGCCGCCTCACCGGCTGCGGCGAGGACAAGTTCGAGCTCGACACCCGGATCATGGCCGCCGTCGGCCGCGCCACCAGCGCCCCGTCCTACGTCGGCGCGCACAACCGCTGGAACCAGCACGCCCACCGTCTCGCCCAGTTCCACGAGACCTACGACCTGCTCCTCACTCCGACCCTCGCGCACCCGCCCGCGCGCATCGGCCAGTTGGCGACTCCGGTCTGGATGGAGACGGCCAGCCGCCTGCTCCTCGCGGTCCGCGGCGCCGGACTGCTCGCGAAGACCGACCTGGTCGACCGGATCGCGGACGAGAACCTGCGCTGGACGCCGTACACCCAGCTCGCGAACATCACCGGCCGCCCCGCGATGTCCGTGCCGACGTACTGGACGCCGAGCGGGCTGCCGCTCGGCGTCCAGTTCGTGGCCGGTCTCGGCGGCGAAGGCCTGCTGCTCGCCCTCGCCACCCAACTCGAGTCCGCACGCCCGTGGTTCGACCGCGCCCCGGACCTCTGACCGGCCCGCGGCATCCGCCACCCGCCTACCGTTCCGGCTCCGCCAGGAACCATCCCAGCGCCGGCGCCGCAATCGGCACGAAGCACAGGATCACGAACACGCTCTGCGGTCCCCCCGCGTCCGCCGCCACGCCGAAAACCGGTGAGATCAGCCCGCCGATGCTCACCGCGAGCCCCAGCGTGACCCCGGCCGCCGTGCCCGGCCGGGTCGGCAGATAGTCCTGCCCGAGCTTGACCAGCACCGCGAACGGAATGTTCAGCGCCAGGCCCGTCAGCACCGCGAACAGCAGCGGAGCGTACGGTCCCGGTGTCAGCCGCAGCCCCACCAGCATGGGAATCACCAGCACCCCGCCGAGTTGGACGGTACGCACCAGCCCGATCCGGTCCGCGATCCGCCCGCCCAGCAGCGTGCCGAGCACACCGCCGCCCAGGAACAGCGCCAGCGCGGTCCCGCCCAGCGCATGCGACGCATGCAGATGCTTGATCCAGTACAGCTCGATGAACGTACTGACTCCGAAGAACGTCACCGACCGGACGACTTCGATCGCCGTCAGCACCAGAAACGGCGGCCACCGGTCAACCCCGGTCCGCGTGGCCGAAGCCTTCGCCGCGAGCACCTGCTGCCGATGCCGATTGCGGTAGAGGACGTACGCCACCAGCACCGCCGGCGGAATGAACAGCGCCGTCGAGCCGACCCCCCACGCCACCAGCGCCGGAGTCGCCAGCACCGGCGCGAGGAAGAACCCGACACTGCCGCCCGCCGCGAACACGCTCATCGCCGCGGTGCTCTCCCCCGCCGCCTCCCGCGCCGACTTGCCCGCCGCCGGATGGAACATCGCCACCCCGAGCCCGGACAGCAGAACCAGCAGCCACACCCCGAAGTACGGCTGCACCAAACCCGACAGCCCGATCCCCAGCCCGGCCAACCCGACCCCGGCCGCCGCCATCCAGCCCACCCGCAGCCGGTCCACGAGAACGCCCAGGAACGGCTGCGGCACCGAACTGCCCAGCGTCGCCGCGAGCGTCAGACCCGACGCCGCCACATAGCTGTAGCCCCGGTCCAGCACGAAGTACGGCACACTCGCCGGCACCAAGCCCTGGTACAGGTCGTCGACCGCATGCGCGATCCCCCACAGCCGCATCCGCCGCCACACCGACTCGGCGGCGGCACCGTCCGGGTCCCGCGCCGCGGACGCTCCCGGCCCTGCCCGCTCACCGTCCACACCGTCGAGCACCTCGCCCGGGCGGTTGTCGACATCCGTCATCACAGCTCCGTTCCTTCGCCACCGGTCACGCCGGAGCACCCCTCGCGCACCCCGGCCCAGACCAGCCTTCCGAAACCACCCCCCTGCGGACTGTCGGTAGTCTGACCACTTATGTCGATAACCCGCCTCCCGCTGCCCGGCCCCACCCGGGAGACGCTCGCGCACCGCCAGCGCATCGACTGGCACGACCACGAGGTCAACCAGCTCATCAGCCCCGGCATCGGCGTCCTCGTCGTCTCGACACCCACCGGAACCTGGGTCGTCCCCCCGCACCGCGCCGTCTGGGTGCCCGCCGGCGTCGCCCACGCACACGAGGCCCACGGCCCCAGCGAAATGCGCACCCTCTGCTTCGCCGCCGACGTCAACCCGCTGCGCCTCGACAGGCCGACCGTCCTCGCCGTCAGCCCGCTGCTCCGCGAGATCGTCGCCGTCCTGACGGGCGCCGCGCACTCCCCCGACGGCACGTCCCCCGACCTTCCGCCGGAGATTCCCCAGGAACAGCGCCGCAACCTGGAACGCGTCGCCCTCGACCAGCTCCAACGCGTCGAAGCACTGCCGCTCGGCCTCCCCGCACCGCGCGACGCCCGGCTCCGCGACGTCGCGGCGCTGCTGACCGCCGACCCGGGCGACGGCCGGACGCTCACCGAACTCGGCGCCGCCGTCGGCGCGTCGGAACGCACCCTGAGCCGCCTCTTCCGCGCCGAAACCGGCATGAGCTTCCCCCAATGGCGCGCGCAACTGCGCCTGCATCACTCGCTGCGGCTTCTCGCCGGGGGCGCCTCGGTCACGTCGGTCGCGGCGGCCTGCGGTTACGCGACACCGAGCGCGTTCATCGAGTCCTTCCGCCGCGCCTTCGGCACGACCCCGGGGGCGTACCGCGGCGGCGGCGCGCACACCTGAGCGCCGCCGCCGGGTCAGCCGACCACGGGTCAGGCCCGCACGGTCTCGGCGAACTCCGGCACCCGCGCATTCACATACACCGGCTTCTCCGCCGGCCCGTGCCTGCTGGTGACAATCTGAGCGGGACGACGACGCACGGCGTCCGGCATCGAGCGGCCGGCGTCGAGCGGCCGGCATCGAGCGGCCGGCGTCGACGGGGCGTGTGGCGGGTATCGGCGCCGGTATGGCGAGTGGCACCCGAGAAGACGACGCCGACGGCACCCTTCGGCTGTTCGTCGCCGTCGATCCGCCGTCCGAGGCGAAGGCCGAACTGCGGCGTGCCTTGCGGCCGGTGGTGGCGCAGCGGCCGCGGTTGCGGTGGACGGACGACGGGGCGTGGCATGTGACGCTGGTGTTCCTCGGCGACGTCCCGGCCGCCACCGTGCCCGCGCTGCGTGAGGCGCTGGGTGCGGCGGCGGCGCGGCACGCGGAGTTCCATCTGATGCTGGCCGGGACCGACCGGTTCGGCGACCGCATCTTGTGGGCGGGTGTCGACGGCGACGTGCACCGGCTCCGGCTCCTCGCGGACGATGTGCGCGACGCGGTGGCGGGGTGCGGGCTGCCGGTCGAGGAGCGGCCGTTCCGGGCGCATGTCACGCTCGCCCGGTCGAGCAACGGCGACCGGCACGGGGTGGTGCCGGCCGCCGCGGCGCTCGGCGGCTTCGCGGGCGAGGCGTGGCCGGTGGACCGGTTGCGGCTGGTGGGCAGTACGTACGGCCGTGAGGCGGGCCCGGTGCGCTACTCCGACGTCGCGTCGTGGCCGTTGACCGGGACCCCGCACGTGCCAGGCCGATGATCACACCGGGTTGGGGGGTTCCCCGAAACACCACGCTTCCGTACCCGCCCCGCCCCGGACAAGCCGGTCATCCACAGCCCCATGGTCGTCCACAGCCGCCTTGCCCTCACACCGGTGCCGTGGCCGGCACCAGCCGCCGTGTCCCCCCGTCCACCGCGTAAGACTTCAGGTGCGTGACCGGGCTGTCGGCCTTCGTCCGGTCGGCGACCTTGTACCAGTCGAATTGGACCCGGGCCCGGGTCACGTCGAGGATGCCGCAGCCGTTGGACTCGGCTTCGCCCCACCGCAGGTGGGGGTTCATGGCGAGGATGCCGGCCACGATCCGCGCGCCCATGCCGCCCGGGTAGATGGTCGCGAACGGCGTCGACGTGACGGCGCCGACCACGAACTGGGAGGCGACCGGCGCCCCTCCGCCGGGAGACGGGACCTCCCCCGCCCACGACGAGTGCAGGTCGCCGGTCAGGAACACCGTGTTGCGCAGATCGTGGTCGCGCAGATGGGTGAAGAGCGCGGCCTGGTCGGCGCGGTAGCCGTCCCACTGGTCGGCGTTGAGGGTGGTCGGCGGGTCGGCCTGCCCGGTGGGCAGGATCCACGGCGCGGCCATGACCGAGCTGCCGATGAGGTGCCAGGCGGCGGGGCTGCGGGTGAGGCCGTCCTTCAGCCAGGCCATCTGGGAGGCGCCGGTGATGGTGCGGGCCGGGTCGTCGAGGGCCGCGGTGTCCGTCGGCAGCGCCTGCTGCGAGCGGAAGCTGCGCAGGTCGAGCATGGTCAGGTCGGCGAGGGTGCCGAACGCGAGCCGCCGCTGGGTGGAGCCGGGGACGGCTTGGCGGACCGGGAGCCACTCGAAGTAGGCCTGCCGGGCGGCGGCGACCCGGGCGGCCCACGGGCCTTCGGTGGCCGGGTCGTGGTCGCGGGCGCCCCCGGACCAGGTGTCGCCGCAGGTCTCGTGGTCGTCCCAGGTCGCGATGATCGGCGCGGACGCGTGCAGGGCCTGCAGGTCCGGGTCGGTGCGGTACTCGCCGTGCCGGGCGCGGTAGTCCGCGAGGGTGCGGCACTCGGTCACCGGGTCCATCGGCCGCACGTCGGTGCTTCCGGGGTGCCCGGCCCCGCTGCCGAACTCGTAGATGTAGTCGCCGAGGTGGATGACCGCGTCGAGGTCGGTACGCTCCGCCAGGTGGCGGTACGCGGCGAAGTACCCGTTGCTGTAGCTCACGCACGACGCGATGCCGAAGCGCAGCCCGTCGACCTTGGCGTGCGCGGCGGGCGCGGTCCGCGTCCGGCCGACCGGCGAGACCGTGCGGCCGACCCGGAACCGGTAGAAGTACGCGGTGCCGGGCCGCAGCCCCCGCACGTCGACGTTGACGGTGTGGTCGCGGTCCGGTCCGGTGCGGGCCGTGCCGGAGCGCACCGTGTGGCGGAACCCGCGGTCGGTCGCGATCTCCCACCCGACGTGCGCGGCGGGCCCGCGGCCGCGGCCGGGCCGGCAGTCGGGTTCGGGGGTGACGCGCGTCCAGATGACGACGGCGTCGGGCAGCGGGTCGCCGGACGCGACGCCGTGGCGGAACGCTTCGGAACCGGATTGCGCGGCTGCGGCGGCGTCCGGTCCTTCGGCCGCGTGCGCGGCGGGTGCGGCGGCGGTGCCGACCGCGGCGGCACCCGACGCGGCGGCGGTGAGCCGGATGAAGTCCCGGCGTTGCAAGGGGAGTCTGGTCATGGCGCGGAAACGTAACAGCGGCGGATCGCGGTCCGGAATGCCCGGCGGCTGGTATTCCGATTCGCTCTGGCCAGTCGGCGTCCCGGTGCCGGGCGGTGCCGGCCGGTGTGGGTGCTCGCCGCGTGTCGGTGCGGGGCGGTAGAACGTGGGGATGCCGACCGAGCACGACGTACGCGCGATGTTGCTGGACCTCCCGGAGGCCGAGGAGGTGGTCGTCGAGAACTGGGGCGACCAGCCGACCTATCGGGTGCGGAAGAAGATGTTCGCGCTGCTCGGCTACGGCGCGGACACCGTGTGCCTGAAGGCGACGCGGGAGACGCAGGCCGCGCTGGTCGAGGAGGAACCCGACGTGTTCCTGCTGCCGCCGTTCTTCGCCCGGCACGGCTGGATCGACGTCGTGTACGCGAAGGTCACCGGCGAGGAACTGGGCGAGCTGATCGAGGACGCGTGGCGGCTGACGGCCCCGAAGCGGGTGGTGAAGGCGTACGACGCGGAGCGGGAGGCCGCGGAAGACGCGTGAGCCGCATCGCGCGGAACACACAACGGCGCCCGGGTGCCGGCCTCGTGAGGGAGGCCGGCACCCGGGCGTCGTTCACGTCGTGCCGCGTAGTGCGTGGTGCGTGACGCGGCGGTCCTGTGCCGCGTTTTGTGTACCGCGTCAGAGAATTGCGCCCGGACGGTACTTCGCCGCCTCCGGGTACCGGTCGGCGACGGTGTCGACGCGGCGGACGACCTCGTCGACCTGCGCGGCCGCGGCGCCGGTGAAGGCGAGGCGGTCGGCGAGGATCGCGTCGAGGTCGGTGCGGCTGAGCGGGAGGCGCGCGTCCGCGGCGAGGCGGTCGAGGAGGTCGTTGCGCTCGGCGCCTTCCTCGCGCATCGCGAGGGCGGCGGCGACCGCGTTCTCCTTGATGACCTCGTGCGCGGTCTCGCGGCCGACGTCGGCGCGGACCGCGGCCATGAGGACCTTGGTGGTGCCGAGGAACGGCAGGTAGCGGTCGAGTTCGCGGGCGATGACGGCCGGGAACGCGCCGAACTCCTCGAGGACCGTCAGGAACGTCTCGACGAGGCCGTCGAAGGCGAAGAACGCGTCGGGCAGGGCGATGCGGCGCACCACCGAGCAGGACACGTCGCCTTCGTTCCACTGGTCGCCGGCGAGTTCCGCGGTCATCGACATGTAGCCGCGCAGGATGACGGTGAAGCCGTTGACGCGCTCGCACGAACGGGTGTTCATCTTGTGCGGCATCGCCGACGAGCCGACCTGGCCGGGCTGGAAGCCTTCGGTGACGAGTTCGTGGCCGGCCATCAGGCGGATCGTCTTGGCGAGCGACGACGGTCCGGCGGCGAGCTGGACGAGCGTCGACACGACGTCGAAGTCGAGCGAGCGCGGGTAGACCTGGCCGACGCTGACGAGCGTCGCGTCGAACCCGAGGTGCGTCGCGACGCGGTTCTCCAGGTCGGCGAGCTTGTCGCGGTCGCCGCCGAGGAGGTCGAGCATGTCCTGGGCGGTGCCGACGGGGCCCTTGATGCCGCGCAGCGGGTAGCGGGCGATGAGGTCCTCGAGGCGGGCGTACGCGACGAGGAGCTCGTCGGCGATGCTCGCGAACCGCTTGCCGAGGGTGGTGGCCTGCGCGGCGACGTTGTGCGAGCGGCCCGCCATGACCAGTTCGGCGTTGTCGGCGGCCAGCTCGGCGAGGCGTACGAGGACGGCGACGACACGGTCCCGGACGAGGTGCAGCGACTGGCGGATCTGGAGCTGCTCGACGTTCTCGGTCAGGTCGCGGGACGTCATGCCCTTGTGCACGTGCTCGTGGCCGGCGAGGTCGTTGAACTCCTCGATGCGGGCCTTCACGTCGTGCCGGGTGACGCGCTCGCGCTCGGCGATCGAGGCGAGGTCGACGTTCTCGACGACGGCTTCGTAGTCGGCGATCGCGGACTCGGGCACGTCGATGCCGAGGTCGGCCTGCGCGCGCAGGACGGCCAGCCACAGACGGCGCTCCAGGACGACCTTGTGCTCGGGCGACCACAAGGTCGCCAGGTCGGCGGAGGCGTAGCGGTTGGCCAGGACGTTCGGGATGCGGGGCTTGCTCGCAGGCTGGGGCGTCACGTTCGGCAAGCTTAACGGCCGGGGGCGGGCGGGTCGGCGGCGGCTCGCTGGGTGGGACGGGGGCTGGGGATGGCGCGACGGTATTGGGGTGCCGATTGCCGAGGCTGTGGACAACGGTTTTGCCCGGCACCCGCGCCCTGCGGAAACGTTGTTCCGGGGGACCCCCCAGCCCGGTGTGATCATCAGCCCGGATGTGGGGGATCCCCGCAGCTCACCCCCGGCTCACCCGAGCAGCGGGCCCGCCAACCGCCGCCACTCGTCCCGCGGCAACCCGGTCGCGCCCTCGCGCGACGGCAGCACGTGCAGCATCACCTCGTCCGCGCCCGCCGCCAGGTGCGCGCGCACCCGCTCCGCGACGGTCTCCTCGTCGCCCCACGCCACGATGGCGTCGACCAGCCGGTCGCTGCCGCCGTCCGCGATGTCGGCGTCGGTGAAGCCGAGCCGCTTCAGGCTCGCGGTGTAGTTGGCCAGCCGCAGGTACATGCCCATCGCGTCGCGGGCGATCGCGCGCGCCTTGTCCGCGTCCGGCTCCAGCAACACCTTCTGCTCCGGCGCCAGGAACGCGTCGGCGCCGAGCGCGGCCCGGGCCGACGCGGTGTGCTCCGGCGTCGTGAAGTACGGGTGCGCGCCCACGCTCCGCTCCCCCGCCAGCTCCAGCATCTTCGGGCCGAGCGCCGCCAGCACCCGCCGGTCCTTCCCGATCCCCGCGGCGTCCAGCGCGTCGAGGAACGCCCGCATCGCCGCCAGCGGCGGCAGGAACTCCACGCCTTCCCGGCGCATGAACTCGGCGTGGCTCACCCCGAGTCCGAGCAGGAACCGGCCCGGGTGCGCCTTCTCCAGCTCCTCGACGCCCGCGATGGCGTCGGCGGCCGTGAACGCACGGATGTTGAGGATCCCGGACGCGACGCGCAGCCGTTCGGTGGCGTCCAGAATCGTACGCGCGTTCTCGAACAGGTGTCCGGGGAAGGCCCCGCCGATCCACACGGTCGCATACCCGAGCGACTCCGCTTCCGCGGCCGCCGCACCGACGTCCGGATCCGACGAGAACCGGTCGACCCGCTCCCACAGCCCGATCCGCCCGCGCACCGCAGCCCCGCCGAACCCGTTCTCGGCCATGTTCTCGGCCATGTTCTCGGCCATACTGCCTCCCGATCGTGTGCCTTTCCGGGTGGCAACCCGGCAAGAGCGCGGCGCATTCCACGGAACCCGCGTCACCGAAGCGCACCGCCGCCCGGACCACCCGCAAGCACCGCACGCGCCGGGAACGCCACCGCCACCGCCGCGGCCACGAGAGCTCCGCTCGCCCACAGCGGCCCAAGGTCACCGACCGAACCACCCAGGCCGGCAGCCGCGATGAGCGGCCCGCCGGCGGCACCGACGTTGAGTGCCGCGGTCGCGTAAGAACCGCCCATCGCCGGGGCATCCGCCGCCTCGTACAAAACCCGCGTGATCAGCGTGCCGCCCAACGCGAACGACAACGCCCCCTGGACGAACACGAGCGTCAGCAAAGCCACGGGCCGCTCCGCAAGCACCGCCAGCGCGAGCCACCCGACGACCAGCAGCGGCCCGCAGACCGCGACGACCGGACCGGGGTGCCGGTCGGCCAGACGTCCGGCCGCGGTCACTCCGACGAACGACCCGCCGCCGAACAGCACCAAAGCAACGGAGATCCACAGCTCGCCCAGCCCCGCCGTGTCGGTCACGACCGGAGCGAGGAAGGTGAAGCTCGCGAACGTCGCCGCGTTCACCAACGCGGCGAGCAGCATGACCAGCAGCAGCCGCGGAGTCTTCAGCACACCCAGCTCCGCGCGCAGCGGCGACCCGTCCGTCGGCTTCTCCGGGCCGCGCCGCACCGGAATCCCCGCCACAATCCCCACGGCCGCGGGCACGCACAGCGCGGCCACCGCCCAGAAAACCGCCCGCCACCCGAGCAGCGTCCCCAGCACGGCTCCCCCGGGAACCCCGGCAATGGTGGCCACTGTCGTCCCGGACAGGAGCACGCCAAGCGCACGCCCCTTCTTGTGGGCGGGGACCAGCGACGTGGCGGTCGTCAGCGCGACCGCGAGAAACCCGGCATTGGCGAGCGCGGCAACGACCCGCGTCGCGCACAGGACCGCAAAGCTCGACGTGACGGCACCCACGGCATGCGCCGCCGCGAACACGAGGACGAACCCGAGCAGGCTCGACCGCGCGGGCCACCGCCGGGCGAGCGCGGCCATGAGCGGCGCTCCGACGACCATGCCGATCGCGAAGGCCGAGGTGAGCGCGCTCGCCGTCCCGACGGTGACGCCGAGGTCCGAGGCGAGGTCCGGCAGCAGGCCGGCGAGCATGAACTCCGAGGTGCCCATGGCGCACACGGCCAGGGCAAGCAAATACAAGGGAAGAGGCATCGAGTGGCTCCGAGACGAGGAGAACGACGGAAGGTCATCTCGTCATCGCGGTCAGCACCCCGTGGCCGCACGCGCCCGGCCGCGGCACGCGGCAGGACGGCAACCAGGGAATTTCAGCGGGGGTTCAGGGGGCTGACGGCGTGACCGCAAGCCCCCGACCTGTCCGACTCGGGACTCGACACGCCCCGCACGGTACCGCCCTGACCCCACGGAGGCACCCCTATTTCACGGGGCGCCGCGGAGGCGGGCCGACCGCTCGTCGGCCGACCTCCAGGGTGAAACCCGGGCACCGCCGGGTCCGAGCATCACACCGGACCGGGCAGCGTCGTGAGGATCTTGTGACCGTCGGATCGCGCAGGCCCGCAGCAGCCGGGGTTCCACGAACGCGGACCTGTTGGAGGTGCGGGCGTGGTCCGTGCTTGTGTTCGCGGCCGGCTGTCCAGGGGGTTTCCCGCCGCAGCGCGAGCGGGGTAGCGCCGTGGCGGAGGCGGCGTCCGCGATGTGGTCCACTGCGACGCCCTCGTGGTGGTCGATGTTCCCTGCCACAATCCGATAGGGTGATCACACCGACGCGGGGTGGAGCAGCTCGGTAGCTCGCTGGGCTCATAACCCAGAGGTCGCAGGTTCAAATCCTGTCCCCGCTACCACCGTTGGGGTCCGGCAAACCGCCGGACCCCAACCACTCACCCCACGGACCCGCCACCGTTCCGGCGCGCCGTCGGCTGTCACCGGCCGAGCTGCGGCAAGCGCGCTTCCTGCTCCGGAGGCGCCGGCGGTCGGCGGCCGCTTCGGGCGACGCGTCAAGCCGGTCAGGTGGCGGTGAAGATGCGGAACTGCTGGTTGTAGAGCTGGTGGCAGGTCCACTGCCAGATGTTCGCGCCGTCCTCGACCGAGTAGTCGCTGACGTCCACGCACTTGCCGCTGTTCTGGCTCACCAGAGTGAAGTAGGTTCCGCCGCCGTCGCCGGGCTCCACGATGCGCCACCGCTGGTTCGCGGTGCCGTTGCACTGCCACTGCCAGACGTTCCCGCCGTCATCCGTGGAGAACTCGGCCACGTCGAGGCACTTGCCACTGTGCTCGTTGACGATGTACCACAGGCGGTCCGCCCCCTGGCCGGAGGCCACGGCGAACCGCCAGCGCTGGTTGGAGTTGTTGTCCAGCCGACACGACCACTGGTGCACGTTCGCGCCGTTGTCGTATCCGAACCCCTCGACGTCGATGCATTTACTCGACCGCCGGTTGACCAACTGCACGTAGCTGCTCGGAGGTTCGATCACCTTGGGGATGCCGGACGAGGTATCCGAGGCCGACGCGGCCGGGGCCGCGACCGTACCCGAGCACGCCAAGGCAAGCGCCGCCGCAGCAGCCGCCAAAAGATCCCGCATGGCCCGCCTGCCTGTCGGTCCACCGCATCGGGCGGACGTGGAAGATCCACGGGCCCTGTAGCCGCAAACCACGCGAGCAAACTGTGGCAAACGGGTGGCATTCGACACCGCCGGGTATCGGCCGCGAAACCCCGCCGGCACGCCAAGAAGCGACACGTGGCGCACGCCATGCCATTCGGCCCCCTTGAACGGTGCCGAGCCGTCCCCCACTCACGGCAGACCAGCTCGACCTGCTCGCCTGCCTCCGACGGCGGATCCTCCCCGTCCATCCAAACCCATGCACGCCGGACAACTCGGCTCCGACAGTACGGCCGCCGGGGCGGCGGAGGTGTCGGTGATCGTCGATAGCTTTTCCTCGTTCCGCCGTACCGGTGCGGAAATCCCCCTCGCCGCAAAGGAGATCGTGTGCTGTCGGATTGGGAGGCGTCGAGCGCGGCACGGGTGCTGCCACCCGCGCGGCCGCGCAAACTCGCCAAGGTCCCGTTCGTCGAGCTGGCCGACGGGCGCCTGCAAGGCGTCGTGTCCAGCGGTTCGGACGTCAGCCGGGTGTATGTCTCGTCGGTCGCCGCCGGGGACTTCGCGTTCGCCTGCAGCACCAACAACAACCGGCCGTGCGGCGGCGCCCGCGGGTCGTTCTGCAACCACATCCGGGCGCTGATCGGCGAAGCGGTGCTGCAGTACGGCGGCGGGCGGGTCGCGCGGTACCTCCGCGCGGACACGGGTTCCCTGGGCGAGCCCGAGGCGGGCGCCGTCATCTCCGCGATGACCGTCACCCGTCCGCCACAGGGCGACACCAAGGCCGCGGCGCCCGTCTTCAGCCGCTTCCTCCGTCATCTGGCCTATCTGGAACTCGTCGCGTCCACCGAGCCGTTGCCCGAGATGCAGTGGTTCCCGCCGACCCGGGCGGCGGTGTGATGCGCGCCGATCTCCTCACCGAGCCCGTCCCGGGACTCGACGACGTCCTGGCCGCCGTCGACGCATTCGACCGCGCCCTCGTGCCGGGGCTGCTGCGCCCGCAGCCCGCCGCCGCGGCCGCCTTGGCCGAGCTCGCCTCCGCCGTGTCCGGAACCCCGCTGGCCGGCCGCGTCGCCGAAGCCGCCGAGAAGACCGCCGCCGGCGCCGCCGGCGAGGACCACTTCGCGGTCCTCGCGGCGGCCCGCACGGCGCTGCTCGGCGCCGCCCATGACGCGCTCGCCGACCGCGCCGACGAGGCCGCAGGCCGCACCCGCCTCGCCACGGCCGGCCCCGGAAACGGGGCCGGTGCGGCACCGAACCTCCTTGCCGCGGCCCGTTCGTGGCTGTGCGACCTGGCGCGGGCGGGCTGGGAGGGCATCGACCACGACCTCGTGTCCGGCGCCGCCCCGGTCGTGTCCGCCCTGCTGCCCGAACCCGCGCTGCGCCGCCTCGCCGCGCTCCTCGACGGCTTCGCCGCCGAACTGGCCGCGTCCTGTCCGGGCACCGCTCTCGACCGGGTCCCGGTCCGGCGCTGGGCGGACCTGTGGGCGCGCGGGATGATCCTCACGCAGCCCGGCGCGACCGGCGCCCCCGCGACCGGTACGGCGACCGGCCGCCTCCTGCCACTCGGCGTCGACCTCCATGAACACGCGACCGCGGTCCAGGCCCAGGTCCACGCCGTGTTCGAGCCCTCCGACGGCACCCCGCCGCGCCTGGTCCGGGCGAGTGTGTCGGCGCCGAAGCCGGACACCGTCGTCGGCGCGGGCGGATGGCAGCTGCTCCGCCCGCATATGGCGCTGCTGGCCGCCGTCGGCGAAGGGCTGTCCATGGACCTGGCGGACATGCCGGTCACCGCCGAAGGCGACCTCATATGGGACGACGACCACGCCCGGCCGGGTGCGCCCGCGGACCCGTTCGCCACCGCCCGCGTGGCCCTCGCCGATGTCGTGTACGCGCCCGCCGCGCCTCTCGACCGGCATCCGGCCCGCATCGCCGCACCCGTGCTCGTCACCGGCTACACCGTCGAGCAGCGGGACGGCGCGACGGCCTTCCTGCTCGCCGGCCACCGCCTTCCCGTCGACACCGACCGCATCCCTGCGGCGAGTCCGCTCACCCCCGCGTCCGTCGCGGCATCCGGCGCCTGCATCGGCCTGCTGCGCTGGGACGCGGGCGCATTCCACCTCCAGCCGCTCGCGGTCGAGACGACCGTCAAGAAGAAAGCCGTCGCGCTCCACGCCGGGGCGTGGGCGGGCGGCACGACCGACAAGGCCGGGGCCAAGGCCGAGAAGGCCGCGACCGACGCGGTGGCCGTGCTGCGCGAACGGGCCGGAAAGCTGCTGCGCCGGTGAGCGCCGAGACACCCCCGGCGGGGACGCCGGAATCCGTCCTGCCCGACGCCGACGAGAACCGCCGCCAAGTCCTCTACTGGCGGCTCCTCGCCCGACTGTTCGACACCGACGAGCAGGCCGCCCTGGAGACGGCGAGCCTCGCCGTCGTCGAGGACACCGGCCTGCCGCCCGCGCTGCTCGACCCGCAGGTCTCCGTCGACTCGATCGTGCAGCGCCACCCGGAGCTCGCCGCCGAGTTCGACGGCCTGATGGCCTGCGAACCCGATCCGGACGGCACCCGGGACCGCGCCGCCGAGGTCCGCCGCGCCGCCCTGGTGTCCAAAGTCCTGCTCAACGTCTTCGCCACCGGCTCCGGCACCGTTTCCGCCGGGCAGCTCGCCGGCTGGCAGTCCGACGCGGGGTGGCTGGAACGCGCCCTCGGCTGCCGGCCGGGCGACCTGCGCGGCGGCCGCGGCGGCGCCGCGGGTCCCGGTGTCTCGCCGACCGGCACCGGACGCCACCCCGGCACCCCGGACTTGAGCACCCTGATCCCGGCCATCGGCCCCGACCTGGCGGCCCTGGAAGCCGACCTGGTCAAACGCATGCACCTGCGCGAAGTGCTCGGCGACCCGGCCCTCGCGGCGCGGCTCACGCCGAGCATGTCGCTGATCGAACAGCTCCTGCTGGACAAGGACAACCTGTCCGGCGTCGCACTGGCCAACGCCAAGGCCCTCATCCGGCGCTTCGTCGACGAGGTCGCCGAGGTCCTGCGCACCCAGGTCGAGAAGGCCACCGTCGGGCCCGTGGACCGGTCGATCCCGCCCAAACGCGTCTTCCGCAACCTCGACCTCGACCGCACGATCTGGAAGAACCTCACCAACTGGAGCCCGGAGGAGGAGCGGCTCTACGTCGACCGCCTCTACTACCGCCACACCGTCCGCAAGACGAGCCCGTCCCGGATGATCGTGGTCGTCGACCAGTCCGGCTCGATGGTCGACTCGATGGTGAACTGCACGATCCTGGCATCGATCTTCGCGGGCCTGCCCAAGGTGGACGTCCACCTGATCGCCTACGACACCAAGGCCATCGACCTCACGCCGTGGGTGCACGACCCGTTCGAGACGCTGCTGCGCACCAACCTCGGCGGCGGCACCGACGGCACGGTCGCCATGGCACTCGCCCAGCCGAAGATCGCCGAACCCCGCAACACGGTCGTCGTGTGGATCTCCGACTTCTACGAATGGCGGACGGAGACCCTGTTCGCGAGCATGAGCGCCATCCACCGCTCCGGAGCCAAGTTCATCCCGGTCGGATCGGTCACCAGCTCCGGCCGGGCGAGCGTCAACCCGTGGTTCCGCGAACGCTTCAAGGACCAGGGCACGCCCGTGCTCTCCGGCCACATCCGCAAACTCGTGCACGAACTCAAGACGTTCCTCGGCTGATCCCGGCCGGGCCCGCCCGACCCCGGGCCCAGGTGCGGTCCCGCGGCCGGTGCGCCGCGCCCGCCCTTCCCGACGCCCCGCTTCCCCGCATGCCCAGAAAGGCTTTGCCATGTCCGACCTGCTGCGCGCCCCCGCCGAGATCAAGTACGCCGAGGAGCTCGACTGGCTGGAGTCCGTCGACGACGGGCCCAAGCCGTTCACCTGGCGGCTGTCGCCCAAGATGATCCGGCTGTTCGTCCTCGGCTCTCAGCGGTCCGACGGCCTCGACCGGGAGATCGCCCAGAAATGGTTCGGCGACCGCAGCCTGGTCGAACGCGCCATCGTGACCCTCGCGTCCGACCGCGGCCTCCTGCTCATCGGCGACCCCGGGACCGGCAAGAGCTGGCTCGCGGAACTCCTCGCCGCCGCCGTGTGCCGCAACTCCACGCTCGTCGTGCAGGGCACCGCGGGCACCACCGAAGACCACATCAAGTACTCGTGGAACGTGTCCATGGTCATCGCCCAGGGCCAGTCCCGGGAGTCGATGATCCCCTCGCCGATCATGACCGCGATGGAGGGCGGCGCCATCGGACGCTTCGAGGAGCTGACCCGGTCCACCAGCGACGTCCAGGACGCGCTGATCTCGATCCTGTCCGAGAAGTACATCTCGGTCCCCGAACTGGACAGCGACGGCATCGTCTTCGCCAAACCCGGTTTCTCGGTCATCGCCACCGCCAACAGCCGCGACCGCGGCGTCAACGACCTGTCCTCCGCGCTCAAGCGACGCTTCAACTTCGTGCGCATCCCCGTGGTGACGAACAAGAAGAGCGAGACCGAGATCGTCCGCTTCCGCACCGAGGAACTCCTGCGGCGGCACGAGATCGACCTCGACGTCCCGCCGAACCTGCTCGACGTCCTGCTGCAGAGCTTCGCCGACCTGCGCGCCGCGGCGGCGTCCGCGGGCAGCGACGACGAGAAACTGGAGTCCGCCCTCTCCACCGCCGAGCAGATCGGCGTCCTCGAAGACGCCATCCTGCACAGCAACTTCTTCGGCGAACGCGCGCTGACCGCGCACACCCTGGCCGGCTCGCTGGTCGGCTCCCTCGCGCGGCGCGAACCGGAGGACCTGGCCATCATCAACAAGTACCTGCACGGTGTCGTCGAGCCCCGCAGCAAGGACCAGGGCGGCGTGTGGCCGGAGTTCCTGGCGGGCGGCCGCGACGCGATCGCCGCGATGTCATGAGCGCCCCGGCCGAAGGCACCTTCGCCGCACTCCGACAGGAACTCCAGGACGCCGCGACCGCGTTCGCCGACGGGCCGGACGCGCTGGAAGGCATCCTGCTCGGCATCGTCGACGACGTCGACCGCGCCGTGCGCGAGCCCCTGGAGATCTTCCCGGTGTGCCACCACTCGCCGGCGTCCGCGATCGCCATGGCCCGGCGGCTGCGCGAGAAGCAGCCCAAGGTGGTGTACCTCGAACTGTGCGAGGACATGGCGCCGCTCCTCACCGAACTACGCAACTGCACCCTCCCGGTCGCGGTCCAGTCCTTCGCTTCCGAGATCGACGGCTTCCCGGCCGAGTGGGCGCCGCTGTCGGTGGTCGCGCCCGTCACCGAGGCGTCCGCCGAGTACCAGGCGATCGCCTACGCGCTGGACACGCCCGGCGTGGAACTCGTCCTCGTCGACCGCTCGTCCGACCACGTCTTCCAGTGGGAGCCGCCCGCCGGGGGCCCGGCCGAGCCTGCCGACCCCGACGCGCCCGCCGCCGACGGCGACACCGCCCTGCACGGCGAGGCGGTCGGTGTGGACATCGGCGACCTCCGTCCCCGCTTCGCCGAACTGGAAGAACACCTGCTCCGGCACGGCCGCGTCCGGCACTGGTCCGAATGGTGGCACCAGTACGTCGAACTCCCGCTCGGCGATGCCGACCACGACACCTACCGCCAGGTGATGCTGCTCATCGGCAGCCTGTTCCGGCGGCTCGCGCCGGGAGACCCGCGCCGGGTCCGGGTCGACGAGGACCGTGAGCGGTACATGTGGACGCGCATGCGCGAACACCTGGCCTCGACCGGCACCGACCCGGAGGACTGCCTGTACGTCTGCGGCGCCTTCCACGCGGCCAGCCGGGTGGCGGAGTTCGGCGTGGACGGCGCGGACGGGTTCGTCATCGCGCCGCCCAGCGGGACGACCTGGCAGCACGGCCTGATCCCGTCCAGCCACGCCGCGATCGAGGCGCAGTTCGGCCTCGCCGGCGGTTCGGTCTCGATCGCGGCGACCGTGTGGGCGAAGAACCTCAAGCGGACCGGGGTGGCGCCGTTCCGGCTGGCGGGCCAGGGCGGCGCGGCGAAGTCCGCGGGGCGGACGGCCCGCAAGGCGGTCGCCGCGGCCGCGGCTCGGACCGCCGCTCCGGCTTCCGCCGCGGACACCGCGGGGGACGCGGCCGCCGCGGACAAGCTGTCCGGGTTCCTACGCCGGCCGCCCGTCCTCGACCGGCTCGACGAGGCCGAGCTCCTCGGCTGGTCGGTCGACGTCGTGCACGCGGCACGGCGCAACGGCTACCTTGCCTCGACCGCGGACGCCATCGCCGTGTTCGAGACGTCGATCCTGCTGGCCGGTCTGCGGGACCGCGCCAAGCCGACGCCGTACGACTTCCAGGACGCGGCCGTCACCTGCATCGAGAAGGACACCGTGCCCGGGCGGCGGGACGTCCGGCGCATCGTCGAGATCATGATGGGCGGGGACCGGATCGGGCGGGTCGGCTACGACGCGCTGCCGCCCCTGGCCCGCGACGTCCACGACCGCCTCGCCCCTCTCGGCCTTCCGCTGGAACGCCGCGGCGTGCAAAGGGCGTTGCTGGACATCGCGGGCCGGCCGGAGCTCGGTCCGTGCTCCGACGTGCTGTGGATGCTGCGCCACCTGATGCCGCACGGCGCCGCCCGCCCCATCATGGGCGAACGCCGGCTCGGGGAGCGGTCCCTCCAGGAATCCTGGGACCTCGCCCTGGGTACCCACCAGCGCGCGCTGATCGAACTCGGCTACGAGGGCGTCAGCATCGAACAAGTCCTCGAACAGCGCCTGCGGCGCAAGGCCTACGGGCCTCAGGCCACCGCCGCGACGGTCCTGGAAGCCGTCGAGGAGGCCGAGCTGTACCTCGGCAGCCGTCGGCTCGCCGACGAGCTGGGCATCCGGGCCTTGGAGGTGCTGTCGGCCGAGCGGTCCGTCGACGGCGCCCCGGAGGTGCTGCGCCGGGTGCGGCGGCTGCTGGCGTACTACCGGACGAGCATGCCGGTGCTGCCGGGCTGGGTGGAGTCGTTCGTCGCCACGGCGTACGCGCACTACTGCACGCTGCTGCCGGTGGCTTTCGCCGACGAGGACGCGGGCGTGCGCCACGTCGCCGCCATGCTCGGCTTCCTGTTCGGCATGGAGGGCCTGGCGCTGTCGCTCGGCTGCGACCGCACCCAGCTGGAACTCGCGGTCGCCCAGTCCCACCCCGAGGACCCCGGCAAGACGGCCCTGTTGTGGGCGGCCCACGTCCAGCTCGGCACCCTGACCAGGGCCGACCTGCGCGAGCGCTGCGACGGACTGCTGGGGAACCCGCTCGTGCTGCCCGCGTACCCGCGCTACCTCAGCGGGTTCGTGCACGCCCTGGAACCGGTCCCGGGGCTCGCCGACTTCGTCGTCGAGGCGGTGTCCAACGCCTTCGGGCGGCTCCCGGACCCGGTCCTGCTCCCGTGGCTGCCCAGCCTGATCGGCACCCTGCGGGCGGGCGGCGCGGACCTCGCGCCGCTGATCATCCGCGAAGCGGGACGGACGTTCCCCGGCCGACTCGCCGACCTGGACACGTGGGTGCCGCCGTGGCGCCGCCCCGGCGCGGACGAACCCCTGGTGTTCGGCCGGCCCGTAGCGGGCCCGGGGACCGGTGGGCTCGCGCTCCTGGCGGACCATCCCGCGACCTGCGACGCGGTGGCCGGACTCCTCGGCTGCGACGGCGCATGGCAGGCCGCGGGCCCCCCGGCCCACCCGGCCGACGTACTCCTCACCCGGCACCCCGACACGGCCGCCGAGCTTGCGGTGCTCTTCGCGGCGGTCTGACCCGTGCCGGCACCGAAGGCGAGCCGGACCGGTCGTGCGTCGACGTCGACTCGACACCGGTGAGGGCGTATCCGGATGCCGCGCGGGCGCAACGCGCCCGCGCGGCCACGCGCACCGTCAACCGACTGACGCCGATTAGGGACTGTTCGGGGTTTAGATCTTCATGCTGCGGATTCGGAGAATCGCCCCGGGCGACCTCCAGCGCAGATAGTCAGTGACTATATGTGCACGTATAGTCACTTTGTGTTGGTGTCATCTGAAGGAGACATGTCATGCGATCCGCCCAGGTCACCCTGCTCAAAGCGACGGCCGCCACTGTCGCTGCCACATCTGTACTCGCCCTCGCAGCGACGCCCGTGCACGCGTCCCCGGCCCGTGTGGATACCGCGATGGCCCGCTACAGCGTGCCGCTCTACGCCGAGAGAAGCCTCAGCAGCGGCGTAGTCGGCAACATCGTCATCGGAGTCGAGTACCAGGTAACCCTTGGCTGGGAGAGGGGGGAGGCCTTCCCCGACGGCTACTGCGGAACGTCCGGAACGGTGAACGACCATTGGCGCCGGGTCATCCTCGTCGAAGGGGAGAGGGCTGGCTGGACCTCGACCACGTGCATCTACTAGGGCCTGTTCTGAGTTCGGATCACGATCGGGTCATTCCGGCCTCGGCGGCCGGGGGAATGGGGTAGACCGGACGGCATGACCCGGGGTGATCTGTCGGATGGCGAATGGGAGTTGGTCGAGCCGCACCTGCCGTTGGGGGTGTCCGGGCCGATTCCTGACCTGCGGAGCTACTTCAACGCGGTGATGTGGCGGTTCCGGACCAGCAGCCCGTGGCGGGACGTCCCGGATCGCTACGGTTCCTGGTCGACGGTCTAACCTACGCGGCGCCATCCTCTGGCTCCGCAGCCTCCCCACACAGCCATGATCCGAACCCAGAACAGGCCCTAGTCGCAGTTGAGGTCGCCCGGGAGTTTCCCCTCCAGCAGGTATCCGTCGACCGCGTGGTCGACACACGAGCTTTCGCGGTAGAACGCCACATGGCCGTCGCCGTCATACGTGATCAGCGACGAACCCGGCAGCTGCTCCTTGTAGCGTGCGGCCGCGACGTGCGGGGTGGCCGGGTCGCGTGTCGTACTGATCAGAAGCAGGCCGGGCAGCTTGGCGGCGTCCAGCCGCGCGGGCCGGTCGGCTCCGGGCGCCGCGCAGTCCGCGGCCCAGCTCCACACCACGGACGGGCCGATGACCGGCGCGGTCGCGGAGACGTCCCGTCCGAGGGCGGCGGCTTCGGCGGCGCTCAGGAAGCGGCCGTCCGCACAGTTGATCTCGAAGTAGCCCGGGAGCGAGGACTCTTTGTAGGTGCCGTCCTTGGCGCGGTCGCTATATGCGTCGAAGGCGTTGAGCATGTACTGGGCGTCGCCCGCGTACAGCGACTTCAGGATCACCCGCAGGCTGGGCCACGCCTGAGGGCTGTACAGGTAGGCGCATATGACCGTGCTGGCCATGCCCTCGTCGACGGCCCTCTTGCCGACCTTGGCAGGACTCGCGCTCAGCTTGTCCAGCTTGGCGCGCATGCTCGCGGTGGCGTTGTCGACGCTGCCCTTGAACGGGCAGTCGGCCTTGCCGATGCAGTCCTTGGCGAAGGCGCGGAAGGCCAGTTCGAAGCCTTCGGCCTGCTCGCGCGCCAAGGTCATGCGGTCGGAAGCCGGGTCGAGCAGGCCGTCCAGCACCAAGCGGCCGACCCTGCCCGGGTGTCGCTGGGCGTAGCGGGCGCCGAGGTAAGTGCCGTACGACGTGCCCACGTAGTTGAGCTTCTCGTCGCCGACAACGCCGCGCAGGACGTCCATGTCGTCAACTGCCTCGGTCGTGCCGATGCGCGGGAGCAGGTCGCCCATGCGGGCGGCGCAGCCCTGTCCGAACTCCTTCAGCACGGCGGCGGCGGACTCCACCTGGGCGGCGTCGGGCGTCGGGTCGATCGACTGGAGGCGGTCCATCAGCGGGCCGTCCGCGCAGTCGACCTGGCCGCTGCCGCCGGTGCCGCGCGGGTCGAAGCCGATGATGTCGTACCGCTCGGCCAGGCCGGGGCGGGACGCCGCGAGCTTGGTGACGGTGTAGCGCACCCCGCTGCCGGGACCGCCCGGGTTGGTGGCCAGTGACCCCAGGCGGCTGCCCGCGCCGCCCTGCGCGGGCAGCCGGTACACCGCGACCTCGATCGACTTCGTGCCGGGCGCGCCGTAGTCGAGCGGGACGCGCATCTTGGCGCACTGGAGCTTGCGGTCGACGGCCGCTACGGCGGAGTCGGCCTTCCGTGCGTCGGGGTCGGCCTTGCAGGGCGCCCAGTCGAGCTTCTGTGCGTAGAAGTCCTTGAGCGCGGGGTTGTCGGCGCCTACTGGCGGCGGGGCCTGCGGGGACGGGGTGGCTGCGCCCGGGGCCGGGGACTGGGCCGCGGGGGTGGTGGCGTTCTTGGCCGCGGTTTCGGCCTTGTCGGAGGACGAACTGCAGCCTGCGACAAGGGCGGCTGCGACCAGCGCGGCGGGCAGAGCGCGGCGCAGGAAGGGGGACGAGGGGACGTGATTCACAGGCAGAGAGGTATCACCCGGCCGAAAGCCCTGTTCAGGCACCCCTTGGTTGGGGCACGAAGGAGGCGCGACGGCCTAGGGGTCCGTGGGCGCAACGTTTCCGCATTCGAGCCGTGGACGGTACGAAGGTCGTCCACAGATGCCCGATCGTCCACCGGCGTGACGGCTGATGTCCGCCCCCGTGCCGTAGCGTTCCGCCATGTCCGTTGCTCGTTCGCTCGCTCTGTTCGTCCTTGCCGCGCTCGCCGAGATCGGGGGTGCGTGGCTGGTGTGGCAGTCCGTGCGCGAGCACAAGCCGTGGTGGTTGGCGGGGCTCGGGGTTGTCGCGTTGGGGGCGTACGGGTTCGTGGCGACGCTGCAGCCGGACGCGCATTTCGGGCGGATCCTGGCCGCGTACGGCGGGGTGTTCGTGGCGGGTTCGCTGGTGTGGGGCGTGGCGTTCGACGGGTTCCGCCCCGACCGGTGGGACGTCACCGGCGCGGCCGTCTGCCTCGCCGGCGTCACCCTGATCATGTACATGTCGCGCCGCTGATCCGGAGCAGCCGGACCCGCTCGCGGTGTCACGGCTGCGGTCTCACGGTTGCAGTGGTACTCCCCCGGTCGTTTCCGCCGGTGTCGCCCGGTCCAACGGCGGTTCCGACGTCTGTGTGACGGTCACCCCGGCGCTCGCCGCGACGACCAGGGCGATGCCGCCGATCTGGATCCACGCAAGGCTCTGGTCGAGCACGACGAACCCGGCCGCCGCGGCGACCGCGGGTTCCAGGCTTGCCAGCAGTCCGAACGTGCCTGCCGACAGCCGCTTCATCGCGAGCATTTCGCACGAGTACGGCACCACCGACGACATCAGGGCGACCACCAGCCCGAACCCGAGCGTGCCCGGCTGCACGAGGTCCGTTCCGGCGCCCGCGATACCGAACGGCATGACGAGCACTGCCGCGACCGCCATCGCCAGCGCGAGGCCGTCGACGCCGGTGAAGCGGCGCGCGGTGCGCGTCGCGACCATGATGTACGCGGCCCAGAGCGCCGCCGCGGCGAGGACGAACGCGACACCCGCGCCGTCGAGCCCGGAGAACCCGCCCTTGCCGAGCAGCAGGACGCCGACCGCGGCCAGCACCACCCAGAACATGTCGCGCAGCCGCCGGGACAGGACGACCGCGAGTCCGAGCGGTCCGAGGAACTCCAACGTCACCGCGGGACCGAGCGGCAGCCGCGCGATCGCCTCGTAGAAGCACAGGTTCATTCCGCCGAGCGACACGCCGAGTCCGACGACGGTCAGCAGGTCGGCCCGCGAGCGTCCGCGGATCTTGGGACGCACCACCGCGAGCATCACGATCGCCGCGATCACCAGGCGCAGCGTGACCGCGCCTTCCGGTCCGACCCGTGGGAACAGCTTCGCCGCGAACGCGGCGCCGAACTGGATCGACCCGGCGCCGATCAGCACCAGCAGCACGGCTTGCCCGTTGGTCCGCGGTCCCAGTCGGCCCCATCCGTGCGCGGCCGACTCGGGCGACGCCGGGCCGGTCGGGTCCGGCGCGGCCGTCGGGGTGGCCGGCGGGGTGGCCGGCGGCGCCGGGGTTGCGCCGGGTGCGGCGGCAGGGGTGGGCGCGCCGTGCGGAGGTGTCATGCGTACGACGGTACGGAACGTGCCCCGTGCGGCGGAAACCGGGCCGGTCACACGTATGACGTCCCCGCGTCCCCCGCCTCCCCGGGTCTCCCGCGGCGTCCCGGTCTGCGATCCGCCCTGGCCCGGCTCAGCCGCGCCGCAGCCCTGCCAGCACCCGGTCCACGACCTGTCCGGCTTCGCGCCGTGCCGTGTCGGGGTCGTCCGCGCGCGCCGTGTAGAGGCTGGCTTCGGAGAGCAGCGCGGCGAGGAGTGCGGCGAGCGGCGCGACCGGCAGCTCGTCGATCTCGCCGTTGGACATCGCCCGGCGCAGCCACTCGGCGAGCAGGCCGTGCCCGTACTCCTCGACGAGTGCGTCCCACGCGCCGGGGCCGAGGACCGCGGGCCCGTCGATCAGGACAATCCGTTGGAAATCGCCTGTCGTGCAGACGTCGAGGAAGGATTGGAAGCCGTGCCGGAGTTGATCCCAGGGTTCGTCGGGTTGTTCCTGGGCATGACGCAGCTCGTGGGTGACCAGGGCTTCGGCGGCTTCGCCGGCGACGGACGCCATGACCGCCCGGAAGAGGTCCTTTTTGTCGCGGAAGTGATGGTAGAGCGCGCCGCGGGTAACCCTGGCGCGGGAAACGATCTCTTCGGTGCCGGTGGCCGCGAACCCGCGCTCCGCGAACAGCTCGCGGGCGGCCGCGACCAAGGCGTCGCGGGTGTCGGCGACGTGTTCTGCCCGACGCGTGACCCCCATACAACCCTCCCGTGACATACAGACTGTATGTTAGATCTTGACAGTATCCGGGGGTCCCGGGCAAACACGCATGTCCGGCCGACGGGGAGAGAGGGGCGAGGCCGCAATGGGTCTGCCGCTGAACCTGGCCGCGAAGATCGGCACGCATCTCGTCAAGCAGAAGATCAAGCGGAACGACAAGTTCACGATGATCGTCGAGATCGAGCCGCTGTTCGCGTGCAACCTCAAGTGCGGCGGCTGCGGAAAGATCCAGCAGCCGCACGACGTGCTCAAGAAGCGCATGCCCGTCGAGCAGGTGGTCGCCGCCGTCGAGGAATGCGGCGCACCGATGGTGTCCCTCGCGGGCGGCGAGCCGCTCATGCACAAGGACATCGACAAGATCGTCGAGGCGCTGCTGCGCCGCAAGAAGTTCGTCGTGCTGTGCACGAACGCCGTGTTGCTGCCGAAGCACCTCCACAAGTTCAAGCCGAACCGGAACTTCGCGTGGATGGTGCACCTCGACGGCCTCGAGGAGCGGCACGACGAGGCGGTCGCGAAGGAAGGCGTGTTCAAGGAGGCGGTCGCGGCCATCAAGATGGCCAAGGACGCGGGCTTCCAGGTGTTCACGAACAGCACGTTCTTCAACACCGACTCGCCGGAGTCGGTGCGCGAGGTGCTGGACTACCTGAACGACGACCTCAAGGTCGACCGGATGCAGATCTCGCCCGGGTACGCGTACGAGAAGGCGCCGATCCAGAACCGGTTCCTCGGCGTCGAGCAGACCCGCAAGATGTTCCGCGAGGCGTTCGGCGAGGGCCGCCGCAAGAAGTGGCGGCTGAACCACTCGGCGCTGTTCCTGGACTTCCTGGAGGGCAAGCGCGAGTTCGAGTGCACGCCGTGGGCGATCCCGTCGTACTCGCTGCTCGGCTGGCAGCAGCCGTGCTACCTGATGGCGGACGGCTACGTGCCGACGTACAAGGAACTCATCGAGACGACCGACTGGGACGCGTTCGGCCGCGGCAAGGACCCGCGCTGCGACAACTGCATGGCGCACTGCGGCTACGAGCCGACGGCGGTCCTCGCGACCATGGGTTCGCTGAAGGAAAGCCTGCGCGCCGTCGTGGCCGGCTGACCGGGACGCCCGGCTCGCCCGCGCACGCCTGCGCATGAACGAGGGGCGGATCACGGACTCGGGTCCGTGATCCGCCCCTCGTTCATGCGCCGTGTCGCGTCACGCGGCTCGGCGGCTTGATTCCTCGGCCGAGTGCCGGGCGCTCGCGGCCGACCCGGCAGCGGCCCGATAGTGCAGGACGCGTGCAACTCCCTCGTTGCCGTTGGCTCTTGCCCCCTCCCCACCGCCTCCGTCGTCGTCGTTTCGGCCGCGGCCGGTGTCAGCGGGGGTGTGCGGGTGCCAGTCGCGTCCGTCGCGGGAGTCGGCGGTGTGTCCGGTGGCGGCGAGGACGCCGAGGAGGAACGGCGCGGCCAGGCTTGCGAGGGCGAGGATTGTCGTCGTCATGTGTCCAGAGTGCCGCCGCGCCGCCCCGGACACGAGTGGCAGGACTGCCATCCTCAGACAAGATGCTGCCAACGGCGGTGCGCTTCTGGCACAGTGTCGAGCATGCTGAAAAACGTGGTCGCGGTGGCACTGCCCGGCATTCACCCGTTCGAACTCGGGGTCGCCTGCGAAGTGTTCGGCATGGACCGCAGCGAACACGGACTGCCTGCGTACGATTTCGCGGTCGCCACACCGAAACCCGGCCGAGTCCCCACCAACGGTGTCTTCGGGTTGGACGTGCCCGACGGGCTCGACCGGCTTGCCGACGCCGACTTGGTCATCGTCCCGGCGGCCAGCAACCACGCACGCAACGGGCCGCTGCCGGCGGAGCTGCTCCAGGCCCTGCGCGACACCGTGGCACGCGGGGCGCTCGTGCTCAGCGTGTGCTCGGGGGCGTTCGTGCTGGGCGAGGCGGGGCTGCTGGACGGGCGGCGGTGCACGACGCACTGGATGTACGCGGAACGCCTCGCGCACCGCTATCCCGACGCGATCGTCGAGCCGGACATGCTGTACGTCGAGGACTCCGGCGTGGTGACCGGCGCCGGGACCGCCGCCGGGATCGACGCGTGCCTGCACATCGTGCGCCGGGAGAACGGCAGCCGCGTCGCCAACACGATCGCGCGCCGCATGGTCGTCCCGCCGCACCGGGACGGCGGCCAGGCGCAGTACATCGCCCGCCCGCTGGCGCACACCGAGACACACCCGATGCAGGGCACGCTGGACTGGCTGCGTGCGAACCTGCACGACGATGTGACGATCGATCAGATGGCGGCGCACGCGCACATGTCGCCGCGGACGTTCGCGCGGCGCTTCCAGCAGCACACCGGGACCACGCCGTACGAGTGGCTCATCGGGCAACGCGTGCTCGCTGCACAGGAGTTGCTTGAGGAGACCGCGCTGACGATGGAGGCCATCGCGGCACGTACGGGCTTCGGAAGTGCGGCGACGCTGCGGCACCACTTCGTGCGGCGGCGGGGCGCAACGCCGCACGCCTACCGGAGGTTGTTCCGCGACGCGGCGTAACCCGGCGCCGCGCCGCGGGGTTTGGTGCCCGGCACCGCACGCGTCCGGGCGCGCACGGTGCCGGGGGTTCCGGTCAGGGCAACAGCACGTCCAGGTACGGGTTGGAGAACACCCGGGCCGGGTCGTACCGGTTGAGGGTGGCGCGCGCGGCGTCGAAGTTGTCGCCGGCGGCTTGCCCGGTGCGGAACGCGTCGGAGATGCGGCCGGTCACCGCACCCATGTCCGTCCACGGGCCGGAGGTGCTGTAGGCCCAGCCCTTCGACCATTCGGGGCGGACGCACGCGTAATTGCCGGTGTAGTTGGACCAGATCCACGCGTCGATCTGCGGATAGAAGTCGTTGGCCGCGGGCGTGCCGGGCAGCGTGGCGACGTCCAGCCAGACGACGGTGTCCCATTCCGGGTGGTCGGGGCGCGGCCGGGCGGCCGACAGTTGCGGCACGACCGCGCCGGCCACGGCGACTTCGTCGGGCCGGTCGACGCCGGTGACGCGGATCTCGATGGGCGAGTTGCACGGGTACTGGCCGTTGCCCTGGAACGCGCCGATCAGCTGCGTGTACTTCGTGTAGAACTCGCTGACCACGCGCTGGACGTCGGTACGGCGGCACAGCACCGCCCAGCCGCCTTCGTGGATGCGCAGCGTGGTGGGTTCGACGAAGAGCTGGGTGTTCTTCGACCAGCCCCAGATGTCCCACGTCCAGGTCGCGATGAGGCCCGAACCGGCCACCGCCATCTCACCGTTGGTGAAGGTGGGGGTGCCGGACACGTTGCCGGTGACGATCTGGGAGACGAAGTTGGCCTGGTCCTCGGTGACGAAGTTGGCGAACGTGTAGTTGTACGGGCCGTTGACCGTGGTGGACACCCACGGCTTGGACGGCGCGACCGACCACACCTTGAGCCACGGCACGGTGGTGAACGGGAACCAGATGAGTTCGATGCGGCCGGTGTCCCGGATGTAGTCGGCGAGCTTCTTGCCGCTGCTTCCGGGCGGGCCCATGAGGGTCCCGATCTGGTCGTGGTAGAAGCTCTGGCAGCGCAGCCGCTGGTTGGCGTTGGTCTGCAGGGTGACCTCGGTGACGAACGCGCGGCCGAGGTGGACGAGGAACGCGCCGATGTCCGGGTCGGTGCGCGCGAACGTCTTGAGGACGTACGCGCCGGCGCCCGCGTCCCACACCACGGCGGTGAGCGACAGCACGAGGTTGCTGAGCGTGCCGTAGGTGCCGCCGACCGGCCGGGTCTCCCCCGATGTCGGGATGCCGCTGCCGTGCGCGCCGATCGCGAGGATGCCGCCGATGCTCAGCGCGCCGGGCGCGGTGGTGGCGATCAGACCGCGGCCGGCCGCTTCGAGCGTGTTGAGGAGCTTGTCGACGGTGGCCCCGGCCTGGGCGGTGACGGTGGCCGGGTTCCCCGCGTTGACGGTGACCGCGGTCAGGTTCTTGGTGGCGTCGACGAACACGACCTTGGCGACGCTGCTGCCCTTGGGCTGGAGGACCGGCGACCAGTTGTGGCTCATGCCGCGGGCGCGCACCCGGTAGCCGTTGGCACGCGCCCAGTTGGCGATCGTGACGACGTCCTGCGGGGTGGCGGGCACGGCGGTCCAGACGTCGTCGATGACGATCTCGCCGGACCAGTTCTTGTACTGCTGAAGGCCGAGCGGGATGCCCGCCGGGAACCCGGGCGGGGCCGGGGTCGCGGCCTGGGCGGCGGACACCAGCCCGAGCGGCGTCCACGCGGCGGCCGCGGCAAGCGCGGCGGCGCCCGCGAGCACCCCGCGGCGGCTGGGCCCTTCGGTGGGAGTGGAACCTTCGGCACTGCGCGCGGACCCCGGGTCCGGCGCGGTGGGTGCGGACATGCGAAACCTCCGGGGGCAGGTCGACTGCGGTGGAAGAGCCGCGGAAAGCGGCGGCGTGGAACGGAGGATCGTGGCTGCTGAGCCTGACGCGCACGGTCGCGGACGGTTTCCCGAGTTCGGCGCCGATCAGCCGATTTGTCGGGTCGCGCCCACGCTCACGCGCCGAGGCTGGTGGGTCCGGACAACGAAGTCAACACAATCGGAACGCAGATGCGCAGGTCACACGTGTCACCAGCGAAATCGTCACGTGTCACCGGACGGAACGATCACCCGGCGCGGTCAATTCGGTTGGCGGGTACGGGGGTTCGGGCTGACGTGAGGGTGGGTGGCGCACGGGGGTTCGGGCTGACGTGAGGGTGGGTGGCGCACGGGGGTGGCGGGCGCGGGCGCGGCGGGCGCCCGTTCCGCGGTACAGCGGCCCGGCGGTCGACCGCCGGGGGGCCGGGTCAGGCGCCGAGGCCGCCCGCGATGGCCAGTTCCCGGCCGGTGAACTCCCCTGTCAGCAGCGGCAGGGCGACCGCGATCGCTTCCTTCGCCTCGGGCAACCGCAGGGATGCGTCGTGGCGTTCCTTCGACTCCCAGATCTCGGTGACCACGATCATGTCCGGGTCGCCGACGTCCAGTCCTACGACATAGCTGTGGCAGCCGTGGTCCCGCAGCCCCTCGGCCGCGGCCAACAGGATCGCGACGACCTCGTCGCGCTTGCCGGGCTTGGTCTTCATCGAGCCGATGTAGCCGTGTGCCATGCCTGTGCCGTCTCCTTCGCCGTGGCCGCGGCGACCACCGTCCGGGGGTTTCGCCGATTCGGCTGTGGCTGATCGAGTTCACCTTCGGGATCACCCTGTCACGGGGCGGGGTTGGGGCCCGGCTGCCAAGGTTCGGGGGTGTGGGGCTTGCGGTAGCGCCCCAGGGTGAGCAGAACGCTCATGGCGACGATCCACAATCCGGCCAGCCACAGGGCGATCCACCACGCGTAGGGCACGAACAGCGCGATGCCGATGACGATCGCCACCCAGCCGAGCCACTGCGGCACCGGGGTCGTGCCGGGCTCGGCGCGGACCAGCGCGAGGCCGGAGCCGAGGGCGAGCAGGCCGAGACCGGCGACGGGGATGACGAAGTTGTCGTGGGCCAGGGCGTTGAGGGCCTGCAAGGCGGCAGGCTGCGTGCGCGGCTTGTCCGCGGCGTCGATCAGCGCGAACGCGATCCCGCCGTACAGCCACAGGCCGATGGCGGTGACGAGGCCGCCGGCGAAGGCGATGCCCGGGAGCCAGGCGGTGCGTCGGCGGTCGCCGCGTACCGCGTAGGCGAGCTGGGCGGCGAAGAACACCAGGAAACCGGCGGCGAGGGTGAGGAGCCAGACGGCCCACACCTGGCGGGTCTCGTGCGCTTCGTAGAACTGGCCGACCTGGTTCCCACTGGCGCCCACGCCGGGCACCTCGCCGCTGACCGCGAAAGCGATCACCAGAAGGACGATCGCCACGACCCCGGCGAGCGGCCCCAGACGGGTGATGTCTGAGGTTCCGGGGCGGGTGGTGCCCGTGGGGTGCGGGGGTGGCGTGGGCTGGGCGGGTGGTGTGTGGGGTCCGGGGTCCATGGGGCGCTCCAATCCGGACAAAGCGCGCGATACTCACCATGCTTCCACCACACCCCGGTGACCGATGAGTTTTGCCGGCGGCGGCGGTCTACCCCGGTGGGCCATCGATCCGGCTACGAACCGACTGGGAGCCGACTCCGAGCCGACTCCGAGCCGACTGGGAGCCGGGACTCCGAACCGGCTTCGAAGCGCCTTGGAACAGGCTTCGGAACCGGCTCGGACCAGCTTCGAACCGGCCTTGCTCCGACTTCACCCGACCCGGGAAAGGACCATCCCAGCCATGCGCCTCACCCTCACCACGTTCCTGACTCTCGACGGCGTCTACCAGGCGCCTGGCGGCCCCGGGGAGGACCCCAGCGGCGGGTTCACCCACGGCGGGTGGTCGGCCCCGTACGGCGACGAGGACTTCGGGCGCTTCATGGCCGAGGTGTTCGAGAACGCCGACGCGTTCCTGCTCGGGCGGAGGACGTACGAGATCTTCCGGTCCTACTGGCCGCAGCACGACGACCCGGCCGACCCGATCGCGTCGCGCCTGAACCACCTGCCGAAGTACGTGGTGACCGAGACGCTCCCCACCGTCGACTGGACCGGCAGCCGCATCCTGTCCGGCGACCCGGTCAAGGCGGTCGCCGCGCTGAAGGACCGGCCCGGACGCGAACTCCAGATCCACGGCAGCGGCGCCCTCGCCGGGACGCTGCTGGCCGCCGGCCTGGTGGACACGCTCAACCTGCTGTCGTTCCCGGTCGTGCTGGGCACGGGCAAGCGCCTGTTCCGCGAGGGGGCCATGCCCGGCGCCTACGAGCTGGCGGGCTGGCGGACCACACCGAAGGGGGTGGTGATCAACACGTATGAGCGGGGCGGGGAGGTCGTGTACGGGGATTACTCGGATGAGGGGTGAGGGGGCGGCGCTTCTCCGGACGGGCCACGGGGGCGGGTCGGCCTCGCGCCGGGCTGCGTCTCGGACACCCTCGCGTTGGCCGTCTTGGGCGGTCGTGCGGGGTGGCGATCCGCGGCGTGTCGCGCCGGGTGGCGTTGCGGTGCCGGGCGACGTGCGGGTGGCGATCCGCGGCGTGTCGCGGCGGGGCGGCGGGGCGGCGGGGCGGCGGGGCGGCGTTGCGGTGCCGGGCGACGGGTCCGCTTGATGCTGTTCGGGCGGCGCGTCGCCGTCCCGTTTGCGTTCGCGGGTGGCCCACGCCGTTCCCATGTCGGCGGTGGGCTCCCCGTGCCGCGGAAGACGGCCTTCCGCTTGGTCCGTCGCCTTGGGACGTCGGCCGGGTGGCCTATCCGACCGGGGTCGGGGCCATGTGGCTGGTGAACCAGTCTTGCGCCAGGTCGGCCACTTGTTCGAGGGCTCCGGTTTCTTCGAACAGGTGTGTGGCGCCGGGGACGAGGATGACGCGGCTTTCGCCGTGCAGCCACGTGTTGGCCTGCTCGTTGAGCTGGACGACCAGGTCGTCGGCGCCGCCGACGATGAGCAGGGTCGGCGCGGTGACCGCGGCCAGGCGCGGCCCGGCGAGGTCGGGGCGGCCGCCGCGGGACACGATCGCGGCGATGCCGGCGTCGGGTTCGGCGGCCGCCCAGAGCGCGGCGGCGGCGCCGGTGCTGGCGCCGAAGTAGCCGATCGGCAGACCGGCCGCGGCGGGGTGGCCGCGCAGCCAGCGGGTCGCGGCGGTGAGGCGGCGGGCGAGGAGTTCGGTGTCGAAGACGTTGCTGCGGTCGGCGGCTTCGTCGGCGGTGAGCAGGTCGAACAGCAGGGTGCCGAGGCCGGCGTCGTTGAGGACGCGGGCGACGTAGCGGTTGCGGGGGCTGTGCCGGCTGCTGCCGCTGCCGTGCGCGAAGACGACGACGCCGACGGCCTCGTCGGGCACGTCGAGCCGGGCGCCGAGGCGCAGTCCGGCGACCGGGATGTCCAGGTCGCCGGTGCCGGGCGGGGCGGTCGGAATGCCGAGGGCTTCGAGGACTTCTTCGTCGGTCGTCTGTGTGAAGTTGGCGTAGAACTGGCCGATCGCGAAGAACTCGATGGGCGCGGCCACGCACACGAGTTCGTCGGCCGCGCGGCCGAGCCGGTCGGCCCAGTCGTACGGGGCGACGGGCACCGCCAGCACGACGTGTGCCGCGCCGCGGGTGCGGGCGATCCGGCAGGCGGCGAGGGCGGTGGCGCCGGTGGCGATGCCGTCGTCGACGATCAGGACGGTCTTGCCGCGCAGGTCGGCCGGGCGCCG
This sequence comes from Yinghuangia aomiensis, assembly GCF_039542225.1. Lineage (NCBI taxonomy): Bacteria > Bacillati > Actinomycetota > Actinomycetes > Kitasatosporales > Streptomycetaceae > Yinghuangia > Yinghuangia aomiensis. The sequence goes on along the minus strand of NZ_BAABHS010000010.1, from coordinate 10,133 downwards.
GTCGCCTCGGTAGCGGCGGGCGCGGCGTTCCAGTTCTTCCGTCTCGGCGAGTTCGACCGCGGCCAACTCGCCCGGGGATATTCGCACTTGCGCGATGACGTCGTCGTTGAGCACGCGGGCGCCGCCCTCGCCGATGGCGCCCATCGCCAGCTCGGGCGCGTAGGGCACGCCGAGTTTGCGGACGATGGCGACGTCGAGCGGGGCGTCGAGTTCCCGGGCGACTTCGGCGGCGACGACCACGCCGCCGCGCGGCATGCCGAGCACGACGACGTCGGGCCCGGCGAACGATCCGAGTTCGGCGGCGAGCCGCCGACCCGCGTCCCGGCGGTCCTGGAACAACACGGCGCGGCCTCCTTCGGGGCCCGGCGTTCACGACCCCCTCGCACTCGACGCGGCCTGCGGTGCCTCCTGCCCGCCCCGACACCTTCGCCGCCGCGGTGCGCGCACCTGGCTGCTGCCTTGCATTCCACCCTACGCCGCGGGGGGAGGGTCGGGCTGCCGGGCGACGGGGCCGGGTCGGGGACCGGCGCGGTGTCCGGTGGCACCGGGGCCGGGTCGAGCCGGGTCCGGCGCGGCGTCCGGTGACACGGGGCCGGGCCGAGCCGGGTCCGGCGCGGCGTCCGGCGGCAGGGGCCGGGCCGGGCCCGGTGGACGCGGGCCGAGTCCAGCGCCGGAGCAGCACCGATGGCATCGGGCTGTGGGCCGGACTTGAGCAGACCCGGGCCCGGGCGGCGTTGCGTGGCTCCTTTGTTCCGCCAACGACTGAGCGGCGGAAACGTCACACAGCGTTCTCGACCGAGTGAGCCGTGCTCACACGAGCGTTCGAATCGACCGTCTCGCCAGGCGGTTCCGCAATTCCGCCGCCCATCTCCCGCGAATCCGCGCAACCGCCTGCCCAGCCATCCGCATGCCGGTCTTCCCCCCGTCCCAGCCCCGTCCGCCTACCCCCGCCCCAACACCACCATCGCCGCGTTGTGCCCCGGAATCCCGCTCACCCCTCCCCCACGCCGGGCCCCCGCACCGCACAACAGAAGACGGCTGTGCCGGGTCTCCACACCCCACGTCCCCACGTCCGCGTCGTCCTCGGCGTACGGCCATGCCAGATCCCGATGGAAGATATGTCCCGCCGGCAACCCGAGTTCGCCTTCCAGGTCCAGCGGTGTCCGGGCCTCGACACACAACCGCCCCTCGGTGTCGCGCATCAAACAGTCCTCGATCGGCTCCGCGAGCACACTGTCCAACGACGCGAACGTGGCCCGCAGCACCGCATCCCGCGCCCCGTCGTTGTCGGCGGCAAAGAGCCGCGCGGGCGTGTGAAGGCCGAACCACGTGAGCGTCTGCGCCCCCGAAGCCCGCAACTCGGGCCCGAGGATCGTGGGATCGGTCAGCGTATGGCAGTACATCTCCCCCGGCGCCGGCGACGGCACCCGCCCGGCCTCCGCCTCGGCGAACGCCGCGTCCAGTTCCGCATACCCCTCGTGCACGTGGAACGTCCCGGCGAAAGCCTCCCGCGGATCGACCCACGAATCACGCAGCCGAGGCAACCGCGACAGCACCATATTCACCTTGAACTGCGCGCCTTCCGGATGTGCCTGGACCTGCGCACCCTCCGGCCCGCCGCCCCCACGCCCGACGTCGGCAGGCAGCGGCTCCCCGCGCTCCCCCAGCAACCCCTCCAACACCCGCGGCGCCACCGCCGCCAACACCCACGCCCCCGTCACCCGATACTCGGTGTCGCCGCTGCGGTACCGGACTTCCCCGTCGGGGGTCACCGCGGTGACTTCGGCCCCCGTCCGCAGATCCGCTCCCGCGCCCCGCGCCGCCTCGGCCAGCGCCGCCGTGACCGCGCCCATCCCCCCGACCGGCACGTCCCAGTGCCCCGTCCCGCCCCCGATGACGTGGTACAGAAAGCACCGGTTCTGACGCAAGGACTCATCACTCGCACGAGCGAACGTCCCGATCAGCGCATCCGTCAGGACGGTCCCCCGGACCGCGTCGTCGTCGAACTCCTCCTCGATCAGCCCGCCCAGCGGCCGCGTGAACACCCCGCCCCAAAGCCGCTCGTCGCCCACCACCGCCCGGAAGTCGTCACGGCCGCGCAAGGGTTCGGTCAGCGTCGGGAAGACGCGGGCGGCCATCGCTCCCAGTGCTATCCCCAGCCGCTCCCACGCGTCGGCGTCGTGGGCGCCCGCGAAGCGGGTCAGTTCGGCGCGGGTCCGGGCGGCGTCGGACGAGTCGGACAGGAATCCGCGGTCGCCGGACGGGGTGTACGCGCCGATGCGCCGCCTGCGCAGCTCCATCCGCAGCCCGAGATCGTCGGCGATCTTCCGCGGGAACAGGCTGACCAGATACGAGTACCGCGACAACCGCACGTCCACTCCCGCGAACGGCCGGATCGACACGGCCGCGCCGCCGACCTCGCCGCGGCGTTCCAGGACCACGACCGACCGTCCCGCGGCGGCCAGATACGCGGCCGCCACCAGTCCGTTGTGGCCGCCGCCGACGACCACGGCGTCGACCTGCCCGGCATCCCGTACGGTCACGCCTGCCTCCTCGTGTGCTCCCCGGCCCGCTCCGGGATTTCCGGCGAAACCCCTGGTCGGAGGCGGGTCCTCGCTGCCATGATCTCGCTACGTGACTCCCTTCCGCAGCTTCGCCGAGCAGGCTCGGCGGAATCGATTCGCCGCGCTCGCGCGCACCGTGCCGGTCGCGGCCGGCATGGTGGCCGTCGCGGCGGGCGCGCCGGTCTTCGGCGGCACCTTCCTGCAGCGCCTTCTGGCCGCCGTTGTCGCCTCGCACCTGGTGCGGAACGGGCTGCACCGGCTGTGGTGGCTGGCGTCGGCCCCGGTGTTCGGTATGCGCGTCGTCGCCGACAAACGCGGCAGCGGACGTCCTCTCGAGGCCCGCATCGCCGGCGACCGGCTGCGGGTACGCGGCGCGGTGGGCTGGGGAGCGTCGGTGGATCTCGCCCCGCGCACCGAGGCGACGAGCCGGCTGCGGGTGTGGCTCGGATGCGCGGCCGAGGTCGTCGCGTTCGCGGCGATGGCAACGGCGGCCGGGCTGCTGCTGCCCGAGCCTTACGGCTGGGCGGGAGCGGCGGGCATCGCGTTGGGCACGGTCACGGTGGTCGCGCCGTACTCGGTGTCGTCGACGCCGGGCTGGTTCCTGTTCGCGATGCCGTTCGAGGACCGTGCGGCGTTCGACCGGGTGAAGCGGTCGACGGCGGAGGTCAAGGTCGCGCATCTGTTGGCGGTGGGGGATGCGGCCGCCGCAGCGGAGGCACTCGGGCAACTCGACCGGAAGTCCTGGTCGGCTCAGACCTATAACGCGGAACTCGCCGTGCTCACGCTCGACTTGGATCGAATATGGCCGGACACCGGGTTCGCGTGGTTCGCGATCGCGCCATCCGGTCCCGATCGCGCCCGCACGGCACAACATCGGGCGCGCCTGTTGGCGTACGCACGCGAAGCCAAGCTCGGATGGGACTCGCCCCGTCCCCCGTCCTTCCCGGTCTACTTGAACGAGTTGCACTGGCTGGCGGCCGTGGGCTCGACCCTGGCACCGCCTGCTCCCACCACCGACGCAACCGCGATCTTCCTCCTGACCGGCGGTTCCCCGGGCCCGGCCGCGCTCGCAGCCGACCGGGCGGCGTACCACTCGCGCTCCCCGATCACCGCCGCCGACGCCCTGTGCACGGCCGCGATCGCGTACAGCATCGCCCAAAAGCCGGAACCCGCGGCGCGGGCGTTGCGGCAGGCCAAGGAGCTGATGCCGGGGCTGCGGCGCATCGCCATCGCCGAGCCGTGGGTGGACATGGCCTCGGGGAAACGCCCCGCCGTCCGCTCCGATGGGCAGGCCGAGCCGGACCCCGACCGCGACGCCGCGCTGTCCCCCGACGCCTACCGCGCCCGGTACGCCACGGACGAGGAGGCCTGGACGTGGTGACGCCGCCGGAGTCCACCGGGCCCGACGAGCCTACGGTTCCCGCCGAGCCCGCGGGTCCAGCCGAGCCCACGGGTCCAGCCGATCCTGCGGTTCCGACCGATCCTGCGGTTCCGACCGACCCTGCGGACCCGGCTGAGGCAGCGGTTCAAGCCGGGGCCGCCGACACGGCCGAAGCCCTGGATTCCCCTCGCAGACGCTTTTCCCGGCGCCAAGTCCTCTTCGGCGGCGCCGTGGCTGCGGCCGCGATCGTCGGCACCACGGCCGCCCTGCGCCAGGGAGCGAAGCCGCGTGGGGCCGCCCCGTCGCATCCCCGCGGGCCGGGCAAGGGCGGGCAGGGGCAAGCTCCGGGTCCGGGCCAAGGGCCGGACGACGTTCCCGGTCCCCCTCTCCCGCCCGGCCCTCGGGGCGCGCTCCGCTGGCAGTTCGAGTCGTTCGGGGACGGTGCGCTCGCGCCGACGTACGACGCCGGTGTCCTGTACGCGGGCGGTGCCGCCGGCTACGCGCTCCAAGCGTCGACCGGAAGGGCGCTGTGGACGTTCGATGCCGAAGACCCCGTCTCGATCCCCGTCTCCGCCCCCGCCTGCGCAGCCGGCACCGTCTTCTTCTCGGCCACGTCCCTCTACGCGTTGGACACGGCCACCGGCAACACGCGGTGGCGGCAAGCAGCCCCGGCGGCCGGGCGTCCCGCGTTCGGTGATCCGGTCCACGCCGACGGCCGGGTGTTCGCCGGTTTCGGCGAGTCCCTGCTGCGGGCGTTCGATGCGGCGACCGGCGACGAGCGGTGGCGGTCGGCGATCGGCGGTTTCGTCCTCACGTCGCCGACTGTGGCGGACGGTCGGCTCTTCGTCTCCACGTCCGACGCGAAGGTCCAGGCGTTCGACACGGCAACCGGCCGCCGGCTGTGGACGCATGGTCTCGGACGCCCGTTCGACGTGCCGGTGGCGGTCGCCGACGGCACCGTCTACGTCGGCGCGGCCGACTTCGCTCCTCCCCGCGGCCAGGGATCCGCCCTCGTGCACGGAATTCGCGCTCTGGACGCGGCAACCGGCGCTCCCCGTTGGGAGTACCGCACCGTGCAGTACCCGAGCAACGTGGCTGTCGCCCGCGGCGTGGCCTACTTCGGCACGGCGAGCGGCACCGTCATCGCCCTGGACGCGGCCACGGGTCGGCCGGTCTGGCGGCGCGACGAACTGTCCGAAGCCGGGAGCGGCGTCTCCCTGGTCGACGCGACGCTGTACGTCTCGGGCGACCGGAGCTTCTCCGCCCTCGACGCGGCTTCCGGTGCCGTCCGCTGGTCGGGCGTGTCCCCGGAGTTCTTCGGCCTCTCCCCCGTCGTGATCGCGAGCGACGGCCTGGCCGTCGTCTGCGACGATTCGGGACGCCTCACCGCGTTCGCCCCGCCGTCCGACGGCGCCCCGGTGTGAGGCTGCGGGGTCCGTGGTTGCGGGTACGGGCGGCCGGTGTCCGGTCGCGGGTGTGAGGTCGCAGGCCGGGCGGTCGCGGGTGTGCCCCGGGCCGGGCGGGTGCGGCTGCCGGCTCAGACCTCGTGTTCCAGGACGTCCTTGAGCTTCTGCTCGTTGCGTGGCAGTTCCTTCTTGACGTGCGGTCGGACGACGAGCGGCAGCATGACCTTGCCCAGGCCGTGGCCCTCGAAGTCGAGCGCCATGGTGACGCGCGACCGGGTCCCGTCGCCGATCGGTTCGACGGTGCCGCGTACGTGTCCGCGGACGGGTCCGTCGATGCCGTCGACGCGCCAGCTCCGCGGCGGGTCCAGCTCGGTGTACTCCATCGTCATCGGCATTTCGCGGTGCCCCATGCGGCGGGTCACGACGATCCGCGAGCCCACCGCGGTCGGTTCGGTGCCGACCGGGCGCACCGCGACCGCGCTTTCCTGCCATTCGGGCAGGTGGGACCAGTCGGCGAGGTACGCGAACACGTCCTCCGGGCTCCGCGCGATGTCGATGCTCTCCTTGATCGCAGACATTTCGCCCCCTCGGGCGTTTTGTGGTGCGTTACGTCTCCATCCTCGCACCGCCCCGGGTCGGCGCACCCGTCCCGGTCTCCGGCGGCCGACGCCTACCGGTCGACGCCGCCCAGCACCGGATCCGTGCTGGCCAACGAGGCAATGACGTCGGCGACGAGCCCGCCCTCGACCATCAGCGGGACGGCCTGGAGGTTGGTGAACGACGGGTCGCGCAGATGCACGCGGTACGGCCGGGTGCCGCCGTCGCTGACCAGGTGGCAGCCGAGCTCGCCGCGCGGCGATTCGACGGCGGTGTACACCTGGCCGACGGGTACCCGGAAGCCTTCCGTGACCAGCTTGAAGTGGTGGATGAGGGCTTCCATCGACTCCCCCATGATCGTCTTGATGTAGTCCGACGAGTTGCCGAGCCCGTCCGCACCGAGCGCAAGCTGCGCGGGCCACGCGATCCGCTTGTCGGCGACCATGACGGGGCCGGGTTCGAGCCGGTCCAGGCACTGCGCGACGATCCGCAGCGACTCCTTCATCTCGGCGACGCGGACGCGGTACCGGCCGTACGCGTCACATGTGTCGGTGGTGGGGACGGCGAACTCGTAGGTCTCGTACCCGCAGCACGGCTGTGTCTTGCGAAGGTCGTGCGGCAGCCCGGCGGCCCGGAGGATCGGCCCGGTGACGCCGAGCGCGAGGCAGCCGGTGACGTCGAGGTAGCCGACGCCTTGCGTACGCCGTTTGAACACGGTGTTCTCGTCGAGCAGTTGCTCGTAGTCGCGCAGCCGTTCGGTGAGTGTGGCGATGAGTTCGCGCACGTGCGTCTCGGCATCGTCGGGCAGGTCTTGGGCGACTCCGCCAGGCCGGACGAAGCCGTGGTTCATGCGCAGCCCGGTGATGCGTTCGAGTACGTCGAGGATCAGTTCGCGTTCACGGAACCCGAACGTCATCACGGTCAGGGCGCCGATCTCCATGCCCCCGGTGGCGATGGCGACCAGGTGCGACGAGATGCGGTTCAACTCGGCGAGCAGGACCCGGATGACGTTGGCCCGGGGCGGAATGTCGTCGGTGATGCCGAGCAGCCGTTCGACACCGAGGCAGTAGACGAGTTCGTTGAAGACCGGCATGAGGTAGTCGGCGCGGGTCACGAACGTGACGCCTTGCGTCCAGGTCCGGTACTCGCAGTTCTTCTCGATCCCGGTGTGCAGATAGCCCACGCCCAGCCTGCATTCGACGACGGTCTCGGCATCGAGTTCCAGGATCAGCCGGAGTACGCCGTGGGTGGAGGGGTGCTGGGGGCCGAGGTTGACGACGATCCGTTCGTCCGGGGAGTAGTCGGCGTCTTCGGGCCAGTCGGTCAGGGGGGTGTGGGGGTGGGGGTGGGAGTGGGGGTCTTGCGGCTCGGTGGGCTTGTGGGGGTCTTTGGGGGCGCTGGGGTCGCTGGGGTCTTTGGGGTTGGTGGCGTTGTCAGCTCCCTTGGGGCTTGTCGGATCGCCGCGGTTGCCTGCGCCCGAGGCAGTGGGGTTGCCGGGGCCGGAAGCGCCGGTGCCGGCGGCATGGCGGTTGGCGGCGTCGGACGCGGTGGAGTCGCCGATGTCGGACGCGGGAGTCCTGCCGGGGTCGACGGGGTCGCGTGGAGAGGCCATAGATCCAGTCTCTGCGCGATCTGGGCGGGGCGCCGCCGCGGGGGAAGGGCTGGGCGGGGGCGACCAGGTCGGGGGTGCGGGCGGACGGCGTGGCGCGGTACGAGGACGGGGTTACGGCGGTTTGGGGCAGGTGGGCCTCGGGTCGCGCTCGGTGCGGCGACGGTCCGGGAGGCCGTCGTACAGCGCGTCCCGGGCGCCCGCGGGTTCGGGCTGCGGATGGTGCCGGTGCCGCGTTTCCCGATGTTGCTCCCCATCACCGTCAACCCGGGCCTTGCCCTGACCGCGTCGATCACCAGGTCACAGCCCGCGTGGCTGTCCTCGCGCGGTGGCTGGTGGTGGCGAACGTGGCGGGGGGCAGGCGGGGGTCGGGCGCGGCGTCGGCGTCGGCGTCGGCGTCGGCGTCGGCGTCGGCGTCGGCCGGAAGGGCTGGTCCGCGTTCGCTGTTCCCGGCCGCGCGAGTCTGTGGTGAGGGGCGGGCATCGCCGGGGATTCGGCCGCGCACTCAGGCGATCTGACCTCCGTGGGCGATGAGGAGGATGACGGCCAGCGCTGCGATGGCGATCGCGATGCGGAAAGGGAGTCGATCACGGCGGGCGGTGGGGGTTGTTTCGGTGCGCATTGCGGAGTCGGTGTCTTGCGGCCGCTCCGGAGACCGGAAGTTCCGCGCCGCCGCGCCGAGGTGCGGTGCCTCGGCGGTCGTCGGCGGCGTCGGTGCGTCGGAGTCGGCCGGTGTCATCGGGGTGGCAGGACCCGTCGCCGGGTTCGCCGCCGCGCCCCCGGCCACAGGCTCGGCTGAGGCTCCGCCTTGTCCGTCGGCGGCGTTACCCCGAGGGGCCGCGGATTCCCGCGGCGCGTCGCTCGCTGTTCCCGGTGGCGATGCGGGCGGGGCCGCGACGATGGCTTGGGGCGTGGACGGGCGGGGCGTCGTCGAGGGTGACGGGCTCGGCGTGATCACGCCGAGGGGCTGTGCGTGGGTCGACGCCGGAGCCGTGGCCGTGGCTGCGGCCGTGGCTGTGGCGACGGCTTGTGGCGCTACGTCCGCCGGTTGCGGGGTCGTCGCGGTGCGGGTTTGGGGCGTGGCCACGGTGGAGCCTGTCGGTGTGGCCGTGGTGTCGGTCCCGGGCATCGCCAGGCCGGGCCGGCTCAAGGTTGCCGGGGTGCGGATCTGCGGCAGTGCAGACGCCGTCGCGGTGTCGTCAGTTCGAATGCCCGCGCGTGTTCGAACAGATCGGTCACTCGCCCGAGAAGACGGTGTGACGTTTTCGCCGCTCGATCGTTGGCGGAACAAAAGGAGCCACGCAACGCCGCCCACCGCGACGCCTCCGGCCACCCCCATGACCACGAGTACGGGCGTGCCCGGGCTCAACTCCCGAGATCCCGGCGGCCCGAACGCAATGACGGCGAGGGCCGTGGCCAGCACGACCGCGGCGCAGCGGCGTGACCACGTCGCGCCGATCCGGTGCGGGAGTCCGGCGATGCCGGTGGCCTGGTCGTCGGCGAGGTCGGGCAGCACGTTGACCAGGTGCGCGCCGACCCCGAGCAACGCGGCCCCGAGCACGGCCCACCACGTCGGCCACGGGTGCCCGGGCAGGCCGAGCGCGACGAACGCGGGAAGCGACGCGAACCCGATCGCGTAGGGCAGCGGGGACCACCACGTGGCTTTGAATCCGAGGTTGTAGGCCCAGCCGCCGACGATCACGCCCGCGAGGTGCGCGGCTGCGGCGCGCGTACCGCTCAGCAGCGACAGCGGTACGCACAGCACGAGCGCGGTCGCGGCTGCCACGGCGACGACGCGCGGCGCGAGAGCGCCGCCGGCCGCCGGTTTGTCGACCCGGCCGACGGCGGCGTCGCGCCGTGCGTCGAGCGCGTCGTTGGCCCATCCGACGGACAACTGCCCCGCGAGGACCGCGAGCGCGACCGCCGCAGTGCCGGACGCGCCCCGTCCCGCAGCCGCGGCAACGGCGGTGACCAGGGCGGTCACCGCGACCGTGGGCAGCGGATGGCAGGCGCCGGCCAGGGCCCGTGACGCGCGGGCCGTGCGCCGGGCTGTCGCGCGAATAGCCGGGAGTCGGACGGCGGGAGGCGGGTACCCGTTCACGAAGCCGAATCTAGAGGAAAACCCGAGGAATCCCGATGAATCGGACACCCGGCGGCGCAAACCGGCCCACGCTCACCCCCGCACCGCAGGCCACCGGCGCGGCCGACGTCGGAGCGACCGTCGGCGAGGGCGCCGCCTGTGGGGCGGCGGGTGAACCACTCGCAGCCGATGCGCCGGCCCCAAGCGGAAGCCGCCCCGCGGCCCGCCGTCGAACCCCGCAGCCGACCGCTCAGGCAACGACCGCCGCAGACCCACGCGATCACGGGAGCCGGGCCGCGACCGTCGACCCGCCGCTCGCCGCCCACCAACTCGAACCGGCCGCCGCCGCAGCACCGTTCACAGCGGAAGACGCGCCGCCAACCGCGCACCCGTCCGCAGCTGCCCCCGGCCCCACAGCCGACACAACCAACGTCACCCCCAGCCTCAACCCCCTCCCCCCAATCCCCGCCCCCACCCCCGCGGCCGACCCCACCCC